>SKUB01000094.1 GCA_007122315.1 Pseudomonadales bacterium | reverse complement strand
TTGATCAGTTCGTTAATGAATGGTGAGCAGTTGGAGAACGGCTGGTTGTCGAACGGGGCTGCCTTTCGACCGCGGCCGTCAGCCGCGTTTGCGCTGCAGGGCGATGGCCCGGCGATGACGACGGAACGCCAGCTTCTCGAGCCACTCGCTCACTCCCGGCGTCATGCCCTCGAACCGGCTGCACAAGCGCCACGAGCCGTCGCTGAAACTGCAGCTGATGCAGCGTGCGTAGAGACGCAGCGGCACCGGCCACGCCGGCAGAGCGAAGCACTCGACTTCGAGCAGCGCATCGTGATCCTGCGGGTCCGCGACGTTCCAGCACAAGCCGAGGGCGTTGAAGCGCACAGGCTGCACCACGCTTCCTTCCTGGCGTTCGCGGACGAGTTCCGACAGCAGTTCCAGGACCAGATTGAGTTTGCCTTCGAGGCGATGGATTTCGGCGCGTTCTCCGGCATCGCTGCGGGTCTCGTCATGCTCCTCGAGCATGGCAAGGGCACGCAGCACGGCCTCGTTGCGGGCATTGATGCGGTTCAGGGCCAGCGCTTCCGGCAAGCGGTCGATCACCCGCCAGGCAAGGCCGAGTTCGTCGTCGCAGAAGACCTGCTCACCGAGCGCGGCCGCTTCCCCTTCGGTCATGGCCCGGCCGCCTCGAGATACTTACGGGCGCCCAGGTGACTCTCCCTTACCGCCGCGATTTCCAGAGCCAGCCGGCTGCGCGCGACATGCAGCGCTTCCGTGCAGCGCTCATGACGGGCGACCATCGCCTCGAATGCTCCCAGCACGGACCGGATCTGAACGGAGGTGAGGCCATCCCGCTGCGTCACGAGGACCGCATCGAACGTTTCCAGAGCCATGTGCAGCTCCCGATTGCACCGTCCTGCCCCGGCCCAGTCCGATGCGGCCACGGCAGCTTCGACCGCATCCAGCGCCGTCACCACGGCCTGCCATGACCGAGTCAGAGTCGATGGCACCTGCTCGGGATGGACCTGCTCAGCGTTCATGCAGGGGTGGCCTCCGCAGCCAGGGTCTGACCCATGACGCGCCAACCGTCCTGCAGCTCTCGCAGCAGGCTGGCAACTTCGTCCAGGATGGACGCGTCGTTACGCAGGTTCGCTTCCAGCAGACGGCGCGCCATGTAGTCGTAGAGCGCGAACAGGTTTTCGGCGAGATCGCCCCCGGCCTTCTGATCGAGGCTGATGCGCAGGCCCTCCACCAGATCGATGGCGCGACCGATCAGCTCGCCCTTGGTCCTGATCTCACCAGCCACCAGCGCGCCCCGCGCCGCCGCGACCCGGCCAACGGCCGCATCGAGCATCATCTGAATCAACTGATGGGGGGTGGCATCGTCGACCTGGGACTGCACGCCCATCTGCCGGTACTGGTGCATGGCCCGCTGGTTGCCGTAGCTGTTCATGGGAACTCCTGCATGAAGGGCGATGTCGACCGCGACATCCACCCCTCTATCATCGGCAGCAGATGAGCGCTTCTTGAGGCCCGTCACCGCATCAGCGTCGGTTGAGATTGGCGAGACCGGCAAGCTGCTGGCCGAGAAACTCGCTGGTGTTCTGGAACTGTGCCAGCGTGGCGTCCAGAGCGCTGAACTGAGATCGCAATCGCTTTTCCACCTGATCCATGCGCAGATCCAGCGCCGCGCGCTGACCGGCCACGCGTCGCAGCTGCGCATTCAGTCCGTCGGTACGGGACGTGATGACACCACCGGCGCCGGCGAAGCCATCGATAACAGCACTGAAGCCGGTTGCGAACGCGGACACCAGTGCTTCCACACCTGCTTCGTCACCCTTGAGAGCCTCGTCGAGCCTGCTCGCATTCAGCGAAGCCTGGCCGCCGACATCCACGGACAGACCCAGCTCCAGCATCATGTTCCTCTGACCCGGACCCACCTCCTGCGGTGTCGTAAAGGCACTGCCCAGACGACCCTGCAGCGCGCGCAGGGTGGCGTCACCCACCAGCGGCCCGGATTTGCCGCCCTCAGGGTCCACCCGGCCCAGATTCTTCATGGTGTCCACCAGCCCGTTGTAGGCTTTCACCATGGCTTCGAGTTTGTTGCGTGCCCCGGCACGATCCTGGGCCACGGTGACCGTCACCGTCTCGCTGCCCTCAGTCGTCTGACGCAGCGTCAGGGTCAGCCCGGGAATGACGTCTTCCACCTGATTCGAGGATGACGTGAGTTCGAGTCCGTTGACGCTGAAGCTCGCATCCGCAGCCGCGGCGGTCTCCGTCATCTGCGCCGATGCCAGCCGGGCATCGAGCGAACCGGTCACCGATAGCGACATTTCTCCGGCGCTGCCGGTGGCGGTGGACGTCAGCAGGAGCCGCGAACTGTCACCGTCGCGGACGATCACTGCCTGCACGTCGAGCGTGCTGGCATTGATGGCATCGCGGACTTCGGCGAGGGTGGCGGGCTCCGGACCGAACTCCAGCGTCACGGTCTCGTCGCCCTGTCCGATCACCAGGCTGCCGCTGCCCAGATCTGCATCGGTTTCCGCAAAGGCCGACGTGGCCAGGGACTGCGCCGATGCCAGCGCCGAGACTTTGACGCTGAAGCTGCCGAGATCGGGACTGCCCTGGGCACTGACCTGAACCTTCGACGACGCCGAGCTGCTGGCGCTGCGGCTGACATCGAAGCCGTTCAGTGCCGTGACCCGGCTCTGGAGTTCGCCCACCGCCGAGCGCAGCCGACCGAGGGCAGAGAGTTGTGTCTCGGCGACTGCCTGGCTGCGATTCAATCGGGACTCCGTCGGGCTGCGCTCCGCGCGCACCAGAGATGTCACCAGACTGTTGAGATCCAGACCGGAGCCCACGCCCAGACTGCTGATACCCGCCATCGCTCTATCCTCCTGGCTGACCGCGGTCGACTCTGCGCCGTCGGTCAGATGGCTTCATCGATGCCGATGGAGCGCAGCGATTCATCCGCCGCCAGCTGGGCAGCGACCCGCAGCACTTCTTCCGACGGCATCTGCCGCAGCACTTCGCCGCTGCTTGTCTCCAACACCTGCACCACGGTGCGGCCGCTGGACTCGTCCACTTCGAAACGCAGACTGCGGGAGGCACGTTCCAACGCCTGCGTAATGGCCTCACTGGCGGCGCGAACCCGCTCCGGGGCAACGTCCGGCGCAACGGGCGCCTGAGTCGCCTCCAACCTGACAGCGGCTGGCTCCCGCGTCCTGTCTACGCCCGCCGCCGCGCGCAAGGGTGCTGCCGGCAGGTTGTCCGCCACGCTGTCGACGTTCACATCCGTCCTCCGGGGTACGGCCCGTGCATCCGACACCACCCGCGCGCAATGCGCCGGATGGTCTCGGATGCAAGTTCGCCCGCGACGCCACTGTCGGCGCCGCGGGTGAGGTCCTGCCGGCTCGACGACAGCTGAACGCGTTGCCGTCGAGCCGTTGTCGCCGCGTCGCCTTACCGCAGCAGGGACAGCACGTTCTGCGGTGCGGCGTTGGCCTGGGCCAGCATCGCGACGCCAGCCTGCTGCAGCACCTGGGCACGGGTCAGCGAAGCCGTTTCGGCTGCGAAGTCCGTGTCCATGATCCGCGAGCGGGAGGCCGACAGATTCTCGACCACGCTGGACAGGTTGGCGATGGTGGACTCGAGGCGGTTCTGGATCGCGCCGAACGTGCTGCGCAGATCGCTCACCGAACCGAGGGCCGAATCGATGCGCTGAATCGCTTCGTTGGCCGCGGCCACCGTGGACACGTTCACCGTCTCGAGGCTGCCCGCCGCGCCGAACTCGGTCGCGGAGAACACCGTAGCGGCTTCTGCGCCACCGATGGTGACGTCGTCACCGCTGACGATGCTGAGCACACCGGTATCGCTGTCCAACGTCGCCGTGGCGTTGTTGCCCAGGGCCTGGTTGAC
>SKUB01000360.1 GCA_007122315.1 Pseudomonadales bacterium | reverse complement strand
GAGATCGCCGAACTCGGCGGCCGGGCACGGGAATTCAAGCTGAAGCCGGACGAGATGCGCGGTGGCTGCATCAGCATCTCCAGCCTCGGCAACATCGGTGGCACCGGCTTCACGCCCATCGTCAATGCGCCGGAAGTGGCCATCCTCGGCGTGTCGCGGCTGACGCGTAAACCCGTGTGGGACGGCAACGGCTTCGTGCCCCGGGACATGCTGCCGCTGTCACTGTCCTACGACCATCGTGCCATCAACGGCGCCGAGGCCGGACGTTTCATGACCTGGCTCTGCCAGGCCCTCGGCGACATCCGCCGCCTGCTGCTCTAACCGGCGATCGCAACGCTTGCAGCGTGCTAACAGTCAGTGGGAGCGCACGTCCGCGTAGCGGGCGTGGCGATAGGCGACGGAGGGAAAGCTCTCCGATCCGGGTGCAGTCAGCTATCGCAACGCCGGGCTGCGCCCGACGTTCGCTCCCACCGACGTAAGCCACGCTCGATCGTTTCGACGGGTTGCATGCTGTCGCATGAGAGCGGAAGGTGAGCCATCAGCTCCGACTGATCGAGGCTCACTCGGGTGCGGGGCGCGGCGTCCACAGCACTTCGGATCCGTCCTCGCGCGCGAGCCAGCGCGCAATCACGAACAGCAGATCCGAGAGGCGATTGAGATAGACCTGCAGCACGGCGGCGTCCGTATCCGGATCCTGCTCGGCCAGCGCCGTCAGGCAACGTTCCGCCCGCCGACACACCGTGCGCGCCACGTGGCATCGCGCCACCGCCTCGGACCCGGCAGGCAGCACGAAGCTGGTCAGCGGCGGCAGGTCGGCGTTGTAGTCCGTCTGGGCCGCTTCGAGGTCGGTCACTGCCGCTTCGGGAAATCGCGTGGTGCCAGGCAGGCTCAGCGCGCCGCCGAGGTCGAACAGCCGCTGCTGGATATCGCCCAAGAGTTCGTCCACCGGGCGAGCCTCGAGGCTGGCGCGCAGCATGCCGAGCTGGGCATTGAGCTCGTCCACTGTCCCGATCGCTTCCATGCGCGGGGCGTGCTTGGGCAGGCGGCTGCCGTCGGCGAGACCGGTACTGCCGTCATCGCCGCTGCGGGTCGTGATGCGATTGATGCGAACGCTCATGAGAGCTCGGACTCCTTCTGCTGCCAGATGCCTTCAGTGGCCTCGCCGAGGCGGACGGCTTCGCGCAGCCGCTCCCGTGCGAAGGCCAGCAGCTCGTCAGGGGTGGGGATGCCGTCCGGCCCATGGGCCGCGCACACCGTCATCGCCACTTGCAGCCGCTGCACGCCGGAAGCGGTCTCCAGCTTGTGCCCGTCCAGCGCGGTGAGGATGCGGCGGAAGCTGTCACAGGTGCAGTGCTCCGCGCTTGGTTGATGCACGAGGACTGCAAAGGTATCAGGTCGCGGGCGGGTGACCACATCCATGGGGCGCACCAGATGCTCGAGCCGGGAGGCGGCGGCGCGGACGATGCGGTTGACGTCGCCTGGCTCCAGGCTGGCGGCCAGCTCGGTGTAATTGTGCAATGCGATCAGAATGACGCAGGCCGCCCCACCTCGGGAGGCCACCTGACGCAGCAGGTCGGACAACGCCCGATCGGTGAAGCGTTCATTGCCGAGGCCGGTGAGTGCGTCGACCATGTTGCGCCGTTCCAGCGTCGCGATCTGCTCCCGCAACTGGCGGTTGCTGGCCAGCAGGCCGTTGTTGTAGCCGGCCGTCCGGCAGGCCGCCCAGACCCTCGGCAGCAGATAGGTACGCAGGGCGGACTTGCTGATGAAGTCGTCCACGCCGTGTTCGAAAGCGCGGCTGATAGCACCCATTTCCTCCTGGCTCGACAGTAGCATGACGTAGGTGAAGTGATCGAGGATCTCGTCCATGTCCCGGATGCGGCGGGTGAGTTCGAGACCGTCCATCTCCGGCATGACCCAGTCCGAGATGACGATGTCCGCAGGTCGATCCTCGAGCATCCGCACGGCCGCCAAGCCGGATTCAGCGAAGCGCACATCCTTGAAGCCTGCCTCCGTGAGGCTGCGGGTGATGATGGCCCGGCTGAAGCGGGCATCGTCCACCACCAGCACCGGCAGCGATGATTCCATCCAACGACTCCCCGATCGGCACGGGGATCGCGCCGCCATGCTCCTGTGTAGAAGAGGGCGGGAGATGAGTCAAGGAACAGGATCGATGCGTCCCGGTCTCGGGATGCGGTCCGGGTCGAAGCGGCGCGCCAGATAGATCGCCAGCAGGATGGCCGGCAGTCCGATCACGGCCGAACTGATGAAGAACCAGAAAAAGCCGACGGCCTCGGCCAGCGCGCCGGTGAAGCCCGCCAGGAACTGTCCGGGCAGCGTCATGATCGAGCTGAACAGAGCGTATTGGGTTGCGGTGTAGGCGGTGTTCGTCAGTGATGACAGGTAGGCGATGAACACCGCAATGGCAATGCCGCCGGAGATGTTGTCGGCAATGATTGCGATCACCAGGCCGTAGGTGACAGGACCGGTGATTGCCAGCCAGGAAAACGTCAGGTTGGTCAGCGGCGCGAGCAGGGCTGCGGCGATGAGCATGGTCGCGATACCGAATCGGGCCACCAGCAGCCCCCCGAGCGCGGCACCGGTCAGGGTCATGGCGAGTCCGAACGCGGCCGCGATGTTGGCGATCTGGGCCTTCGTGAAACCCAGGTCCAGATAGAACGGGTTGGCCATCACACCCATGAAGATGTCACTGATGCGGAAGACGCTGATGAACAGCAGGATCAGCATGGCGGCGGGGCCGAAGCGGGTGAAGAAGTCCGCGAACGGGCACACGACGGCGCCGATGAACCAGGCGGTGAGCCGGCGCCGGAGGCCCTGATGCTCGGTGCGATCGAGGTAGTCCACCACCCGGGCTTCGAGGGCCCGGGTGCGATCGTCCATCCTCACCTCGGGTTCCCGGATGATCAGCGTGGTGAGGATGCCGACGCCCATCAGCACCGCCATCGCCGTGTAGGCCATGCTCCAGTCGGCAGCGGAGGCAATATGCAGGGCGCCGGCGCCTGCAGCCAGAATCGCCACCCGGTAGCCGAACACGTAGGTGGCGGCCATGGCACCCTGCCGGTCCCGTGACACGGCCTCGATCCGGTAGGCATCCACCGCCACGTCCTGGGTCGCGGAGCCGAAGGCGGTGAGGACGGCGAACACGGCGACCAGCCCCAGGGCAGTGCGGGGATCGGTGAGTCCCATGCCGAGCAGCCCGGCGGCGATCACCATCTGCGCCAGCAGAATCCAGCCGCGGCGACGCCCGAACACTCGGGTCAGGACCGGCAACGGCAGCCGATCCACGATGGGTGCCCACAGCACCTTGATGCTGTGGGCGATACCGACCCAGCTCAGGAAGCCGATGGCCGTCAGGGTGACGCCGAGGTCCCTGAGCCAGGCGCTGAAGGTCCCGCCCACCAGCAGCAGCGGCAGGCCGGCGGCAAAGCCGAGAAACGCCATGCCCACCACCCGCGGGTGAGCGTAGACGCTGAACGCCGCCCGCCAGCTCCGAGGGGTTTCGGGATCGACGTCAGTGCTCGTTTCGGTCACAAAAGTAGGTTCCGCTCAGCCCGCCGCAATCGGCCACGCAGCCTACCCCAGATGCGTGGAAGCAAGTAAGGACGAAGTGCGCGAAGCCCAAGTGGGAGCACACGTCCGCGCAGCGGGCGTGGCGATTGGCGTGGCAAAACGCTGCGAATCGAGGGCAGTCCGCGATCGCGACGCCGCCCTGCGGGCGACGTCAGCTCCCACTGACGCTGGCAGATGGCTGCAGCCGCCATGAGTTGAATGTTGTTCCATCAGCGAGCATGCCCGCCGCAGGCGGGCCGCAGAACTCATGGCTGCCAGCGATGGCGACGCAGATCCACCCGCCCCGCCCGGACCAG
>SKUB01000137.1 GCA_007122315.1 Pseudomonadales bacterium | reverse complement strand
GCCTCGATGCCGCTTTCCGAAGGCATGACGCGCATGGCCTCGAGCAGCAGACTCCGGTCGGATGCGGTGATGCCCGGCCGGCGGGCTTCCGGGACGAGATCAGGAAACACGATGGCCTCGAGCAGGCCATGCACCTCGGCCAGCGGCATGTGGTTGAGCCCGGAAAAGTCCTTGGGTCCTGCCACGTATTCCCCGGCGATCAGTTCGCCCACACCCAGCGGGATCGGCTCGACGCCGGCGGCGAGATCGACCCCGGCCCGGGCCGACACGGCATGAACGATTCCATCCTGATCGACGAAACGCACCGGATTGAAGTGCCGGTTCTCCTCCGGCGGCAGGCGCACCGCCAGGCGGTGGGTGAGCCGTGTTTCAGTCATCCCCCAACGAGCCAGTCGAGCCTTAAGCTCGTCTGTTCCGAGCAACTCGAACAGCCGGTTGGAGGCGTCGTTGTCGCTGACGATGGACAGCTTGCGGATGTAGTGGGCGACGCTGGGCATGCCGCCAGGGGCCGTCGCGTCTCCGGTGGCGGGCGTCTGGGCAGGACGCACCGCGTCCGTGAGCATGGTGGTGTCCCGATCAAGCCCGGGAACATCGAGGTCGTTGAGCCATTCCAGCGCGGCGACAGCGATCGGAAACTTGATCACGCTGGCGGGGTAGAAGTACTCGTCAGCATCGATACGAAACCGCTCCCGAAGGAGTTCGCGGTCGCCGTCGTCGCTGCGACCGACGCGCGTATAGATGACCTGGACGCGATGTCCGGCAGGGTCGTCCATCACGGCACCGAGGCGGTCGCGGGCGGCCAGCAGTCTTTGTTCCAGATCCAGCGGCCCAGTCTGAGCGGGGCTCGCAAGCGCCAGCAGCGCCAGAAGAGCAATCGGTTGCGGCAGGCTCACAGGTAGAGGTCCTGGTCAGCTTGTCTGGCAATAGTGTGCCTGAGCGTAACGGTGATGCCCAAGAGGTATTCGTGTGGAGGCATTGCCGGACTTCGGTGAAGCCGGCTCGCGCCGAACGATCTTCATGACAGAGAGCACTGCACCACCGCCGCCGGGGCGGCGGTGGTGCAGCAGGGGTCAGAAGCTGTAGCTCGCCCTCAGGGTGACGCGCCGAGGCGGGGCAGGAAAACCGATCAGGGTTCCGGTCTGAGCCGGGGCGTTGAATTCGAAGAACCGGAAGTCCTTGTCGGTCGCGTTCTGAACCAGCAGCGATACCGCCCAGTTCTGGGCCGTTGGGCGAACCGTCGCGCTGAGATCGAGCAGGGTACGTGAGGGTTGGGCCAGCTGTGGCTCAGGCGGAAACTCACCTGCTGAAATGTGAGTCAGGTCGGCACGCAGCAGCAGCTCGATATCCCGGGCGAGCGGTTGCAGGTAGCCGACGCCGAGATTGCCCTGGAACTTGCCTGCGAAGCGCTCGCCCGACAGATCCTGGGCGAACACGCCGGCTGACACTTCCTCGCAGCCGGGGGCTCCGAACGCCGTCTGCGAGATGCTGCATGCGGCGTTCGGGAAGTCCCGGTACTTCGCATCCAGGAAGATGAAGGATCCGTTGACCTGCACGCGATCCGTCAGGCGCCAGATGCCGTCCATTTCCAGCCCCCGGGAACGGGCCTTGCCGACGTTTGCGACAGCGAAGCCGTCACCGGTGAAGGTCGAGAACTGCAGGTCCTCGAAGTCCATCCAGAACAGGGCGAAGTTGAGCTGGGCCGTGTTGTCGAGCAGGCGCAGCTTGCCGCCGAGCTCCCACGCGATCACCGTCTCCTCGTCGAACTCCACGTCTCCAGCCTGCGGGCCGACCGTGTTGGCGTTGAAACCGCCGCCTTTGAAACCACGAGTCACTTTGCCGTAGTACATCATTTCCGGGTTCGGATCCCAGGTGACCGTGAGCTCCGGCGAGAAGTCCGTCTCAGAACGCGACAGGCCATCGCCGAACCGCGCACCCGCTTCGATCCCGGCGATGTTCGGACCGAGCACCGTGCGGATGCCTTCGAGCAGTTCGAAATCTGCCGGATTGTTGACCGGGTCGAGAAAGCGGGAGCTTCCGAACTCGGCCAGATCGAAACGATCTGCGGCCTTCTTCTTTTCCCAGCCGAAGCGCGCGCCCGCAGTCACAGCCCACTGATCATTGAGCTGCCAGGTGCCGCTGCCGTAGATGGCCGCGCTCTCGGTCTGCTGATCGAGGAAGCGCAGCTGGGAGTAGCGCCAGATGTCCGCAGACCCGCCGAACGGCATGGGATCGAACGGCACCGCGCCGAATGGAAGCAGGAAGACGTTGATGTCGATGTCCGTCCTGCGATCGACGAAGAAGGCGTTCTTGAAGTAGCTTGCGCCGATCATGTAGTCGAAGCGGTCGTTGACCTGGGAGAAGAACTGGATCTCCTGACTGTACTGATCGAAGTCCTGAGTGATCGGCTCGAACAGATAGTTGGTCGGGCTCCAGTCCACGTCCCGCTCATCCTCGGATTCGTAGGTCGAGTAGCCCGTGATCGATGTCAGTGAACCGAAACCGAGATCGAAGTCGGCCTTCACCATCAGGTTCCAGGATTGCACGTCTGCGGTTTCCCGCTGCTTTGACGTTCGATCGAAGGTTCCGAACTCGAAGTCGGGGTCATAGGCCAAATAGCTGCCGAGTTGTGCAGGCAGAGGGACGTCGGCGCCGCTGGCCAGTGGTTCATCGACAGCCAGCCCGCGGACCCGGGAAATGTTGAAATTGCGGCCGGTGCGATCGAAGTCAGAGTACTCGATCTTGGTGCGCACCCGGATGTAGTCGTTAGGCGTCCACAGCAGGCTGCCGCGAATGATACGGTCGCGCGTCTGCTCTTCGTCCTCACCGGTGAACGTGTTCCTGAGATAGCCATCCTGTTCTGCGTACTTCATGGCCAGCCGGCCGGCCAGCGTCTCAGTTATGCCGCCGTTGATCACTGCTTCGAAATCGCGGCGGTCGGTCTTGCCCGTGTATTCGCCGCGAAGATCGATTCCGAACTCATGGCTGGGCTCGGCCGTATTGACGATGACGGCGCCTGAGATCGTGTTCTTGCCGAATAGCGTGCCCTGGGGGCCGCGCAGCACTTCAACCCGCTGGACGTCCATCAGGCGGCCGCGGAACTGACGCTCGCGAGTCTGGTAGACGCCGTCGATGAACAGGCCCACGGAGGGGTCGAACCCGAAGTTCACGCCCGAGCCGAAGCCTCGCACAGAGATTCCCGTCTGTTCCCCGCCCTCCTGGATGACGAGGCCCGGCACGTACTGGGATAGTTCGTCGAGGTTCTGGATCGAAAGGTCCTGGATCATTTCGGCGGTGACGACGCCCACGGAAACAGGAACGTCCTGGAGACTCTCCTCCCGCCGGCGCGCAGAGACGATGATCTCCTCAAGCGGGCGGACGCCCGCAGACTGCCCTGTCTGTGCCAGCGCTGAAGGGGCGTTCGCCACCATGCCGCCCAGCGCGACAGCCATGGCTGGCGCCCATGTTCTCGTCTTCATCTGCTCCTCCCCGAACGATTCGCTCGTTCTCTCGTTTTTGGTGTCGGTGGGTCCACGGTCCAACATTCCACCGATTTCCCGTGCTTGGCAAGTAAATTTGAATGTAGAGTATGTCCTAGCATGGCAGTATAAGCTCGAATAGTAGATCTAGTGCGATCGATACTACAGAAAATGAGCGTAAGGGATGTTGGCCTGAGTTTTGGGGATGTGGCGGCCACAGCAGTTATGATGTGGTGCGATGTGCTTGGTGGCGGAGGGAGCTGGTGCGAAACGGTCGTGCATGCCGCAGGGGAAGTGCTGATCTATTCCTCCGCGACTCTGGCCCTCAGGGCGCGTTCGCATCAAGGCGCGCTTGCGCAGGCATAGTGGTGCTACGTCAAGCAAGCGCAACGCGGAGGCGGGCGCGCCCTG
>SKUB01000227.1 GCA_007122315.1 Pseudomonadales bacterium | reverse complement strand
ACGGCAATACGAGCTTTCTGTTGAGCTGCGCCGGGCCGGGAGGCATCACCACGACCGGTGTCGACATCATCGTTCCGCCGGCAGCAAGAATAGTGATCAGCCAAACGTCCGACACTGCGGCCGGCTTCATTGCTCTTGGCGAAGAGCTTCGAGTCGAGATCGAAGTGGCCGACGGCGAGCAGGAGGAGTGCCGCCTGGTTCGCTCGGACACCGGAGCTGAAATGGCTCCTGGCGATACGTTGTTCGCCTCACCGGACATCGATCTGAACCTCACCTGTGAAGGTCCCGGGGGAATGGCCATGAGCACGCTGACGCTGCCGGTCAGAGCAGCCAGCCTGAGCTGGACACCCCCTTCCGAAACCGAAGGGTCCGAGCCGCTGACGCTCGAAGATCTGCGCGGCTACCGCATCTACCACGGCAGCACCTCGGGCCAGTACGACCGGCCCGTGATCATCATCGACGAACCCGAAGTGACCCAGTACACGGACGCGTTCCCACCGGGAACCCGCTACTTCGTGATCACTGCCGTGTCCAGAAAGGGGATCGAGAGCAGTCTCTCGAACGAGGTGGTCCGGGACATACCCTGATCACCGAGCGCAGCGCATTTCCGAACGGCCGGGTTTGTGTGCGGTTTCGCACAGACCCGGTCATGCCCGCTCAGCATCCTGCTTCGCAACAGCATGGCCGTCGCGGACATACACACCGTCGCGACGCGCCGCCATCCCAACGCCGCCGCACTCCCTGAAAGCAGCAGTTCCGGAAGCAGGGCGCGCAGCACCCCGCCGTCGAGCGCAGCCTCCATGAAGACCCGAAGGACCTGGATCATCATCGCCATGCTGTCGCTGGCCGCATGCGGCGGCGGCACGGCGGAAGAACGGTTGCAGCGGGCCGTGGCTTACCAGGCCGAGGGTCGCAACCAGGCTGCGATCCTCGAGCTCAGGAACGCCGTGCAGCGGGACCCCGAGCTGGCCGCAGCACGACTGCTGCTCGGCCAGGTGTTTCTCGAGGTCGGCGAGGCTGCCGCAGCGGTGGTCGAGCTGGAACGGGCGCAACGGCTCGGCGTGGCAGGCGATGAGCTTACGGTGACCCTGGCCCGGGCCAGGGTGGCGTCCGGCGAGACCCGTCATGCACGCCAGGTGGTGGCGACCTGGAGCCAGGTCGAGCCGCTGGATCTGAGCGCGCCCCTGGTAGCAGCACTGGCCAGAGCCCACCTGATGCTCGGCGACACCGCGCAGGCGCGGGAACTGCTGACAGCTCTGAGCGAGCGCGAGCCGGATGCCGCCGAAGCGTGGCTCGGACTGGCCCGCCTCGAGATGGTCGGCAATGATCCGAAGCTGGCCTTGCGCCACGCTGAAGAAGCTCATCGTCTCGACCCGGACGTTCTCGAAACTGCGATGGCAGTGGGTGAATTGCGCCTCGCCGCGGGCGATACGCAAGGGGCCCGGCGCGCATACGAAGCGGCCATAACGCTGGCAACCGGTCGCGAAGCGACTACGGTCTCTGCCCGGATGGGTCTCGTGCGCGCCCTCATGGCTGCGGGCGAGCTCGAGCAGGCCAGGCCGATGCTGACGCAAGTGCTGCGGGACGCCCCGAACTTCGTCGAGGCCAACTACGTCAAGGGCTGGTTTCATCTCCAGGCCGACGAATTGACCCAAGCCCGGCCCTACCTGGAACGGGTCCTGAAGATCCTGCCTGAACACCAGGACAGCCGTTACCTGCTCGCCATCATCGCGTTCCGGGAGGGCCGCAACGAGCAGGCACAGGATGCGCTGACACGAATCGTGACAAGAGCGCCCGCCGATCTTCGCGCACGACTTCTGCTGGCGAACGTCTACGAGCAGCAAGGCATGCACCATGACGCCGTCAGGGTGCTCCGGGCCGGGCTGACTGCAACAGGCGCCGAGCCGCATGCGGCCTACAAACTCGCACTCGGCCAGAGCCTCATGCGCTCAGGCAACCATGTGGATGGCCTCGACATGCTCGAGCAGGCCGCAGTCTCAGCCCCGGCGCCCGACGCCGCCGCCATCCGCACCCAGTTGGCGCTGGCGCAGCTGGCCACCGGTGCCAGCAGTGAAGCCGAGGCGGAACTGATCGAGGTCACGGAACTCGCCGAGGGGTTTACTCCCTCCGAAGCGTTTCTGATCTTCATGCTGATCGAGGCGCGCCGCTTCGAGGAAGCCGTCGTCGCCGCCGAGCGATTCGCCACCCAGTATGCGGACGTCGCCATGGTCCACAACATGCTGGCTGCCGCGCATCTGGCCAACAGCGACGAAGACGCCGCCCGCCGGGCCATGCGCCAGGCGCTCGAGATCGATCCGAACTTCGCGCCCGCAGCCGTGAATCTGGCCCTGCTCGAAGCCCAGGCAGGCGACATGGCACCCGCACGCCGCCGTCTCGCTGCCGTACTCGCGCGCGAACCGGACCATCGCGGCGCGACCATCGCCATGGCGGATCTCGCCTATGCGCAGGGTGACCTGGATTCCACGCGGCGCTTCGTCCGCGATGCCTGGCTCGCCCATCGTGATGACCCGGAACTGAGCTTGCGACTGGCGGATCTGCTCGCGCGCCAGGGCGAACCGGACCGTGCGCTGGAGGTCCTCACCGGCCTTGGCCGCGATGCGGATGTCGCGGACGAAGTGCTGACCGCCCGCGTCCGGATCGGCAGGCAGGCCGGGCGGGTAAACGAGCCCGTGGCGGCGCTGGAAACACTGCTCCTGCGCCATCCCGCGGACGAAGAGGCGCTCCTGGCGCTGGCCCGGACGCTGGCCGGCGACCGCCAGACCGAACGTGCCCAGGACATGATCGAACAACATCTGCGCGACCGGGACGCTGCGCAGACGCCGCTGCTCATCCTCCACGCCGAACTGCTGCTGCACCATCAGTCCTTCGCGGCAGCCGAGACAGTTCTGCGCGTAATCTCACAGCGCGACGATGCCGGGGCGGCGGCCCCACTGCTGCAGGGCGATCTGGCCTTGCGCCGCGGTCAGGCCGAGCCTGCGATCCAGCACTACGGCGAGGCCCATGGCCTGCAACCGTCACAATCCACGCTGCGTCGCTTGCAGGCTGCCCGCGCCGCAGCCGGTCGCCCCGAGGACGGCATATCGGACCTCTCGGCCTGGACTGAAGACCATCCGGACGACCGCCAGATCCGCACCCTGCTGGCTGAACTGCATCTCAGTCGCGGCGAGTTCGAGCAGGCCATCGCCCACTACGAAGCCTTGCTGGCGCAGGATCACCAGACGCCGACGCTGCTCAACAACCTGGCCTGGCTCTATGGCAAGACGGACCACCCCGACGCCGTCGCCACGGCGCGCCGGGCCCATCAGCTGGCACCCGACCGGGCTCCGGTGCAGGACACACTGGGCTGGCTGCTGCTGCAGGAGGGCCATGTCGAGGAAGCGCTCGCGCTGCTGCAGCAGGCCGCAGCGAACAGCCCGGAGGATCCCGAAATTCAGTATCACCTCGCAGTGGCGCTGAACCGCAGCGGTGAACGCAGCGCGGCACGCCGCTTGCTGGAGCCGCTGCTCGATGCACGCTTCGATTCAGCCACCGATGCCCGGGAGCTGTTCGAACAGCTTGGGAGCCTCTGATCGAAGTCAGTAGCGGCCGCGCAAGGCGAACTGGAACGTGACGTCCGGCGCAGCGCCCACTCGCAGGTCTTCGTAAACCCCGAACTCCAGCGCCACACCCGGCGTCAGACGCCAGGCGCCACCGAGTCCGCCCTGCACGCTCCAACCACCGATCTGTTTCACCTCGGAACGCACCAGCTCAGAGTGGCCGTCGAGCTGCGCCTTCAGACTCAGCCGGTCCGTGACCGGCCACACCAGCGCCCAGCTGGCATAGCCCGCCAGATTGCGCAGCCGGCCTCCCACCAGATCGTCACCGGACGGTCGCAGCACCCCCAGGGT
>SKUB01000281.1 GCA_007122315.1 Pseudomonadales bacterium | reverse complement strand
GCATCTGCAGCAAAGCCGGCTATCTGCACCTGATCGTGCCCCGTGAGCGCTTCGAGCTTGAATCCGACAATGACGCGCTCGTCGACTACACCTTCAACACGGGCATCGCTCACCACTTTTTTTGCGGCCACTGCGGCATCAAGTCCTTCTACGTCCCCCGCTCGCATCCTGACGGGATCAGCGTCAACGCCCGCTGCCTCGACGACGAGACCGTCGAGGGCATGGACATCACGCCCATCGACGGTCGCAATTGGGAGCAGCAGTATCCGGCGGGCAGGGCGGAGGGTTTTCCGGCCTGATGGTGATCTGACTCCGCTCGGCCTCAGGGCTGTCCTGAGGCGTCGGGCTCCGACTCGATGCGGGCGCGAACGTTCAGTTCGCGCGCCGGATCCCCGGCCAGATACAGCGTCTGGGTCGGGAAGGCGAATTCGATGCCCGCTTCGTTAAAGGCCCGGAGCAACCGGTGATTGAAGGTTTCACCGTGTGCCAGAAAGCCCCACCAGTCGTGCCCCAGTTCTTCACTCAGGAAGTACCAGTAGCTGACCGCGATGTTCAGCGAAGCACTGTTGAAGTCATTGAAATAGATGCGCGGCGGACGCTTGTCGAGCTGGAAGGGCGCCGCCATGTCTTCTGCCGCCAGGATGTCCTTGATGATCTGCACCGCCTCCTCGACTTTCTCGGGCGGCGTGTCGTAGGTGATGGTCACGTCCAGGGTCCGGCGCAGGAAGGGCCGGGCAGAGATGTTCTCCACTGTGCCATCGATGAAGCGCATGTTGGGAATGGTCACCAGATGGCCGGTGAACGTGCGGATGCGGGATGAGCGCAGGCCGATCTCCTCGACGAAGCCATCGATACCGGAGAAGCTGATGCGGTCACCCACCGCAAAGGGCTTGTCCAGCATGACGGTGATGGAACCGAACAGGTTGCGCACCGAGTCCTGTGACGCCAGGGAAATCGCCAATCCGGCGATGCCCAGGCCTGCCAGCCACGCACTGATGTTCACTCCGAAGACGTTCTGGGCAATGAACAGGAAGAAGACGATCACCACGAAAATGCGGAACGTTTTCCGGATCAGCGGCGCGAGCTGCGCGGCCAGCTTGCTGTTGCTCTCCTCGACGCGCCGCATGATGGCGATGTCGATCAGATCCACCATGTTGAAGGCGATCCAACCGAAGGCGAGCAGCAGCAGGAACTTGAGCAGATTCTGGGTGAAAGCGGCCACTTCGGGTGGCATGACGATGCTGATCAGCCCGAGCTGAATGCCGATGGTCAGGCACAGCAGCGAACTGGGGCTGGCCGGCGCCTCGAACAGGATGCCCCGCATGGTCAGGCCCTGATCACGCAGGCGCTTGCCGATGCCGTTCAGAACCGAGGAGACGATCTTGCCTACCGTCAGGCCGCCCAGGATGCCGATGAACAATGCCCCCCAGCCCCATAGCGGCGTCTGCTCGAAGACGGTGCCAAGCACCGTTCCGAGCATGGTCAGGGCGTCCTCGTTGTTGGTCTCAGCAGCCGTAGCCGCTGCCACGGCTGCCGTGTCCGCGAGGGAGAACATCGGCCAGACTGCGAGGCCAATCAGCATCAGGTAGAGGCGACGGGGCATCGTGACCGGGAGCTCCATGGCAGCAAGATGGATGAGCGAGGCGCATCATAATCGAGAATCAAAGCAGGGGCTTGCAGCGTCAGAGTGCGCCAACACGTCAGTCTTTGCTGCTGTTGATCGCGGGGAGCTGCAATTGCACGCTACCGGGCATGCTGGCGGTCGACGGGCCTGCCGTTCGACGCTGGCGGGATCTGCTGGCTCATCTTCGAGGCATGGACATGACTGATGACCCCTTTGCCGTCAACTTTCGTAACTGGGAGTCCCGCGTTCCCATCCACGCCAAGAGCCAAGCCTATGGGCTCGACCGCTTCATCGCTGACCCTGAACATCTATCGACCGTGGTTCAGTTCGACAGACCCCATCTCGGTGACGTGGCCGGCCAGCGGGCCGTCCACCTGCAGTGCCACATCGGCACCGACACGCTGTCCCTGGCCCGGCTCGGTGCCGAGGTCACGGGCGTGGACTTCTCGCCGTCGGCCCTGGCGGTGGCCAGGGACCTGTCGGCCCGCGCCGGACCCTCCGTGCGCTATGTCGAAGCCAGCATGGCAGACGTCCTCGATGCCCTGCCGGAGACCTTCGATCTGGTCTACACGGGCGTCGGTGCCCTGAACTGGCTGCCATCCGTGGCCGAGTGGGCGCGCACCGTGGCGTCGCTGCTAGCCCCCGGTGGCCGGCTGTACCTGCGGGAAGGCCACCCCATGCTCAATACGCTTGCCGATGACCGCGACGACCAGGAACTGGTGGTGACTTTCCCCTACTTCGAAACCCAGGCGCCGGTGTCCTGGCAGAGCACGGCCAGCTACACCGGCGATGCCGACCCGCTGGAGTCTCCGGAGAGCATGGAGTGGAGCCATGGCCTGGGCGAGACCGTGCAGGCGGTGCTGGATGCAGGTCTGGTCCTGACCCGGCTGGCCGAACACCAGACCCTCGACTGGCGCTTCTTCCCCTGGATGGAGGAGGTCCATCCGGGTGCCGATCGCTGGATGCTGCCTGGCGGTCGCGAGCGGCTGCCGCTGATGTACACCTTGGAAGCACGCAAGCCGTGATGCTCAAGGCGTGGCGACCGGCGCCCTGCACAGGCTTGGTTGCGGGTCGGCCCGGGCGGCGAAGTCTCGCCCCGGGTCGACGCGTGGCCCAGTCATGGAGGTTGAACACAGTGCCATCATGGGCGAGGGTAGATACCGCCTGGTCAACATCGTGGCTTGCGCGATGCCTTTTCGAACAGCCATCAGGTCGCTTCGCGCTGGGCTGAACGCGTTTGGAGGTAGAACGAATGGATCGATCATTGACGCGCGGTATCGCAGGCGTGGCTTGCGCACTGATGTTCGCCGCGGCCGGCCCCGCGCTGGCCCAGCACGACCACGATCATGATCACGACCATGGTGACGCCATGCCGCCTGCTGAAGCTGTGGGTGCCGAAACCATTCGCTTTCCAACGTCCTGCCACGCCGATACCGATGAGGCGTTTCGGCGGGGCGTGGCGCTGATGCACTCGTTCTGGTTCGCGGCTGCCATCGCGAGCTTCGAGCAGGTACTGGAGCGGGACCCTGAGTGCGCCATTGCCGGTTGGGGGATTGCGCTGAGTCATTGGGGTAATCCGTATGCCGGTCAGCGCAACCAGCAACAGCTTGCCCGGGGCCGGGAGGCAGTTGAGCGTGCGCTCGCCACCGGCGCGTCCAGTGAGCGGGAGGCGCGTTACATTGAAGCCGTGGCCGAGTTGTTCAGCGACGACCGCCCGGAGACGCAGCGTGAGCGCACCCTTGCGTATGAAAGCGCCATGGAGGCGCTCGTGAAGGAACACCCGGACGACATCGAGGCGCGTATTTTCTACGCCCTGGCCATCAGTCAGAACTACGTGCCGGGGGATAAGACTTATGCCAAGCAGCTGGAAGCGGGAGCGATTCTCGAGCCGCTGTTCGAGCAGTATCCGGATCATCCAGGCTTGGCGCATTACATCATCCATGCCTATGACCACCCACCGTTGGCCGAGCGGGCGCTGGATGCCGCCCTGCGGTACGCGTCCCTGGCGCCGGATGCGCCGCATGCACTGCACATGCCTTCCCATACCTTCACCCGCATCGGTCTCTGGCAGGAGTCCATCGACACCAACAAGCGTTCGGCAGCCGTAGCAAGCAGTGCCGGCGAGGAGCTGCACGCGCTGGATTACATGGCCTATGCGTATCTGCAGCTTGGCCGTGACCGGGCGGCCAGGGAGGTGCTCCTGCGGGCCGAAGCGCTCATCGACGAGGTGGACATCACGGCCGTGGGAGCCACCCAGGCCGGCGCGTTCTCCATTGCAGCCATACCGGCCCG
>SKUB01000186.1 GCA_007122315.1 Pseudomonadales bacterium | reverse complement strand
TCGACTGGAGCCGGGCAGCTACCGCAGCCTTGCCGATCGCCACTGGCAGCAGCGGCTCGGCATTTCCGCGGAAACGTCTATCGCGTCGACTGTGTGGGGCCGGGGCGTAGACATGAGCGGGCTTCTGGCCGGGCTGATTGCGGCCAGCCACGGGCCCGATTTCGAGTATCCGATCCTGCAGCGATCTGAGCGCTAGCGCTCAGCGCGTTTCCGCGGAAACACAGCGTCGCGATCCACCTCTGGCCAGGAGGTAGCCAGGCAGCGAGGGTTGGTAAGCTGATCGGCACCCGCGTCCGCGGTGAGCTAGAGAGCGAGCTTGCGTACTATCCATCCAACCCAGCGGCCGAGGCCGGCCGACGATCGAAGCCGACGACACCCTTCCGCAATGCCGCCACAACACGCATCATGTTGACCCCATGGCGCACAGCAGGCGTAAAGCCGGACACGAGGGGGAGCAACCGCCCATGAGATACGCAGCACCAACCACCACCAGTGAGGCGGCTAATCTGCTGGCCGCAGAGAGCGGCGAGGCCTTCATCCTCGCCGGAGGGACGGACCTCTTGGTCCGCATGAAGGCCATGCTGGTCGAGCCGGAGCTGGTGGTCGACGTCAAGCGCATCAGCGAGATGCGCACGATCCAGACCACCGACGATGGCGGCTTCCGGATCGGCGCGGCGGTTCCCGGAGTGGAGGTCGGTGAGCACGAGGCGCTCCGTAGCGCCTGGCCCGGCATCGTCGAGGCCGTGCAGCTGATCGGCTCGGATCAGATCCAGGGCCGCTGCACCATCGTGGGCAACGTCTGCAACGCATCACCGGCGGCGGACACGACACCGGCACTGATCGCGGCCGACGCCCAGGTCGAGATCGTCGGTCCCAAGGGCCGGCGCACCCTGCCCGTTGCCGAGGTCGCCACCGGGCCCGGCCAGACGTCGCTCGCCAAGGGCGAGCTCGTCGAGGCCATCCTGCTGCCACCGCGGCCTGAGCACTCCGGCGACGCCTATCTGCGCTTCACGCCGCGCACGGAGATGGACATCGCCGTGGTCGGCGCCGGCGTCAGTATGACGCTCAAAGATGGCGTGATCAGCACGGCCCGGGTGGCCTTAGGTGCGGTCGCGCCCACCGCCCTCGCCGTCGAACCGGCGGCCGCCGCGATCATCGGCAGCAAGCTCGACGATGGCGCCCTCGACGCGCTCATCGCGGCCTGCCGCGCAGCCTGCAAACCCATCGATGACAAACGCGGGACGATCGAGTATCGGACCGAGGTGGCCGGCGTGCTGGCGAAGCGCGCAGCTCTGATCGCCTTTGAACGCGCAGGAGGTACACGATGAGCGGAGTGCTCGTAACGACGACGATCAACGGCGACGCGGTCCAGTTCGCCTGCCCCGAGGAGGAGACGCTGCTGGACGCCCTGCGCGACCGGGTCGGACTGCTGGGAGTGAAGGAAGGTTGCGGGACCGGGGACTGCGGCGCCTGCAGCATCACCCTGGACGGCCGCCTCGTCTGTTCCTGCCTGGTGCTTGGCGCCGAGGCGGAAGGCCGCGAAATCACTACGGTCGAAGGGCTCAGCGAAGGCGGCCAGCTGCACCCGCTGCAGGAGAGCTTCATCAGCCATGCGGCGCTGCAGTGCGGGATCTGCACGCCGGGCTTCCTGGTGGCAGCGAAGTCGCTGCTCGACCGCAACCCGGATCCCACCGAAACCGAGATCCGCTACGCGCTGGCCGGCAACCTCTGCCGCTGCACGGGCTACGACAAGATCGTGCGTGCGGTGCAGAACGCCGCCAAGCAGATCCGGGAGCGTAGCGCACAGTCAGCGTGACCGCGCGCAGCGCCCATTCGAGGCGCAGCGAAGCCACGCACAACGAGAACGGGGTCGAGACATGAAACACGACAATTCCTACACCGGGCAGGACTTCAAGGTCATCGGCACGCGCGTCAGGCGGCCCGACGGCATCGACAAGGTGACCGGACGCGCCCGCTACGGCGCAGATGCGTCCCTGCCAGGGCAGCTGGTCGGACGCGTTCTGCGCTCACCCCATGCCCACGCGCGGATCAAGGCCATCGACATCTCCAAGGCCGAGGCGCTGCCGGGGGTCAAGGCGGTGGTGACCGCCGAAGACCTGCCTCTGCTGGAAGGGCTGCCGGGAGACGTTGCGCAGATGCTCGAGAACAGCATGGCGCGCGGGCGTGCGCTCTATGACGGCCACGCGGTAGCGGCCGTGGCGGCCATCGATGCCCGCACGGCACGCAAGGCGCTGCAGCTCATCGAAGTCGACTACGAGCCGCTGCCGCACGTGACCGACGTCGACGCGGCCATGCAGCCGGACGCGCCGGTTATCCACGACTGGCTCTACACTTCAGGCGTCGATCCCAAGCCCGAGAAACCCTCCAACATCGCCCAGCGCACCGAATTCGGCCTTGGTGACATCGAGGCCGGCTTCGCCGAGGCCGACGTGATCATCGAGCGCAGCTACAAGACGGAAGCCACCCACCAGGGCTACATCGAGCCCCATGCCTGTCTCGCGAATATCCGTCCAGACGGCAGCGGCGAGCTGTGGGTGACCACCCAGGGTCCGTTCGTGTACCGCAACGTGTGCGCGCAGATGCTCGGCATGGACATCGCCAAGCTGAAGGTGACGTCCTCCGAAATCGGCGGCGGATTCGGCGGCAAGACCCACGTCTGGGCCGAGCCGGTGGCGCTGGCGCTGTCGCGCAAGGCCAATCGGCCGGTGAAGCTGGTGATGACCCGCGACGAGGTGTTCCGGGCCAGCGGGCCGACCTCCTCCACCTCCATGGACATCAAGCTCGGCGCCACCCGTGACGGCACCCTGGTGGCCGCGCGTGCAGAGATGCGCTACGGCAACGGCGCGTTCCCCGGCATCTGGGGCATGCTCTCGTGCATGACCTCGTTCGCGTGCTACGAGATCGCGAACTGCAAGGCCATCGGTTACGACGTCGTCCTCAACCGGCCGAAGGTGGCCGCCTACCGCGCGCCGTCAGCTCCCATGGCGGCATTCGGCGTCGAGAGCGCCATGGACGAACTGGCCGCTGCCATCAGCATGGACCCGGTGGAGTTCCGCCTGAAGAATGCATCGAGGGAAGGCGGTCAGTCCCATTACGGCCCGGTATGGGGGCCGATCGGCATCAGGGCGACGCTGGAAGCCGTGCGTGACCATCCCCACATGAAGGCTCCGCTGGGCCCGAACCAGGGCCGCGGCATGGCCTGCGGTTTCTGGTTCAACATCGGCGGGCAGACCTGCTCCGACCTCAACGTCGGTGTCGACGGCACCGTCACGCTGACCGTGGGCACCGTGGACGTAGGCGGCTCGCGGGCGTCGCTGGGTCTGATCGCCGCCGAGGAACTCGGCATCCCTTACGAGCAGGTACAGGTGAACATCGCCGACACCGGATCCCTCGGCCACAACGACATGACCGAGGGCAGCCGCGGCACGTTCTCATCCGGCATGGCCGCCATCTTCGCGGCCCGCAACACCATCGAGGTGCTGCGCGAGCGGGCGGCGAAGATGTGGGACATCCCGGTGGAAGACGTCACCTGGGAGGCCGGGCAGGCGGTGGCGAAAGGCAGCGCCCACGGCAACCTGAAGCCGCTGTCGTTGAAGGACATCGCGGCGAAGTCGCCCAAGACCGGTGGGCCCATTGCCGGTCACAACGAGGTGGTCGCCGACGGTGCCGGCGTCTCCTTCGCGAGCCACATCTGCGACATCGAGGTGGACCCGGAAACCGGGGCGACCAAGGTGATCCGCTACACCGTCGTCCAGGATGCCGGCAAGGCCATCCACCCGGACTACGTCGAGGGTCAGTTTCAGGGCGGCGCAGCCCAGGGCATCGGTTGGGCACTCAACGAGGAATACATCTACGGCGAGGACGGCAGGCTGCAGAATGCCGGCTTCCTCGACTACC
>SKUB01000147.1 GCA_007122315.1 Pseudomonadales bacterium | reverse complement strand
GTTGCGGGTAACCAAGGCAGAGTTCCTCGCCATCGAGCAGCGGGTCCGACATCTTGTGCGGATCCCGGAACGTGAATCGGAACGGCGAGCTCGCCCGCACTGCCGCCGTCTGGGCCAGCTGTTCCAGGGTTTTCAGGCGGCTCTGTACCTGCCGCGCCTTGGTGGCCTTGGCGCGGAAGCGGTCGACGAAGCGCTGGATCTCCGCCATGCGTTTCTGGTGCTTGGCGTGGGTCGCCTGCTGCAGCGCCATCGCTTCGGCCCGCTGCAGCTCGAAGGAGGAGTAATTGCCGCGCCACACGGTCACGTGGCCGCGGTCGATGTGGGCAATGTACTGCACCGTCCGATCGAGGAAGTCGCGGTCGTGGGAGATCAGGATCAGTGTCGTGTCGAGCCGGGACAGCCAGCGCTCGAGCCACAGCGTCGCGTCCAGATCGAGGTGGTTGGTGGGTTCGTCCAGCAGCAGCAGATCCGCCGGTTGCATCAGGGTGCGGGCGAGGGCGAGACGCATGCGCCAGCCACCGGAAAAGTCGTTCACGGGACGGGTCTGGTCCCCGCCCTCGAAGCCCAGGCCGTGCAGAATGGCGCCGGCGCGGGCCGCGGCGGAGTAGCCGTCGATGGCATCCATGCGGGCGTGCAGGGTGCCGAGGGCCTCGTGCCGGCCATCCCGCTCGGCTGCGGCGATCTCTCGCTCCACCTGCCGCAGTTCCCGGTCGCCGTCCAGGACGAAGTCCAGCGCCGGGCGATCGGTGTCCGGGGTATGCTGGGCGAGATGGGCGATGCGGGTGCGCTCGCTGAGCTGCACGTCGCCGTCCTCCGGCAGCAGCCGGCCCATGATCAGTTCGAACAGTGTGGTCTTACCCGCTCCGTTCGGTCCTACCAGGCCCACATGCTGCCGGCCGTGGATCGTGAACGAGACCCCATCGAGGATCACCTTCTCGCCCCGGCGCAGGAACAGGTTGGCAAAGGTGAGCATGGCGGGCCCGGACCCTTCAGTGGCGGAGTGGCGCACGCTAATCGCGACCCCTGGCGGGGGTCAAGGCTCATCATGGGAAGGTCATCTGGATTCGGGATGATTACCGGTTGCCATGGGGCTCGGATTCGAGTCGCGTCCAGACAGAGAGGTGAACAGATGTCGCGTGGGTTGCTGTGGGTGTTGCCCGTCCTGCTGCTGCTGGGTTGTGAGGCTGCGAAGGATTCCACGGCGCAAGCACCGGCCAGGGTGGAGATTGATGACGACCGGCCCGCACCGGTGCTGCTGATCTCCATCGATGGCTTTCGTCATGACTACCGTGCGCGAGCCGACACCCCCAATCTGGATCGGCTGGCAGGTGAAGGCGTGGTGGCTGATGGCCTCATCCACATCTTTCCAACCAAGACGTTCCCGACCCACTGGGCCATGGTCACCGGGCTGTACGCGGAAAATCACGGCGTGGTTGCCAACAGCATGTGGGACCCGGAGCGGGAGCGCAGTTTTGCGCTGCGTAATCGTGAAGCGGTCATGGATCCGGCCTGGTACGACGGTGAGCCCATCTGGCGCACGGCGGAGCGTCAGGGATTGACCGCCGCGACGTTCTTCTGGCCGGGTTCCGAGGCGCCGGTGGGCGGTTCCCATCCCACCTATTGGATGCCGTATGACGCGTCGGTCTCCCATGAGGAGCGCATCGACCAGGTGCTGGCCTGGCTGGACCTGCCGGCCACCGAGCGGCCGGACTTTCTGACGCTGTACTTCAGCCGGGTGGACTCGCTGGGTCATCGCCATGGTCCGGAAGCGGACGAAGTTACGGCGGCGATTGCTGGGATCGACGCCGACCTCGGCCGCCTGCTGGACGGCCTCGAGGCGCGCGAATTGCTGGGCTCGATGCATGTTCTGGTGGTGTCGGACCACGGCATGAGTGACATCGATCCCGAGCGCTACATCTGGCTCGATGACTACCTGTCACTGGGCGACGTTCAGGTCTCGGACTGGGGCCCGGCAGCGCAGATCTGGGCCGGCGATCTGTCAGCGGATGCGATCGTGGCGGCGCTGACCGATGCGCATCCCCGCATGCGGGTATGGAAGCGAGAAGACACGCCGGATCACTACCGCTTCAGTGATCACACCCGCATTGCGGACGTGCTCGCGGAGGCGGACCACGGCTGGATGATCGCCAGCCGCCGCAATCGCGGTGCGATTCTCATGCGTCCCACTCGCGGCATGCATGGCTGGGATCCTCTGCATCGAGAAATGCATGGCATCTTCATCGGCCATGGCCCGGCGTTCGCGAGCGGTGCCCGGCTTCCGAACCTTCAGAGCGTGCATCTGCACGATCTCATGGCGCACCTGCTCGCCATCGAGCCGGCGCCGAATGACGGGACGCTGGCGGCGCTTGCCTCGATGCTGCGGGAGCCGCCGTCAGATCTTGGTCCGCCGCCGCCACCGCTGCCCGTGGTTTTCGGCGACCGCCATCCACCGCTGTCTGCAGCCGTTCCGCTTGCCATGGCGGACCTTGACGCCGGCGATGAGAGGATCGTCCTGCGGGGGCGGCTGGAACGGGACTGTGACGGCGCCAACTGCGCGTGGCACCTGTACGACGGTGAGCGTCGATTACCTGTCATTATCATCGCGCAGGCCAATCGTCCGGGGGCGGGCGTGTCCGGCCACGCCACGGTCAGTGGCCGGCTGGCGCAGCGGGACGGTATTCAGGTCATCGAAGCCACGAGCCTGCTCGTGAAGCCATAGTCTCTCGGGCGCGCACTGAAGCAGTGCGAAACAGATGCGGTTTGGTCATTTCCGCCAAGCACGTGAGACTTTGATGACGTTTGGCGCCGAATCGGCGCGTCAATGTATTCGAACCTTCATCGTCAGTTGATCTGAGCGTCATCGCTGCCGCGTTTACTGCGCGAGTTGTCGGTCAGGGCTTCCCGGGAATCCATTCCAGCATCCCAAGGTGCGAATTCCTGTCCTGATCGGTGACCCGAACGGGGGCTTGCTTTCACCCCTCCAGTCCAGTGTTCCGGAGCCAGGCCATCAGTCGGTCGCCATCCGACACCGCAAGGTGATTGATGCCTGCCCTCCGCACCCAGCAACAAGGCAGATCAGCATGAATCAGCGTTCCATCATTTCGTTTTTGCTTGTGCTGGCCATGGTCGCGCTCAGCGTGGCCGAGGTGCAAGCCCAGGTGACCGCGGCGGCGGCGGCCGGACGCGTCGTCGATGCCAGCGGTGCCGGCATCCCGAATGTCAGTGTTCAACTCGTCCATGAGCCATCCGGCACGCGCAGCTCCACCACGACCGACGCCGATGGCCGCTTCTCGCTGCGCGGCCTGCGCGTAGGCGGTCCCTACCGGGTCGTGGCCCGGCGAGATGGTTTCCGTCCCAGCGTCCTGTCGGAGCAATACCTGCAGCTTGCGGACACGGCGGCCATCAACGTGACCATGGAGGAGTCCCGGATCACAGAAGAGATGGTGGTCATGGGCACTCGCACCGGCGGCGTGTTCGACCCGTCCAGGATGGGCACCGGCACCGTCGTCGATCGTGATCGCATCGAGGGCCTGCCGTCCATCTCGCGCAACATCCAGGACTACGTGCGCACCGATCCCCGCATCTCGCAGGTGGACAAGGAGCGCGGTGAGATCTCGGCCGGCGGCCAGAACACGCGTTTCAACAACATCCGCATCGACGGTGTGTCCACCAACGATGCCTTCGGTCTCGAGAGCAACAATCTGCCGACGGACCGCCAGCCCATCACCATGGATTCCATCGAGTCCATCAACATCTCGCTGGTGAACTACGATGTCGCGCTGGCCGGCTACACCGGCGCCAGCATCGATGCGGTCACCCGTTCGGGTACCAACGAGTTCGAAGGGTCGCTGTACTACATCTACCGGGACAGCGACTGGACGGGCAAGCGTGACGGCAATCGCTTCGACGGCTTCGACGACGAGTC
>SKUB01000285.1 GCA_007122315.1 Pseudomonadales bacterium | reverse complement strand
GCTGCGTTGTTCGACGTGGAGCCGCTCAAAGGCCGTCGCGTCTGATGCACCGGCAACCACTGCTGATCGCACTGGAACGTTATCTGCAGATTCATCCCGACGAGTCGGACATGGTGATCCGTTTTCGTGACTTCGTGGCGGCGCATCCACGCTGCTTCGAACGCGGCCTCGAGCATCCCGGCCACGTCACGGGCTCCGCCTGGATCGTGGATCCTGACGGCGACGCGGTGCTGCTGACTCACCATCGCAAGCTGGATTTGTGGATTCAGCTGGGAGGGCATGCGGACGGGGATCCGGACGTCCTGGCGGTGGCTCGGCGGGAAGGCCTGGAGGAGTCCGGCCTCGGGCGTCTGGATGCACTGGACGCCGAAGGTTCCGGCCCAGTCGTTCCCTTCGACGTGGACATTCACGAGATTCCGGCCCGGCGCGGTGAGCCCGCGCACTTCCACTTCGATGTCCGCTATGCGTTCCGTGCCGGGACGCGGGATGTCGTGACAAGCGACGAGTCCCATGCCCTGGCCTGGGTCCCGCTCGCGGAGCTTACGACCTACACCAGAGATGCAAGCGTGCTGCGTATGGCGGACAAATGGCAGCGCCTGCGCGCGATTGCCGGCAGAGTGTGAACCACGGCACGCTCGCAGGAACCGGTCCGCTTCCGTTGTTGACCCCTCTCGGGGCCCGGGCATACTCTGCAAGAGACGGAGAAGGCTTTATTCACGATTGTTGCCTGATGGCGGGCACGCGAGCATGGTGTTCAACCCCATAGATACCATCAATCAGGCCTTCCTGAGCCGCATCTCGGAGGCTTATCGCGCCGCTTATGGCAATCTGGGCGGCCGCGAGCACGAGTACGGGAACATCATCCGCGCTTCAGCCAACCTGGCAGTCGAGACCATCAATCGGTCCGACGCGTTCTATCACGACGTCGAGCACACCATGATGGTGACGTTGGTGGGTCAGGAGATCTTCCGCGGCAAGTTGCTGTCTGAAGGCACCGTGAGTCCCCGCGACTGGGCCCACTTCACCATTGCGCTTCTTTGTCACGACATCGGTTACGTGCGCGGTATCTGTCCCGGTGACGATGGTGATCTGGCCGTCATCGACAGGGACGGCAATACGGTCCGGATTCCGCCCGGTGCCACCGATGCATTCCTCACCCCTTACCACGTAGAGCGCGGCAAGATGTTCGTGCGCTCCAGGTTCGGTGACCATCCCCAGATCGATGCGGAGTTGATCGCGGCGACCATCGAAAACACGCGCTTTCCGGTTCCCGACGATGCGGATGCGGCTGGCGTAGTGGATTGGGCGGTCCTGGTTCAGGCGGCAGATCTGATGGGGCAGATGGCCGATCCCGATTATCCGCGCAAGCTTCCCGCGCTCTACTATGAGTTCGAGGAAACCGGCGCCAACGAGAAAATGGGCAATGATTCTCCCGAGTCGTTGCGCGACACCTACCCGGAGTTCTTCTGGAACATGGTGCAGCGACACATCGAACCGGGAATCAATTATCTGAAGTTGACGCGGGAAGGCAGGGACTGGCTTTCGGGGCTCTATTCGCACGTGTTTTATCAGGAGCACCGCGGCGCACTTTAGGCGCTGTTCTTGGGGACTGATTCGCGTACAGACCTGGGCGCGAGTGGCACAGGCAGGGGGAGACCGGGTCCGAATGTTCAAACCGTCCGATATCGTCATCGACGCCTACCTCGATCGTCTCAGTGACGAGTATCGTCGTGCCCATCCGGATGCCTCCAATGGTGCCCAGACCACGCTGCGGCGCTGCGGTCGTCTGGCACTGACCCATACCGCCCGCACCAATGCCCTCTACACCAACATGGATGGTTGCCTGCTGACCACCGAAGTGGCCCTGCGCATCGTCGAAGGCCGGCAGATCGAGTGCTTCGACGTCACGCCGGACGACTGGTTGCACTTCATCGTCGCGTCGTTGTGTTCATTCACGGGTTTTGCGCGGGGCGTGGTGCCCGGTGACAAGGGACGCAGTCTGGTGGTGGGCACGAACGGGGAGCGTTTCGAACTCCCCCGTGGCCGCACCGACGGCTGCCTGTATCCCGTCTACATCGAGCGCGGGCAGCTGTTCGTGCGCCACTACTTCCGTTCGGATTCCATGCTCGACGCCGAACGGCTTGCGGACTACCTGAACCACATGACCCGCTTTCCGTTTCCCGCCGAATACGGCACGGATCGGAATTCACTGGGCGCCCTGCTCGGCTCGGCCCAGCTCATCGGCCATGCGGCGGATCCCCGTTTTCATCAGCGGGTGAAGCGCTTTTTCCGGCAGCTCGACGAGGCCGGACTCGCCGAAACCATGGGCTACAACAATGCCCAGGACGTTCTCGACTCCTACCCCAAGCGGTTCTGGCGGCACATCATGCCGAGAATCGAGGCGGCTCTGAGTTACCTGAAGTACACCGGCGAGGGGCAGATGTGGCTGGCGCGCATGAATGCGCACATGCTGGCCGAGGAGCACCGCGAGTAGGGGGCAGCGTCTTCCTCAGGGCGCGGGCTGAAGGCCGATCACCTGCTGCGGCCGGGTGAGATCCGGGTAGACCCATTGCCGCGAGATGCGGCCGCGCTCGAATTCGAACAGGCTTCCCTGCTCTAAGGCCAGCGTTTCGCGCACGCCATCCGTGCCGAGCAGCGCCCTGACTGCGCCTTGCTTCAGGAGCGCCTGACTCGCGCCCCGCGAACCTTCCACGACGACCCACTGCACGGACTCGTGCCAATCGGGATACGCATCGCGTTGGGACTCAACATAGGCCTTCAGCGAACGACGTCCCTCCACCACGGTGCCATGGAAATGGCCGATGAAGTCCTCGGTATAGAGGTCATCGATGACCTGCAGCTGGCCCCGCGTCCACACGTCAGTGTGCTGACGCATGATGGTTTCCCGTTTACGGGCGTCGTCGGCAACCAGGACCGGACCGCAGGCGGTCAGCAGGCAGCACACGACGATGGCGGACAGGAAGCGGCACGGCATGGTGGGCAGGTCTCCTCTGAGGTCGCGGCAATTCTGGCATGGGTCCGCGGTACGCGCACGCCGGGTCAGCCGTAGAGATGGCAGGCCACCTGACGGGTCGCGCCGCTGGTGAGATCCTTTACGGGAATCAGTTCGGGCGTGACTTCGCGGCAGCGTGCCATCACTTCCGGACAGCGGCCGGCGAAACGACAGCCGGCACCGACATTCACCGGCGAGGGAATCTCGCCGTCGATGGGTTCCGGTGCGCGCCGCCGCTCCACGTCCGGGTCCGGCTCAGGGTTCGAGGCAACGAGCATGCGCGTGTAGGGATGCATCGCGCGGTAGAACACGTCGTCGGCAGGACCGAGTTCCGCCAATGCACCCAGATACATCACCGCCATCCTGTCCGACACGTAGCGCACCATGGAAAGGTCGTGGGCAATGAACAGCAGCGTCAGGCCGAAGGATGCCTTCAGCTCGGAGAGCAAATTGATCACCTGGGCCTGGACGGACACGTCCAGCGCCGAGATCGGCTCGTCGCAGACCACGAATTCGGGTTTCACGATCATGGCCCTTGCGATGCCGATGCGCTGGCGCTGGCCGCCGGAGAACTCGTGAGGATAGCGGGAAGCGTGGTCCGGGCTCAGGCCGACTTGGACCAGCCAGCGGACCACCTCCTCGCGGACTGCGGCCGCGCTGAGGTCACTGTGCAGGCTCAGACCTTCGGCGATGATCTCGCCGGCGGTCATGCGCGGATTCAGGGACGAATAGGGGTCCTGGAAAATCATCTGCATCTTGCGTGACCAGCGCTGGAAGTCGGCGCTGCGGTAGCGGCTCGGCAGCAGCTCGCCTCGATAGCGGACCTCACCTTCGGTCTTGTCGTGGAGTCCGAGTACGGTCTTGCCGAACGTGGACTTGCCGGAACCTGATTCACCGACGAGACCGAGGATCTCGTT
>SKUB01000260.1 GCA_007122315.1 Pseudomonadales bacterium | reverse complement strand
GGCAAGACCATCCGCATCCACACTGACGGCAGCGCTCCCGCCGACAATCCATTCATCGACGACCCCGCCGCCATGGACGTCATCTGGACCTACGGCCATCGTAATCCGCAGGGTCTCGTGGTTCTGCCTGACGGGCGCGTGTTCCAGCATGAGCACGGACCTGCCGGAGGAGACGAGTTCAACCACCTCGAAGCCGGTCGCAACTATGGGTGGCCGGTGATCACCTACGGTCTCGACTACACCGGCGCCCGCGTGTCGCCCTTCACCGAATATCCAGGCATGGAACAACCGCTGGTGGACTGGACGCCCTCGATCGCACCGTCCGGCCTCGCCTACTACGATGGTGACGCCTTTCCCCAATGGCAGGGGCAGTTCTTCGTAGGGGGACTGGCCGAGCAGAGCATTCGCCGGGTGGAGCTGCGCGGCGACGGCGCTGTGGATCACGGCACCGTATTCGACGAGATCGGCGCGCGCATCCGCGACGTGCGCACCGGACCCGATGGTTTCCTCTACGTGCTGACCGACGAGCCCAACGGCCGCATCCTTCGCATCCGACCTCAGGAGTAGCACGGAAATCTCAGCAGCACCTTGCCAGCTGTTGAGACTCCGCGGCAATGCTCACTCGTGCCTGCCTCGCGGTACGGGGCGTTCCTTCTCCATCACTGACTCGCTGTCGGCTCCCATCGGATCGATAGCAGGTGCACGCCCCTCGACGAGGTCGTCCAGGGAGTAGCCCAAGTAGTCCGCATGCAGCGCCCGGGTCAGTGCTACCGCCATGAACACCAGCAGCAGACAGAACGGGAAGCCCAGGGTGGTGATCACGTTCTGCAGCGCGCCCAGACCGCCTCCGAGCAGCAAAGTCGCGGCGATCAGACCGAGCAGGATGGTCCAGAATGCGCGCTGCGCCGTCCGGGACGGCTGGTCATCACGCCGGGTGAGCTGGTCGATCACCAATGCAGCGGAGTCTGCCGACGTCGTCAGGAAGACGATGATGATCACGACACTCAGTACCGACGTCAGAGTTGCAAGCGGGAACTGCTCCAGGAAGCGGAACAGGGCCACGGAGACATCCGACTGCACGGCCGTAGAAAGGTCTACACCCCGACTCAGCTCGAGATCGACCGCAGCAAGACCGAACACGGAAAACCATATCACCGTGAACAGAAGCGGTGCTCCGAGGGCGCCACCGACGAACTGACGGATGGTGCGACCTTTGGAAATCCGCGCGATGAAGATGCCGACATAGGGCGCCCACGAAATCGTCCAGGCCCAGTAGAACACCGTCCAGCTGCGCTGCCAGTCCCCGCCCTGGAACGCGTCCGTCCAGAACGCAAGCCTCGGCAGTGCGTCGAGATAGTTGCCAATGTTCTCCACTGTTCCAGACGTGAGGAACAGGGTCGGACCACTGATCCAGATGAACAGCAGTATGAACAGCGCGATGCTGATGTTGAACTGCGACAGTCGCTTGATCCCACGGTCCAGACCGAGCACCACCGAGATGGTCGCCACCACCGTGATCGTCAGTACGATCAGCGTCCGCGACAGATCACCGAGGGGAACGTCCAGCAGATGGGCAAGTCCGCTGTTCAGCTGCAAGGTGCCGAGGCCGACGGACACTGCCACCCCGAACAGGGTTCCGAGGACAGCGATGATATCGATGGTCCAGCCGATCGGCCCATAGATGCGGCGGCCGAGGACGGTATAGAACAGACTGCTGATCCGCATCGGCAAACCCTGCCGATAGGTGAAGTAACCGATCGCCAGCGCCGGAAGCGTGAAAATCGTCCAGGTATGCAGTCCGAAGTGGTACAGCGCGATCTGCATCGCCAGCTCCGCGGACTCGGGGCTCTTCGGTTCCACGTCAGCGAACGGTGGGCTGGCGAAATGCGAGATCGGCTCCGCGACACCCCAGAACATCAGGATGGTCCCGATGCCCGCCGCGAACAGCATGGTGAACCAGGTCCAGGTTCCATACTCCGGGCGTTCGTGATCCTGGCTCAGACGAATATTGCCGTAGCGCGACAGGGCGACCCAGATCAGGAACAGGAGCAGGCCGGTGACGCTGAGGATGTAGAACCAGCCGAAGTAGGCCACCGTAAAGTCGGTGAGCAGACCGAAGAACGCGGCGAACGCATCTGAGAACGGCAATGCGAAGGCGACGAACAGCACTGCCAGACCAGCGGAGACGAAAAACACCACCGGGATGGCTTCGACGTTCAGAACGCGGGCCAATCGATCGAACATGTCTGAATTCCCCACCACACAAGCGTGTCAGCCTACCGGATCGATCCCGGCGCTGCATGGTGACGACCGCGCGCAGCTGCTCGGGGGCGCCGACACGAGCGCAACAGTGGGGCACACGGGCATGCTTTGTTGTATGGTGGCGCGCTTTTGGTGACCAGGAACCTCGCAGGGCATGCAAACTCCCTGGCATTACGGCTGGAACGTGGTCGGGCTGACCCTGGTATTCCAGGCCGCGAGCATCGGCATTCTGATCTATTGTTTCGCGCTGTTCGTGGTGCCATGGCTGGAAGCCTTCGAGACCAGCCGCGGGCGTGTGATGATCGCCATTACCGTGCTGCAGATCGGCGTCGGCCTGCTGAGCCCTCTCGCCGGTCGCGCCATGGATGCCATGTCGCTGCGCTGGCTGGTCATCGGTGGAGCTTGCGCGCTGACCGCCGGCCTGCTGCTGGCCTCTCTCGCTACGGCCATGTGGCAGATCATCGCGCTCTACGCCCTGGTCATGCCGCTGGGCATGGTCATGGCCGGACCGCTGGCGGCCCAGACTCTGGTCACGCGCTGGTTCCTGGAGCGCCGCGGCATGGCTCTGGGAGTCTCAGCCATCGGCACGTCCATCGGCGGGTTCGCTTTCCCCTTCCTGACCGGCTACATGCTCGAACAGTTCGGCTGGCGCGCCGCGCTGCAGAGCCTCGCGGCGCTGACCCTGATCACCGTTGTGCCACTGTCGTTCCTGATCCTGCGGCGGCAACCACCCCAGCCTGAGCCCGCTCCGGCAGCTGCTGCTACTGGCGACGGCAGTCCTGCGGTCCAGCGGCAGGATTGGCCGGTCGCCGCCATCCTGCGCGCACCGATGTTCTGGATCGCAGTGGTGGCGTTTCTCCCGACCAACGCCGCGTTCGGAGCCATCCAGTTCAATCTCGGCGCCCTGACCCGGGATCTTGGCCACCCCACGAGCTACGCAGCCCTGCTCATTTCGTTGAGTTCCGCCTGCATGATCGCCGGAAAATTCGCCTTCGGAGCCGCCGCCGATCGAATCGATCACCGCTGGCTCTACTTCATAATGGCCGCCGGCATGGGCGGCTCACTGCTGATGCTGATGGGTACGCCCGCCTTGCTCACGCTGATCCTCGCCGCGGCGCTGATGGGCGTTGCGGGGGGCGGCATCCTGACCCTGATGGCGGTGATCTACGGCAGCCGCTTCGGCGCCGCCTCCTTCGGTCGGGTCATGGGACTCGGCATGTTGTTCATCACCCTCGCCTCGCTCGGGCCCCTGTTCTCCGGCTGGATCCACGACCGCACCGGGAGCTACGACATCGCGTTCGGCATGTTTGCGCTGCTGTTCCTGCCGGCAGCCATCGCGGTCTATCGCCTGCCGGCACCCCGTTGAGCTGAAGGCGCCGGCGGGCTATCGTCCCGCGGCGCGCCCGCGCATGCGCACTGGAGGTAAGAGATCGTGACAAGCTGGGTGCTGGCCCTGTTCGCATTCGCGGCCTTTTTCGCAGGCTACCGCTTCTATTCGAAATATCTGGCCGAGCAGGTGTTCCGCCTCGATCCCGACTTCACCACACCCGCGCATCGCTTCAACGATGGTATCGATTTCGTCCCCACCAATCGGTTCGTGCTCTGGGGCCACCACTTCACTTCCGTAGCCGGCGCCGCACCCATCGTCGGCCCCGCCATCGCCATGATCTGGGGCTGGGGACCTGCCCTGGCCTGGGTCCTGGTCGGGACCGTGTTCATTGCCGGTATTCACGACTTCGGAACGCTGTGGGCGTCCGCTCGCAACCGGGGCGTCTCCATGGGCGCCATCGCACGCAACGTCATCAGTCCGCGCGCATTCAACCTGTTCCTGCTCATCATTTTCTTCCTGATGCTGATGGTCAACGCCGTGTTCGCCGTCATCATCGGGACGCTGTTCACGAACTTTCCAGCCAGCGTCATCCCCTACTGGATGCAGATCCCCATCGCGCTCACCATCGGCTGGTTGATCTACCGCCGCGGTGTCGGCGTGCTCTGGCCGGCGCTGATCGGACTGCTGTTGCTGCTGGCGCTGGTAGGCGTTGGGGCTGCGGTTCCAGTGAGTCTGCCTGCGAGCATCGGCGGCCTGCCCGACGTGGCCTGGTGGACGGCCATCATGTTGGCCTACGGCGCCCTCGCATCGCGGTTACCAGTCTGGCTGCTGCTGCAGCCGCGGGACTTCATGAATGCGCATCTGCTGTTCATCGGCCTGATCCTGATCTATCTGGGCGTGTTCGTCGGTCGTCCCGAAATCGTCGCTCCGATCTACAACACCGCGTTGCCGCCGGACACGCCTCCGTTGCTGCCGCTGCTGTTCGTGACCATCGCCTGCGGCGCCATCTCCGGCTTTCACGGTCTTGTGAGCTCCGGGACCACCTCGAAACAGATCAACCGGGAAACCGATGCCCGCTTCATCGGCTACCTCGGGTCCACCGGCGAAGGCCTGCTGGCAGTCGCCGCCATTCTCGCCTGCGCCGCGGGCTTCGCGACCTTCGACGCCTGGAGCGTCCACTACGAGTCATGGGCCCATGCCAGCTCCAGCGGCATCGCCGCCTTCGTCAGCGGCGCTGGCAGTTTCATGGGGCACCTCGGTCTGCCGGTCACGCTGGGGACCACGTTCGTATCCATGATGGTGGTGTGCTTCGCGGCTACCAGCCTCGACACCAGCATGCGCCTGCAGCGTTTCGTGCTGGCTGAGCTCGGTCGCCAGTACCGGGTACCGGTGCTGGCCAACATCAATTTCACCACCGCACTGGTATTCGTCCTTTGCGTCACGCTGGCCTTCTTCGCCGACCCGGAACGCCCCGGCCAGGGCGGTATGATCCTCTGGCCTCTGTTCGGGACCACCAACCAGCTCACTGCCGCGCTGTCCCTGCTGATCCTGACCCTCATATTCTGGTATACGAAGCGGCCTTATCTGCTGACGCTGATCCCGTTCCTGTTCGTAGCCACGGTGACCACCTGGGCAATGTTCATCAATGTCGGCAATTACCTGGCGCAGGGGAACCTGCTGCTCACGGGCATCGGCGGCCTGCTGCTCGCGCTGAACATCTGGCTGATTCTCGAAGGTGTGGCGGCGATCCGCCGGCCGCGGCAAGCAGACGATGTCCTCGAATCCGGCTGAGCAGGTGCGCCGGTTTGCCGCGCACATCGCCAGGTTCTACGAATCGGCCTACTCCGCACCCTACCGCCGTCACCAGCGTCGGGCCCAGCGCCGCCAGGAAGATCTGTTCCGGCTGCTGGTGATGTCCGAGGCGCTCGGCGTGCCCAATCCCGCCAGTTTCTACACCCTGGAACTGTTGCCGTTCCTGCTCGAAGACTTTCACGCCTGGCATCTGCGCATGGGCCTCGAACACTCTCCCGTGGATGGCTTCAGGTGCTGCTGAAGCGCCTGTTCGGCAGAGCACGCACCGACTCGCGCCCCACGGGCGAAAGACTCGGAAACTGGCCCGACCTCACGTTCTTCGGTGGCAAGGGTGGCGTCGGCAAGACGACGTGCGCTGCGGCCTGGGCCCTTGGGCGGGCGCTGGCAGGGCAGCGTGTGCTGCTGGTATCCACGGATCCCGCTCATTCCCTCGGCGACCTGCTCGAGCAGCCGCTGGGACCACGACCGAAGCCCATCGCGACCCGCCTGGATGCCATGGAGCTGGCCCCCGACGTCGCCCTCAAAGAGTACATCTCCGGCGTCAAGGCAAACCTGCGGGAGCTGGCCAGCCCTGAATTGCGCACCATCGCCGCTCGGCAGGCCGACTTGGCGGCAGGGGCTCCCGGTGCGCTGGATGCTGCCCTGTTCGAGGCCATGGTCCGCTGTATCCTCGATCTCGGGCCAGGCTACGACGATGTTGTGTTCGATACCGCACCCACCGGCCATACCCTGCAACTGCTCAGCCTTCCCGAGGTCATGGCTACCTGGACGGACGCCATGCTCGCCCGCCGGCGCGAGGCACGCGCCGAATGGCTGGAACGTGCACCCACAGCAAGCTCACCGGAAGATCGGGCCGTCGCGATTCTGGATGCACGCAGGCGGCGCTTCGAGCAGGTCCGCATGCTGCTCATGGATCCCGCCCGCACCCGCTTCCTCCCCGTATTGAATGCGGATGCGTTGTCATTCGCCGAGACCCGACGCATGGTCGACAAGCTCACAGGCGCAGGTATCAAGGTCCCCTGCCTGATCGTGAACCGCGTCCTGCCGGATTCTGCAGAAGGCGATTTCGTCACGGCGTTGCGGGAGACCCAGGCACGCTATCTCGAGGCCATCGACGCAGCGTTCGCGCAGCATCCACGGCTGCGCGTCGAACACAGGGCGGCCGAGATTCGCGGCATCGACGCTTTGCTGGAACTCGCGCCGAGCATCACCGCCGCCGAACTGTGAGGCTGGCGGCAGTCAGGTCAGGACCACGGCCGCCGGCGCCACCGGCAGCCCGGCCACGTCGGTACGCACCCGATGCACCGCACCTGCAGCATCGCTGTCGCTGCCGTCCGAACCTGACACGATGTAAAGGTCCTTCAGATCGCGGCCGCCGAAACACAGCGACGTGCACATGGGTTCCGGAATCTCGATGAAGTCACGCTGACGGCCTGCGCTGCTGTATACCGCAACGCCATGCCCGCCACGCGCCAGCGCCACCCAGACCGAGCCATCCTCGGCGACCACCAGGCCGTCGGGAACACCGTTGTCCACCTGCACGAACACCTGCTTCGGTCCCAGGCTGCCGTCGCTCGCCACCGCATAGTGCCAAACGGTCTGCACCTGGGAGTCGCTGTGGTAGAGGGTGCGGCCGTCCGGTGAGAATCCGAGTCCGTTGGTAAGCCAGATGTCGTGTCCAACCTCTCGCGCTGATCCGTCGAGATCGATGAGCCAGAGCGCTCCTGAGCGCGGCTCTCCCGCAGATTCGAACACCGGACTGTTTCCCAGCGAGCCTGCGTAGATCCGGCCTGCAGCATCCGTGGTCAGGTCGTTGTAGCCGACGTTACCGGCTTCCGGGTTGCGATCGAGGATCAGCCGCGTCGGCCCGCCGTCGAAGGGCTTGAAGGAGATGTTGCGCCCGCTTACTACCAGCCCCCCGGCCACATGCTGCGCCATGCCCCCGATTCCACGGCGATGTTCGAACAGCGTGCTCACATTCCCGGCACCGTCGAGGCAGAACACGCCGCCATTGAGCACATCGCTGAACAGAAGACCGCGCCCTTCCATCCACAGCGGAGCTTCGATCAATCCGTATCCCCCGGTGAGCGTCTCCAAGGCAGCATCCCCCTCAGCCTGCAATGAACGAAGGGCCTGAACCGCTGCCCCGCTTTGCTTGCGCCATGGTAACTCAGGGGAGACTCCGCCGTGTCAGCGCGGCCGGGAGCGGTTATCCTTCGCGAGGTCGACAGGCTTACGGGATCCGACCAGATGTTGCACATCATGCCAGCCAAGCTTTATCGCTCTTTTGCTGCCTGCCGCTCATCGTGACGGGCCCGGGGAGCGAAGGCGCAGGCGCAAGCGTCGGCGACAATCCCTTCTTCGTATCATGGACGCTGCCTTGCGGCATGCCGCCTTTCGAGCAGATCCGTGACGCCCACTTCCGTCCTGCGATAGAGCGCGGCATGGCGGAACAGCTCGAAGAAGTAGCAGCCATCACCGGGTCGGACGCGGCACCCACATTCTCCAACACGATCCTCGCGATGGAGCGTAGCGGTCAACTGCTCGACCAGGTCATGCGTATTTTCGGTAATCTCGCAGGCGCGGACTCCAACGACGAACGTCGTGCCGTGCAACGGGACATCTCGCCGCGCCTGGCCGCGCACCGCGACGCCATCCTGCTCGACCCTGTCCTGTTCGCGCGCATCGAGCATCTCCACGAACGACGCGAGAGCCTGCAGCTCGACCCGGAATCCCAGCGTCTGCTCGAGCGCTACCATCGGGACTTCATTCGGGCGGGCGCGCGCCTGTCAGCGACCGATCAGGATCGACTGCGGGCCATCAACAGCGAACTGGCCACACTCACCACGCGATTCAGTCAGAACGTGCTCGCCGAGGTCAATGACTGCGCGATCGTAGTGGATCAGGAAGCCGACCTCGACGGACTGACTGCCGCGGAGATCCGCGCGGCCGCTAGTGAAGCCCGCGACCGCGGCCATGACGGCAAATTCGTGCTCACCCTGCAGAACTTTTCCAATCCGCCGCAGCTGACCTCACTGCGCAACCGCAGCCTTCGGCAGCGTCTGCTCGAAGCCTCGCTGACGCGTGGCAGCCGCGGCAACGACTTCGACAATCTGGAGATCGTCACCAGGGCATTCTCGCTTCGTGCCGAACGTGCAGCGTTGCTCGGCTACGCCAGCCATGGCGAGTACATCCTCGAAGACCAGACCGCCGAAACTGTTACAGCCGTCAATGACCTGCACGCCAGCCTGGCCGGACCAGCGGTCGCGAATGCGCAACGCGAAGCCGCCGAACTGCAGGCGCTCATCGATGAAGTCGAGGAACAGCCCTTCGAACTCCAGGCCTGGGACTGGCCGTTCTACGCTGAGAAACTGCGCCAGCGCCGCTTCAATTTCGACGACACCGCGATCCGTCCGTATTTCGAACTCGACAGCGTACTGTTCAACGGCGTGTTCTATGCAGCTCGGAAACTGTACGGGTTGAGGATCCAGGAGCGGCACGATCTGCCCACCTATCATCCTGACGTCCGCGTATTCGAAGTGTTCGACCACGACGGTTCGCCGCTGGCATTGTTCCTTGGGGACTTCTACGCCCGACCCTCGAAGCGTGGCGGTGCCTGGATGAACGCCTACGCGGTGCAATCCGAGCTTCTCGGCGGACAGCCAGTCGTCGGCAATCACCAGAACATTCCCAAGCCGCCTCCAGGGGATCCGACGCTGCTGACCCTGAGCGAAGTTACGACCATGTTTCATGAGTTCGGTCATGCGTTGCACGGCATGTTCTCGAACGTCACCTATCCGCGGTTCGCAGGAACATCCGTACCCCGGGACTTTGTCGAGTACCCCTCGAAGCTGAACGAGATGTGGGCCGTCTGGCCGGAAGTGCTCGCCAACTATGCGCGCCACCACGAAACCGGTGAGCCTCTGCCGCTGCCCCTGCTCGAAAAGGTACTCGAGGCCCAACAATTCAACGAAGGTTTTCGTACCACCGAGTATCTCGCTGCGTCCATCATCGACCAGGCCTGGCATCAGATCGGCGCGAACGGCGTACCCACCGCCGATCGCGTTGCAGAGTTCGAAGCGAACGCTCTGGCCGAGGCCGGGATCGACTTCGATCCTGTGCCGCCTCGCTACCGTACACCGTACTTCTCCCACATCATGGGCGGGTACGCGGCAGGCTACTATTCTTACATCTGGAGCGAGGTCCTGGACGCAGATACCGTTGCCTGGTTTCGGGATAACGGTGGTCTCGACCGGAACGCCGGCGACCGCTTTCGTGCGCAAATCCTGTCGAAAGGCGGCAGTGTCGATGCGATGACGCTGTACGAAGCCTTCGCCGGGCGTGAACCGGACATCGGTCATCTGCTGGAGCGACGTGGCCTCAGCACGGACTGAGCAAGCCGACCGCGAGCTCTGCTCTGCGACAGTCGATGCCGTCAAACGGGGGAGGGATTGATGAAAAACGGAACTTTGCTGTTTGGGTGCCTGCTGCTTGCACTCCATGCCGCCGCCGTCGAATCCATGCGTCCGGCCGGTGCCGCGGATGGCGACGATCCACAGGTGATTGCCGGCTTCCAGGCCATCTTCACTTGCGGAGCTCGCTTCAACGCGGCCCGCCCGCTTGCCGCGATTCTGCGCGAGGAGCTCGCGGACGTCGCACCGCAATTGCCGCGACCGCTGGTGATAGCAGATGCGGGCATCGTCACGACACGAACCCCGCAGGGTCAGGAACGTATTGCAGCATGGCGACCAGGCATGGGATGCACCCTGCTTCCACCCGGCGCGACCCGCAGCGACGTGGTGAACCTGCCCTTCGTCATGCAGCCACATCCAGGCTTCGACCCGACCCTGACGGAGTGGCCCCAGGGCGACCTGATGGATCCTCCTGCTCCCCACGATGCCCTGGATAAAGTCGTGACGGCCGCGTTCGATCCGGGGATTCAGGAGGGTGAACCGTTCACGATCGGCGTGGTCGTGGTCGCCGATGACCGGATCGTCGCCGAACGCTACCGCGACGGATTCGATCCCTGGAGCGGCTATCGCACCTGGTCCACGGCCAAGAGTTTCACCCAGGCACTGGTGGGGACACTGGTGCAGTCAGGGGCATTGCAGCTCGACGCGCCAGCGCCCATTCCAGAGTGGCAGCATGTGGATGATCCTCGCGTCGGAATCACCCTGCGGCATCTGCTGCAGATGTCCAGCGGTCTTGCCAGCGAGGGCGCGAATTCCAATGCGGTCTATTTCGGCGGCCAGGACGTGCTCAGTGCTGCCACGACCACCGAACTCGAGCATGCTCCAGGCGAGCATTTCCGCTACGCCAACAACGATACCCTGCTGCTCTTGCGGGCGATCAGGCACGTACTCGATGACGACCTTGCGTATTTGCGCTTGCCCAACTCAGCTCTGTTTCATCCACTGGGGATGACATCGACGGTGATGGAGACAGATCATCGGGGCAACTTCATCGGTTCCAGCCAGGTGTACACCACCGCACGGGACCTCGCCCGATTCGGCCTCCTCTATCTGCATGACGGCAACTTCGATGGCCGACGCATCCTGCCTGAAGGCTGGGCCGAGCTCGCCCGCACGCGAGCCCCGGCGCACGAGCCCCAGGAGCTTCCGGGCGGTGGCTTCATGGGTTATGGGCATCATTTCTGGCGCTTCGAGGGCGTCCCAGGGGTGCCTGACGGCACCTACACCACGGCCGGTCACAAGGGCCAGTTCTCGACCGTGGTGCCATCGAAAGGGGTCGTGATCGTTCGTACAGGTATCGATCCTGATGGAACACGCTGGGATCAGGCCAGCTTCGTCGCCCGCGTGCTCGCCGCCCTTGAAGCAGACGAGCCCTGAAGGCCATGTCCTCTGCGGAACCGCAGATGCATCCTGACGCAACAATCACCCCGTCAGATGAGCGCCTCCATGGTGAACGCCCTGTCAATCGTCCGTGAAGGCGCCCAGATGAAACTCGGCGGCCTCCGCCACTTCGTCCACCCCCGGTTCTGCCGGCAATGGAGCATCGCCGCCTGCGAGAATCTGCAGGACGGTATGAACACCATGGGAGAGTGATTCGAGGTGATAGCCACCCTCGAGCACAAGCGCCAGGCGGCCTGGGCAGTGTCGATCGACGATTTCCTGGACGATTTCGGTGATGGCAGCAAACCCGTCGTAGCTCAGATTGAGCGCCAGATCCAAACGATGTGGATCGAAGCCTGCCGACACCAGCACCAGATCCGGTTCGAACCAATCGGCCGCAGGCACGAGGATTTCGCGAAACGCCTTCACCATGGCAATGTCACCGGCGCCGTCCGGCAGCGGGACGTTGATGGTCGTTCCTTCACCTGACCCGGCCCCGACCTCTTCGAGCAGCCCGCTGCCCGGATAAAACGGCGACGCGCGATGGGTATCGAACAACATCACGTCCGGGTCGGAATAGAAGATGTCCTGGGTACCGTTGGCGTGGTGCGCATCCCAGTCGATGATCAGTACCCGCTCACATCCCAGTTCCGCCTGAGCGTGGGCCGCAGCAACGGCGACGTTGTTGAACAGGCAGAACCCACGCGCCCTGACGGGCTCGGCATGGTGACCCGGGGGCCGTACAAGGGCGAACGCACTCTCTGCTGCGCCGGACATCACCGCTTCGACCGCCGCAATCGCGGTGCCGGCAGCCACCTCCGCTGCCTCGACGCTGCCCGCCGACACAGCCGTGGTGTCGCGATCGAGCCATGCGTTCTTACCCCGCATGGCATAGATGTCGTCGAGGTAAGACAAAGTATGCACCCGGGACAGCTGATCGCGGGTGGCCGCCTGCCCCGTGCGGAAGGTCACGCCGGGAATGGGATGTTCGTCGAGCAGTTCGCGTACGGCCTTGACACGGCCGGGGTGTTCCGGATAGCTCCACTTGACGTCGAGACCATCCAGAATTTCCTTCACCCGGCGGGCCAGCCTGCCGGGAAGGAAGGGTTCCTCGATGTTCGGCTCATGGCCAAGTACGCGCTCGTCGTAAAAGACGATGACGCTACGATCTCCGATCACCTTTTGCCCCCACACGCCATGACGATTGCTACCCTCCGTCGTCCAGCCGAGCCAAGACCTCGGTCACTGAGGCTGCTGCCCGAATGCCCACTGGTCGAAAGCCCATTCGTGCCCACGTTTCTGCCGCTTCGGTGTTACTTGCCGCGTATTCCAGCTGCAGCGACTCTACGCCGTGCCGGCGCGCGAAGGCGAGCAGCTCGAGGACCATGCGGCGGGTCAGTCCCTGCCGCCGAAAATCCGGTTCGACCCATACATCATCGATGACACCGTACCACTGTCCTTTCCGCTCTGGCGTCTCCCATACCTCAGCATGCTTCCACAGTGCGATGTCGCCCATGCCAATGATGCCAGCGCGCGGATTCTTTGCCACCAACAGAAGCTTGTAGGGGTTGTCGATGAACGTTCGAAAGCGATTGACAAGTTCCGACTCGCCCTCGTCAGTCATTTTCAGTTCTTCGCGCTGCGCACCCGACACGTGCGCATCAAGCTGATACGCCAGCTCGATCACCTGTGGGAGATCCTCCTCCCTCGCCTCGACGACCTTTACCTTGCGCGCCACGGTCCCTCCTGGGGGCACGACACTTCCAGATTGATACCTGGCGCGCGGCTCCCCATGCGCCCAGGCTACCGAGGCGAGTCTCCGACTGCCAACTGGAGGCCTCAGGCCCGCCGGCGAAAGGGTGAGGAAAAGTGCAGAGGCGCTACTTGAGCCGGCGGTCTTCATCACTCTGCCCCGCATTCTTCGCGCCCGGCGTGGCAGCCAGCCGTCCTTTGAGCGACACTGGGCTCCCCCTGCAGCGAGGCGCCCCGTGCCGCTCGAAAACGCCCTGATCGACCCCGCCCGACTGCCGCCTGCCACTCCGCTGCGGCTGAATCCGGTTGCCCGCAGTTTCGCACCCTACCGGGTACTGAGCCTGCTCTGGCGGTGGACGATGTTCGTCATCGTCCTGCTTGCCTTCGCGCTCCCATCGCTGGACGACGCACCACCTGGGTCCACATACGGATTCCTGGTGCTGTTGCTGCTGATCACCGTCCACCTGGCCCTGGCCTGGAGGGAAGCGCGTGCTCGCGGCTGGGGCCTGCGTGAAAACGACCTGCTCTACGCCAGCGGTCTGTTCTGGCGGCGCCTTACGGTGCTGCCATGCAACCGTATTCAGCACGTGGAGACGGCGAGCGGCCCCATGGAACGTGCATTCGGACTGTTGCGGGTGACCTGCTTCACCGCCGGGGGGCTCAGCGCAGATCTGATTGTGCAGGGTATAGCAACAGAGGACGCGGAGCGGGTGCGCCAGTATCTCCTCGGCCGGGTGCGTGAACTCGAAGGGGATGACGTCGAAAGCCCCGGACCTG
>SKUB01000328.1 GCA_007122315.1 Pseudomonadales bacterium | reverse complement strand
CCCGCATATCTCACCGATGCGCGAAGCGAGGTCGTGGAGATACCGGTAAAGACAAGGCGCGCGACAGTTCGGGCGCGCAGGCGTACTTTCCAGTACGTCGAGCACCCGGACGGAGCGCAACGCAGGATTTGCCGGTATCTCCGCGGCCGCAGCCGTGAATCGGTGAGATATGCGGGCTAGCACTCTCGCGCAGGAACGCGGTCGGTGGGGCTGTCAGGCACCGATGGGGAGGCGTGGTGGCGGTGACACGCACGGCGGGATGGGCTTGGAGATGGAAACCCGATGAACAGCGCTCGCGATGCGGGGCTCGTGAGTCTTGCCGAAAGTCTGAGCGGACCGGCCGCGGATGAACCACCTGCAGCTGAGGTGTCCGTACTCATCGTCGACGACCAGCAGGGTCTGCGCGAGTCCCTGCGCTCGCTTCTCAACAGCCGCGGCTACGGCGCGGAAGTGGCCGCTGGCGGCTGCGCCGCCCTGACCCGTCTCGACCAGGCGCCCACGCCGGACATCGTGCTGCTCGACCTGGTCATGCCGGACATGTCCGGTCTCGACGTCATCAGCGCCATCTGCGAGCGCAAGCTCGAGACCCGGATCGTGGTCCTGAGCGGTGAGACCAGCTTCGATTACGTCAAGCAGGCGCTGACCCGCGGTGCCGTGGACTTCCTGCGCAAGCCCTACGAACCGGAGGAACTCTGCTCCACGCTGGCCCGGGTCCGTCAGGCCCTGGAGCTCGAGCGGCGTGCCCGCGTCGCGGAGAAGCGCCTGGCCCAGTCCGAACGCCTGCATCGCTTCATGGTCGATCACGCGCCTGACCTGGTCTACTTGCTCGATCCCAACGGTTGTTTCAGTTTCATCAACGACCGGGCCGCCGCAGTGCTCGGCTGGCCCCGGGAGACGCTGCTCGGCCGCCATTACTCGGTGGTGGTCCAGGAACAGGACCTCGAACTGGCGCGCTTCGTTATGAACGAGCGCCGCACCGGTGACCGGGCCTCCCGGGATGTGGAGCTGCGGCTGCGCTCGCGCCTGTCCGCAAAGTCCGCGGCTGCACAGGGGGAACTGGTGGTGGAAGTGACCGCCACCGGCATCTACAGCCCCGGTCGCGACGATCAGGAGGGTGCGTTTCTCGGCACTTACGGCATCATCCGCGACGTCACCGAGCGCAAGCGCGCTCAGGAAATGGTGCGCTACCAGGCCTACCACGATCTCCTCACCCACCTGCCCAACCGGGCGCTGTTCCGGGACCGGCTCGAACTCGCCGTCACCCAGGCGCGCCGCAATCGTGGCCGGCTCGCGGTGATGTTCCTCGATCTCGACCGCTTCAAGCTGGTGAACGACTCGCTCGGTCATACCGTGGGTGACCGCCTGCTGAAGCAGGTGGCGGACCGACTCCGCAACTGCGTCCGCGCCGGCGACACGCTGTCCCGCTTCGGTGGCGACGAATTCTGTCTGCTGCTGCCGGATCTCCGCAGCCACGACGATGCGGCCGGCGTCGCCCAGAAGGTGCTCGAGCGGCTGTCCGCGCCGTTTCAGGTGGACGAACACGAGCTGTTCGTCGGTGCCTCCATCGGCATTTCCGTGTTTCCCGACGCCGGCGAGTCCGTGGAGGCGCTGATTCAGAGTTCCGACATCGCCATGTACGCCATCAAGGGCCGCGGCAAGAACGGCTACCAGTTCTTCGCCCCGGAGATGAACGCCCAGTTCTCCACCCTGCTCCTGCTGGAGCGGGAGTTGCGCAGCGCGCTGGTCAACGACGAACTCGAGCCCTATTTCCAACCCCAGATCGACCTCGAAGCCGGTTGCATCATCGGCGTGGAGGCGCTGGCGCGCTGGCATCATCCAGAGCGGGGGCTGGTGGAGCCGCTGGAATTCATTCCCATGGCTGAGGAGACCGGGCTCATCGCCCAGGTGGACCGCTGCATCCAGCGCAAGGCCTGCGCCGCGGTGGCGGCCTGGCGGCGGGAAGGGCATGCGGACCTCACCCTGTCGCTGAACATCTCCGCCACCCAGATGGAGCAGGCGGACTTCGTCGATGGCCTGCTCGCCCTGCTCGCGGAGACCGGCCTCGCGCCTGAAGGCGTCAGGCTGGAAATCACCGAGAGCGCGATCATGCGCGAGATGGAACTGATCGTGCCGAAGCTGCGTCGGCTGGCGGCGCGTGGCGTGCGCATCGGCATCGACGACTTCGGCACCGGCTACTCGTCGCTGTCCTATCTGCAGCGCTTTCCGGTGGACACCCTCAAGATCGATCGCACGTTCGTCAACGACATCCGCGTGGACGGTGACGATGCCAGCATCGTCAATGCCATCATCCACATGGCCCGCGGTCTCGGGCTCGACATCATTGCCGAAGGCGTGGAGAACGAACTGCAGTTGCGCTATCTCAGGCAGCAGGGCTGTCATCAGATCCAGGGCTTCATCTTCAGCCGGCCCGTGGACCGGGAGACGCTGCGGCGCTGCCTCACGCTGGGTGTCGACGAGATGCGTCGCGTCGCCCATGAGTTCTCGCTGAGCGACAGCGCCTGAGCCGACCTCACGCGTAGCGCGACCTCGAGCAGTTGCGTACAGTACGCGCCTCTCCGATCGAGTCGACGCAGGACCCGTGCAGCCATGAGCTCCGCCGACCGGGATGCGCCGGGATTCACCACCCGCATCCTGCATTCCGACCGCAGTGACGGTATCGAGCATGGCTCGCTGCACAAGCCCGTGCATGCCTCCGTGGCCTATGGCTACGAGGATGCGCGGGATCTCGCCGCCGTGTTTCAGGGGCGACAGTCCGGCTATTCCTACGGGCGGCAGTCCAATCCCACGGTGGAAGCCCTGCAGCGCAAGCTCACGCGCATGGAAGGCGGCCTCGGCAGCATTGCCTTCGGCACCGGCATGGGTGCCATCGGTTCCACCCTGTTTGCCCTGCTGACGAGCGGCGATCACATGGTGTCGTCGAGCTTCCTGTTCGGCAACACGAACAGCCTGTTCGGCAGCTTCGGCCAGTTCGGGGTCGACGTGAGTTTCGTCGATGCCACCTCCGTGGACGCGGTGGCGGCAGCCCTGCGGCCGGAAACCCGGCTGGTCTTCGTCGAGACCATCGCCAATCCGCGCACCCAGGTGGCCGACCTCGACGCCATCGGCGAGCTGTGTCGCGACCGCGGCCTGCTCTACGTGGTGGACAACACCATGACCTCGCCCTGGCTGTTTCAGCCCCGGGACGTCGGCGCCGGGCTCATCATCAATGCGCTGACGAAGTACATCGCCGGACACGGTTCGGTGCTCGGCGGCGCCGTCACCGATACCGGCCTCTACGACTGGAGCCGTTTTCCCAATATCTTCGAAGGCTACCGCAAGCAGCCGCCTGCGCAGTGGGGTCTGCAGCAGATCCGCAAGAAGGGCTTGCGGGATTTCGGTGCCAGCCTGGCACCCGACGCGGCCCAGCTCGTGGCGCTCGGTGCCGAGACCCTCGCACTCAGAATGGATCGTGCCTGCGCCAATGCCCAGGCGCTCGCGACCCTGCTCGCAGCCCACGGCCGCGTCGATCGGGTGTTCTATCCGGGGCTCCCCGACCATCCGCAGCACGAACGCGCAGCACGACTGTTCCGGCATCCGGGCGCCATTCTCAGTTTCGAACTCGACGCGAACGTGGATCTGTTCGGGTTCCTCAATCGCCTCGAGGTGGTGGTCTCGTCCAGCAATCTCGGCGACAACCGCACGCTGGCGATTCCGGTGGCGCACACGATCTATCACGAGATGGGTCCCGAGCGGCGTGCGAGCATGGACATCCGTGATTCGCTTATCCGTATCAGCGTCGGCATCGAGGACGAAGCGGATCTGCTCGGGGACTTCGAGCAGGCGCTGAACGCGAGCGCCTGAACGGCGCCTGCACACAACTCTGGGAGTAGGGGGCAACGTGGCACGACTGGACGGCAAGGTAGCGATCATCACGGGGGGATCCGGCGGCAT
>SKUB01000156.1 GCA_007122315.1 Pseudomonadales bacterium | reverse complement strand
CCCGCCGCCGGAGAACGATTCGTTCCCCGCGGGCTCGCCACGACGCTGGCGCAGATCGCCGCCGACCGCGGCGAATCCTACTACCGAGGCGACCTCGCGCAACGCATTGCAGCCGCGGCACAAGCCCATGGCGGAGCGTTGAGCAGCGAGGACATGGCCGGCCACGCGCCGCTTTGGGTGGAACCCCTCGCAGTGGACTTCGCCGGCGCCCGGTTGCATGAGTTACCACCCAACGGGCAGGGACTCGGCGCCCTGATCGCCGCTGGCGTGCTGGAACGGCTCGACAGCGGCCGGTTTGCCCTCGACAGTGCCGATGCAGTCCACCTCCAGATCGAGGCCAGCCGGATCGGAATCCGCGATGCGTTCAGTTTCGTCGCTGATCCCGATCACCTGCTGCATGATCCGCGGGAGCTGCTCGCAGCGGAGCGCCTAGACCGCCTGGCGGCGGGGATCCGCCTGGACCGGGCGGATCAGCGACCCCTGCAGATGCCCACCTCGCCGGACACGGTCTATCTGTGCTGCGCCGATGCAGACGGCATGGCCGTCTCCTTCATTCAGTCCAACTACCGCGGCTTCGGTTCCGGCGTACTGGTGCCCGACACGGGCATCGCACTCCAGAACCGCGGCGAGGGATTTTCTCTCGAAGCCGGACACCCGAACCGGGTCGGTCCAGGCAAGCGCCCCTTCCACACCATCATTCCCGGCTTCGCCACCCGCGGCGGCGAAGCACTGCTGGCCTTCGGCGTCATGGGCGGCCACATGCAGCATCAGGGGCACCTGCAGATGCTCGAGCGCATCGTCCTGCGCGGCCAGAACCCTCAGGCTGCGTCCGACGCACCACGCTGGCACGTACGCGAGGACGGCACGCTGGCACTTGAATCAGGCTTCGATCCGGGCGTGGCGGCGGATCTCGCTGGTCGCGGCCACACCGTAGAACGGGAATCCATGGAACACGTATTCGGCGGCGCCCAGATCATCCAACGGCTGGGGGATGGCGCATGGTGCGCTGGCTCCGATCATCGCAAGGAGGGGCACGCCGCCGCGTTCTGATGCCCTGACCCAGACCGCCCGCGCTGCGGTCAGGCCGACTTCTCGTCCTCCCGTGCCTCGAGCCTGAGCGATGCCGAATTCATGCAGTAGCGCAACCCGGTGGGCTTGGGCCCATCCGGGAAAACATGCCCGAGATGGGCATCACACTTTGCGCACAGCACCTCGGTGCGGCGCATGAACAAAGAGCGATCTTCTTTCTCCGCCACCGCCTCGGCGGCAATCGGCGCCCAGAAGCTCGGCCAGCCGGATCCTGAGTCGTACTTCGTCGAGGAGTCGAACAGCGCAGCGCCACAGCACACGCAGTGATACGTCCCCGGGGTCTTCGTGTCCCAGTAACGTCCGGTGAATGCGCGCTCGGTACCCCCGCAGCGGGCGACCTCATACTCCTCCGGAGCCAGTTCGGCCTGCCATTCGCTCTCGCTCTTTTCGACCTTACTCATGTTCGGCGCTCCTGCTATGATTCCCGGCCATTTCGACCTCGGGGACCCGAAATTCTAGCACCGTCCGGCGACGGTCTCGACGCGGTGCCCCTCTCGGGACCGAGCCATGCGTGAAATCCTCAAATCCCACAAGCTGGATTCCGTCTGCTACGAGATTCGTGGACCCATCCTGCGGGAGGCGCGGCGGCTCGAAGAGGAAGGGCACCGGATCCTCAAATTCAACATCGGCAATCCAGCCCCGTTCGGCTTCGAAGCCCCGGACGAACTGATCCAGGACGTGATCCGCAATCTGCCCCAGGCGCAGGGCTACTGCGAATCCAAGGGTCTGTTCTCGGCGCGCAAGGCCGTCATGCAGTACACCCAGCAGATCGGCATCAAGGGCGTCGAGATCGAGGATGTCTTCATTGGCAATGGCGTCAGCGAACTGATCGGGCTTGCGACCCAGGGCCTGCTCAACAACGGGGACGAAGTGCTCATCCCGGCCCCGGACTACCCCCTGTGGACCGCGGCGGTGACGCTGGCCGGCGGTCGACCGGTGCACTACCGCTGCGACGAACAGTCCGACTGGTTCCCGGATCTCGACAACATCCGCAGCCTGATCACGCCGCGCACCCGGGCGCTGGTGATCATCAACCCCAACAACCCCACCGGGGCGGTCTATTCGCGTCAGGTGCTCGAGGGCGTGATCGAAATCGCCCGCGAGCATGAGCTGGTGCTGTTCGCCGACGAGATCTACGACAAGATTCTCTACGACGGCGCCACTCACGTGCCGTTGGCGTCCCTGTCTGAAGATCTGCTCACACTCACCTTCGGTGGCCTGTCGAAGAACTACCGGGCAGCCGGGTTCCGCACCGGCTGGCTGATCGTCTCCGGCGCCAGATTGCGGGCGCGGGACTATCTGGAAGGGCTCGAGATCCTCGCCTCCATGCGTCTGTGCGCGAACGTCCCCACCCAGTTCGCGGTGCAGACGGCGCTGGGCGGTTACCAGAGCATCCAGGACCTGGTTTGCCCCGGCGGCGCCCTGCACGAGCAGCGCGATCTGGCGTGGTCGCTGTTGAACCAGATCCCGGGCGTGAGTTGCGTCAAGCCGCGAGGAGCGCTGTATCTGTTCCCGCGCCTCGACCCGAAGGTCTATCCGATTCGTGACGACGAGCAGTTCGTCCTCGATCTGCTGCTCCAGGAGAAGATCCTGATGGTGCAGGGAACCGGCTTCAACTGGCCTGAAAACGACCATTTCCGCATGGTCTTCCTGCCGCGCCCGGATGACCTCCGCCACGCGGTCACCCGGCTCGGACACTTCCTGGAGCATTACCAGCAGTGAACCGACCCGTGGCCTCGGCGCCACGACGGAGCGTTTCGTGTCCGACCTGCACATCGACGACTTCTGCAAGGACATCGCGCTGATCCTGAATCAGCTCTACCTGACGTTTCCGCGCAAATCGACGCTGTTCGTCGAGGACATCTCCGGGCCGGACGAACCGGATGAGTACGGCCTGCACACCGCCCGTCACATGTCCTGCCTTGGCGCCATCCTCTGGCTTGCCGAGGAAGGGTACATCCGCTACGAGGACACGATCCGTCAGGAAGCGGTCGATCAGGCCGTTCTTGGCGGGCGCATGTTCAGCCTGCTGTCCGCAGTAGCCGGCAAGGTGACGCCCTTCGAGACCGACGACTTCGGCAACGGCATTCCGAATCGCATGCGGGAGCGGGTTCGCGAAGGCTTCGGCAACGACGTGCCGAGTTCGGTGCTGTTGAGCCAGCGCAGCCACATCAACCGCCTGCGGCTGGCCCTTGGCAGTCAGTCCAGCGAGCGGATCCGTGCCGTGGTCCTGGACGTACTCGAACGGGCCCGGGGCTGATGTTGCGACTCGGGATCGTGGTCAATCCCCTCGCTGGAATCGGCGGGCCCACTGCGATGAAGGGCAGCGACGGCGCCGAGGTGGTCGCAGAGGCTCAACGTCGGGGAGCGGATGCCCGGGCCGGAGAACGGGCCCGCCGCACGCTGGCAGAGCTGCTCGATCGCCGCGAAGAACTGTCCATACTCACGTGGGACGGCGCCATGGGTGCGGATGCGGTCCGCGCCGCAGGCTTCGAGCCGGAAGTCCTGGGAGCCCCGAAAGCATCCGCGACCCGCGCCGAGGATACCCATGCGGCCGTTCAGGCCCTGGCCGAGGCTGACGTCGACCTTCTGCTCTTCGTCGGCGGCGACGGCACCGCGCGGGACGTCTGCAGCGCCCTGCCCGCCCCAAGGCCGGTACTGGGCATTCCCGCGGGCGTAAAAATGCACTCCGGTGTCTACGCCGTGACGCCGGAGGCCGCCGCCGCCGTGATCAGACAGCTGCTCGATGGTGAACTCGTCGGTTTGGAAACCGGTGAGGTTCGCGACATCGACGAGGCCGAGCTGCGTGCCGGGCGCGTCAACAGCCGCTGGTTCGGCGAACTGCAGGTACCGGCCGAGCCGCGCTGGGTCCAGCAGACGAAGAT
>SKUB01000240.1 GCA_007122315.1 Pseudomonadales bacterium | reverse complement strand
CGCTCGGCTGCGGCATTGAGGTAGGTGACCCGCCAGCGGGCATCCACGGCGAGGATCGACTCGGAGATGGACTCGAGCACGCTGGCATGACCCACCCGGACCTCGCTCAGGGTCTGCTGCCAGACATCGCCCGGAGTAATGCTCTCGACCACACCGACATAGCCGTTCACGCGCCCGTCTTCGCCGCGAATCGCCCGCATCCGGCGCCGCAGGTCACGCACGTTGCCGGCAGCATCGAGTACGGAGCGGATTTCCGCGCTTTGCTCACCGTCATCCGGCACGATCACGCGCTGGAGGGGCTCCTGTTCCAGTTCCGCCAGAGCATCGTTCTGCCAGCGCACGCGCCCTTGAAGATCCGTCAGGAAAACGCCGAGACCCAGCTCCGCCAAGGCGTGCTGAATGCGCTCGGTCAGTTCTTCCCGCTGCATGACCCAGCGCAGCAGGCCCCAGAATCCAAGCAGGACCAGGGCGGAGACGATCCGATCGCTCACGAAATACGCGAAGTCCAGGCCCGGCGATGACAACAAAGCGCCAAGCAGAGTCAGCACGACGGCTGCCAGGAACGTCACGAGCAGCGTACGCCGCGATCCGGAGAGAAAGGCGCAGCCGAGGGGGAGCAGGTAGAGCGTTCCGTGGGCGAAGCCGCGCGGCGTGACCAGATCCGTCACGGCAATGGCCAGCATGGACACGAGCAGCAGCAGCGTCACGACGCTTCGCATGCAGTCACCTCTCCTTCCCTGGAGAGGCATTGCATCAGTTTGCCAGCCGCGATGCCAGCGAACGCCCCGAATCCGGGAATGATGCTTCGCCGGCGGACCGTGTTGGATTAGATCCGGGATCCGTGATCCGCGGTCAGCGACTGCGGACGAGGCGTCCCGGACGTGCACCCGTGTCGTGATCATGATCCCGGGTGCGCACGCCGTGCACCCAGGTGCCTACATATCCCCTGGCCGGCTGCAGCAGACGGGTACCGCCTGCCGGCAGATCACGATGGACTTCGAGCTCACCCAGGGCCAGGCGTTCGAAGTCGATCACATTGATGTCCGCACGCTTGCCCACATCCAGCGCACCACGATCATCGAGTCCGAGCAGGCGCGCGTTGCGCAGCGTCTGACGATGCACCACCCGCTCCAGCGGCAGGCGCGCCCCCCGGGTGCGATCACGCACCCAATACGTGAGCTGGTAGGTGGGTGCCACCGCATCGAAGATGACGCTGACGTGCGCGCCGGCATCGGACAGTCCGGTGACGGTGACGTCGTCCATCTGCATGGCGTGCACGGCATCCAGATTGAAGTCACTGTAGTTGGTGAAATACATCACCACGAAGTCCGTACCGTCACCGGCGACGAGAAAGTCATACAGGTAGGCCCAGGGGTCGACGCCGGCCGCTTGCGCCTGGACGGCGAAGGACTGATCTGCCGTGGGCTCGTAATTCTTGCTTTCGGCCAGGGCGAAGGTCTGGGCGAAGTTCAGTTCGGCGAACGCAACACCGTTCTCCATGGTCCCGGGCAGTTCGTGGGGCACGCTGGCTTCCGCCAGAATGCGGGCCTTCACTTCCGGCTTGCGCAGCTCCACCAGCCGCTCGGCCAGCGGCAGATCCCGCAGCGCGAGATAGCTCGGCCGCCGCATGAAGGAGTGATAGGTCGCAAGGCTCATGACGATGCCCGTGGGACGGACCCCGACCTGTGGATGCAGTTGCGCACCCTCGGCGTTCAGCGCCACCACCCGATCGAGCACTTCGCGCCAGCGCTCCTGCCACTGATCCACCTGGAACAGAGTGAAGGTCAACGGACGACCACTGGTCTTGGACAGCTGGGCCATGAGCTCCACTTCTTCGCCGAGATCATGGGGCTCGCCACCCAGCGCTTCCGCGGAACCCAGCGTGCTCGAGGGAATCATCTGGAACAGGCCCCGACCCGCATCCCGCAGGCCCGTCGCCATGGCCAGCACTTCCTCGTCTGCCGCAAAGGTTCCTGGAACCGGCTCACCGCTGACCGAGCGGTGCCCTAGAATGCGTGACGTGGAGAATCCCATGGCGCCTGCCTGCACCCCGGCCGTCACGATGGCCTGCATGCGTTCGAGGTCGTCGGCTGTCGCAGGCGCATTGTCCCGGCCGCGTGCGCCCATGACGTAGGTGCGCACGGCGCCGTGGGCCAGCAGTGAGCCCACGTCCAGGGCGTAGGCACGACCCGACAGGAAGTCCAGATACTCCGGATAGCTCTCCCAGGTGCCCCAGGGCATGCCCTCGTGCAGGGCCGAGCCGGGAATGTCCTCCACGCCTTCCATCAACTCGATGAGCTCCTGCTCACCGCCCGGACGCACCGGTGCGAAGCCGACGCCACAGTTGCCCATGACGACCGTGGTCACCCCGTGGCTGGCGGAGGGATCCATGGCATCGTCCCAGGTCACCTGGCCGTCGTAGTGGGTGTGCACGTCGACCCAGCCTGGGGTCACCAGGCAGCCGGCGGCATCCACTTCTTCCCGTGCCTGGCCATCGATGCGCCCGCCAACGGCGACGATCAAGCCGTCCTTGATGGCGAGATCGCCGGTGGTGGCAGGACCACCGTGGCCGTCCACCAGGGTGCCGCCGCGAATCAGAGTGTCGTACATGGGTAACTCCTCAGTGCCGGTGTACGCGCACCGGCAGATCCAGAATGCCGCGAATGAAATTCGAGCGCAGGCGCTTCGGCTCGCCGACCACCTCGACGGTGTGGAAGCGGGCCATGATCTCTTCCCACACCACCCTGAGTTGCATCTCCGCGAGCCGGTTGCCCATGCAGCGATGGATCCCAAAGCCGAAAGCGACGTGATGGCGCACGTTGGGCCGTTCGATGACGAGTTCGTCGGGACGGTCGATGACGCCTTCGTCCCGGTTGCCGGAGATGTACCACATCACGACCTTCTCGCCTGCCCGGATGCGCTTGCCGTTGAGCTCCGTGTCCTGCTTGGCGGTCCGGCGCATGTGCAGCACCGGCGTCTGCCAGCGGATCACCTCGGGTACGAGTTGGGGAATCAGGCCCGGATTCGCACGCAGCTTTGCGTACTCGTCTGGAAACTGGTTCAGCGCCAGCACCCCGCCGGAGATGCTGTTGCGGGTGGTGTCGTTGCCGCCGACGATGAGCAGCATGATGTTGCCGAGGAACTCCGCAGGCCGGGTGGGCATATCCCGGGTCGCCTCCCCGTGCGCGAGCATGGTGATCAGATCGAGCCGCTCACCGGGTTCCTGCCCGGCGCGTTCCTGCCACAGTTCGAGAAACACGTTCATGCAGTCCATCAGGCCGGCATGCTGCTCTTCCCGGGTGATGCCGCCCAGGTCCGCACCGGTGGTCTCAGGCGAACCGATGGACAGATCGGACCAGTAGGTGAGCTTGCGCCGGTCCGCGAAGGGAAAATCGAACAGGGTGGCGAGCATCTGTGTGGTCAACTCGATGGACACGGCGTCCACCCAGTTGAACGTCTCGTTCTCCGGCAGCGCATCGAGGATGCGCCCTGCCCGCTCGCGGATTATGGGTTCGAGCTGCAACAGGTTGCGCGCGGCCATGACCGGTTGCACCACCTTGCGCTGATCATCGTGCTTGGGCGGATCCATCTGGATGAAGTTGTCGATACCCCCCTCGGGAGGCGGGTCACCGATGGCGATGGTGGGCTCCGAGGAGAAGATGTCGTGGTGGCTGTCGACATGGACGATGTCGTCGAAGCGGGTCACGGACCAGTACGGGCCGAACGGACTGTCGGCCACGTAGTGCACCGGATCCTCGCGGCGCAGACGCTCGAAGTACGGTCGCCACGCGTCGCGCTGATACAGACGCGAGTCGCTGACGTCCAGCGCCTCCAGCGGCGTCGTGAGCGGATCCGGCAGTTCGCCGGTCGCGGCGATGGCTTCACTCATGCTTGCTCATCCTCATGCGGCGAGGCGCGTCACACCACCTCGAGGCGGCTGGCGCTGCGCCGGTCGTTCCAATGGGAGCCGACGTGATTGGCGAAATACGGTGG
>SKUB01000089.1 GCA_007122315.1 Pseudomonadales bacterium | reverse complement strand
GCATAGCGCACGCCGTCGGCGGCACCCTGCGCTGCATCCTGCAGCCAGGCGACGAAGCGGCTGGCGTTGTCCGGCGGGGTGCCGTTGTAGGAAGCACACGCGATCACGAGCGCGCCATCGGCAGGCAGGCGGTCGGTGTATTCATCGAGTTCGGCCAGACGGGTGTCGAATCCGTTCAGCCGCCCTGATTGCGCGATCTCGCGCGCGAAGGCTTCTGTCGAACCCAGATTCGATCCGAACAGGACATAGAGCCGACCGCCATGGGCCGGCCGTGCGCTGGCCGCATCCTGCTCCGCAGCGGCGGACGCGTCCTCCGCCACCGTCTGGGCTGACGGAACGCCCAGCGTGGCCAGGCGTTCACTGCCGGGTCGAGGCCGGACCCGCAGCGTGAAGCCATCCGGCTTGATGGACAGGGATTCCTTGACCCGCAACCGGTAGTCCGAGTGATCCAGCAGTTCGAAGCGCTGCAGGATCATGGCCAGCACCAGGATGGCTTCCTGCATGGCGAACTGGCGGCCGATGCAGGCCCGCTGGCCATTGCCGAACGGCTTGTACGCCGAAGGCGGACGTGCGGCTTCGGCTTCGCGACTGAAGCGCTCCGGGTCGAAGGACTCCGCATCATCGCCCCAGACTTCGGGATCACGATGCAGCGACAGTGCCAACACGGTGATGAAGGTGTTGGCGGGGAGCGGGTAGCGTCCGCCGATGACCTCGTCATCAAAGGGATACAGACTGAACGCCGGAGCTGTGGGCCACAGTCTGAGCGACTCCAGCAGAATCGCTCGCAGATAGTCGAGTTTCGCGAGCTGGCGCTGGTCCGGAGCGGCAACGTCCCGCCCCACCACCCGGTCGACTTCCTCGTAGGCCTTCGCCAGCACGTCAGGATGCTTGAGCAGGAAATACAGCGTGAAGGACAACAGACCCGACGTGGTCTCGTGCCCGGCGATCAGAAACGTGTTGATCTGATAGCGGATGTTCTCGTCCGGGAGTCGCTCCCCGGTGACCTTGTCGACCCCGGACAGCATGTAGCCGAGCAGATCCTCGGGTGCACCGCCATCGTCATTGCGGCGGCGCTCACGGATGATCTCGTCCACCAGCCCGTTCATGTAGGCGGCGTCCTGCTCGACCTGCGCGATGCGCCGACGCAACATCACATTCTCGAGCGGCAGGCCACGCCGGACCATGCTGGTTTCCAGGGTCCGGGTGAGCGCGTCGATAAAGGGATGAAAATCCTGCCGGTAGAACGAATTGAAACGGTAGCCGAACCCGCACAGGCCGATGGTGTCCAGGGCCAGGGCGGTCATGTCGTGCACCACATCGATGTCGTCGTCCGCATTCAGGCGCTGCCACTTGAGGCAGAGCTGGGAGGCGATGTCCGTCATCATCGGCAGATAGCCGAGCATGGCCTGCTGACTGAAAGTGGGCATCAGCAGGCGGTGCGCCTTGCCCCAGTTGGGCGCCTGGGTATCCGCCGTGAACAGACCGTCGCCGGCAATGGCGCGGACCCGCCGCAGGGGGCCACGGACGGCCTTGTCGAAGCGGGTCTCGTCGCAAAGCTCTTCCACCAGCTCGGCGCCGGACACCACCACCATCTGCGTGCCCATCATGTCCAGTGAGAAGATGGGGCCGTGCTCGCGGGCCAGCCGCATCAGGCTCTGCAACGGCGCCGTCCGGTCGACGGTGAACAGATTGCCCAGCATCGGATGTCCGTCCGGGCGCGGAATCTGCTGCGGTTTGCTGTGCTTACTCATGGCTGGAGCCCTCGCGTGCGTACCGCGACGATACCACTGTCGAAGTACACCGAGGCATCACACGGCGCAGCGGCGATGAGTGGCACACAGCGTCTGCGATCGCTGCGTCGCCTTCGCCGCCTGCAGTCTCGCATGGAACAAAACGTAAAGTGTTAACAATGACCGGTGTTTGCCAGTGTCGGTGGGAGCTGACGTCGCCTGCAAGGCGGCGTCGCGATCGCGGACTGCCCTCGATTCCAAGCGTTCTGCTGCATCACCCCAATCGCCACGCCCGCTGCGCGGACGTGCGCTCCCACTGAGGCCTCGCGTGCATCGCCGTTGTTCCTTACGCGACAGCGTGAACGATCGTTCATGGCGGGCTCCCAAAGGGCCTCGCTGTGGCTTACAGAGCCCAGGTCGCGTGCAGCGCGGACGGGCCGAGCTTTCGGCGGCGCTCGAGACGGCTCAGCCGTCCGCGCGGGGCTGCAAATGCACGAAGTGACGCGGCGCGAATCCCATCAGGGCCCGCATGGGCAGAGGGATCGGGTGTTCCTCGCGGAGGCGCGCATCGACCTCGTCACTGACGGGAAGCGCACGGTAGTCACGGGGTCCGCCGTTGAGATCGACCTGGACTTCAGGGTTCTGCAGCGTGTGACGGTACCAGGCCCGCGGCCAGTGATTCACCGCCACATAGAGCTGGTCATTGCTCTCGAGCCCTGTCAGCACCCGCTGGTGCGACGAACCGTCCGGCGCCGTCGTCGTGATGACCAGCGTGTTGTCCGCTTCCGGCTGAAAGTAGCCGAGCAGCGCCTCGAACAACGCGACAATGCCGACATAGATGACGAAAACGATTGCGAGAATCTTGACTGCCTTGTACATGATGATGGTCCCCCATTGACCTGCATGTCCCCAACCATCTTACGAAGCCTGCAGCGGATGCCCAATCGCGCACGGCTGCACTGGTGCCCGCATCCCGGAACGCAGCCGACGGAAATCCGGTCAGCGGGCGTTGCGGGACAGGAAGCCGAGCAGCTCCCGCTCGATGGTGTCCGCCACGCCCGGAACGAAAAGAACGATCAGGCTCACGGTCACGGCAACGAGCACGCACAGTATGAGGTAGTTTCGTACGCTCATGTGATCACCTCGGCGCCAGTTCGAAGATCCAGGTATTGCCCGCTTCGATGTCGGCCCGTGTCACGGGCGCGCCATACTTGGCCGCCATCTTCGCCGTGATCAGATCCAGTTCGGGACCCTCGCGCACCCGTTCCAGCCGACGTTCATACCGAACCCCATCGATGCGAACCACGGCCAGACCGTCGCCATCGTCCGCGTGAAATGCCCAGTGCTTCCACAGCCGGCCCAGGAGCGAAGTCATGTACCCGGAGGGCACATAGATCCTGCCGTCCGCCTCCATGATCCAGACGCGACGGGAACTGACAGGGTCCTCGAGCTGCAGCTCGACCACCCCGACGTTGTCGGTGAAGCGCCAGTCCGGCTCCGGGCCGGCATGCAGCTCCCCGGAGACGAGCTCGCCGCCGGGGAACAGCACCGAAGGACCATCCGCATCGCGATGGACGAACCACAGGGTGCCAATCGCCACCAGAGGAATGAGCAGGAGCACACCCAGCAACTGAAACAGGACTCTCAGCATCATCATCGTCTCCCCTGCTGACGCCTCGATTATCGTCGCTTAAGGCTTCGAAGTCAGGTCGACGCCCGTTCGCAGCGCTTCAGTCGGCGCGTCCCGGACGATAGGTCCGGGTCGTCTCGGCACGCAGCGGCTCGGCATCGAGCGGTACGCGCTTCCACTGCTGTGCCGCGAACAGCGGCGCCTGATCCGCATAGTGGGGACTGTCGGCATCCAGAGTCGCGGACCCGAACTGGTGAATGCTGCGACTGTCCACGGTCCCGTCCGGAGCCCAGTCGACGATGTAGACCAGCGTGTCTCCGGCCTGCGCAACCCGCCGGCCGTCACCGGCGTCATTGCGGCCGTAGACCGCGCGCAGCAGATCCGGACCGCCAGCGAGCGGGAGATCCAAATTCCCTCGCCGTAACCGGTTCACTTCTCCCCACGGCACGTCGAGGCGACCGAAGTGTTGCAACAGATGAGCGACCGCGTCGCGCAGCGCCGCGACGGGCTCCGGGGCGTCCGCTGCGCCCCGGACCACCGGCTCCGCCGCCAGAATTGCCAGCGCCGCGCCGGTGTTGTCCTTGTCTGCAGCTCGATCCCAGCCTGCGAGCACGCGCTGCGCCGCCAGCATGTCCGCCTCACCGTTGAAGT
>SKUB01000248.1 GCA_007122315.1 Pseudomonadales bacterium | reverse complement strand
GACTCCAAGACCCTGAAGAAGGGGGACCTGCTCAACATCGACGTCACCGTGATCAAGGACGGCTGGCATGGCGACACCTCGAAGATGTTCCTGGTGGGCGGCGGCGCCAGCGTGCTCGGCGAACGCCTCGCCCGGGTGACCCAGGAGTGCCTGTACCTCGGCATCGCCGAGGTCCGCCCCGGGGCGACCCTCGGCGATATCGGTCACGTGATCCAGGTCCATGCCGAACGGGAGCGCTTCAGCGTGGTGAAGGAGTTCTGCGGCCATGGCATCGGCCGGGCTTTCCATGAACCGCCGCAGATTCTGCACTACGGGCGGCGCGGTGAAGGCGAGACGCTCAAGGAAGGCATGACGTTCACCATCGAGCCCATGATCAATGCCGGCAAGGCCCGCATCCGGATGCTCGCCGACCAGTGGACCGTGGTCACCCACGACCGCCAGCCGTCGGCCCAGTGGGAGCACACGCTGTTGGTGACTGCCGACGGGGTCGAGGTTCTGACCCGGCGCGCCGAGGAGACGCTGCCGGTATGAGCGACTCCGCCGCCAGCGACCTCGACCCATCGAGTCTCAAGCGACGTATCCGACAGGCCCAGACCCACTTCGATGAGCAGTTCACGAAAGGCGCTGAAGTCTCCGCCCTGATTCGCGGCCGGGCGCACTTCTTCGACAGCCTCATCTCCGAGCTCTACCACGCCCAGGATTGGCCCCTGGCAGCGGATGGGGCCCCGTCGGTGGCGCTGGTCGCGGTGGGCGGCTACGGCCGCGGCGAACTGCATCCCCATTCCGACATCGATCTGCTGGTGCTGCTCGACGCTGATGCCGGGACAGACAGCACCCGGGTGGTCGAGCACCTGGTGCTGCTCCTGTGGGACCTCGGTCTGCCCATCGGCCACTCCGTGCGCACCGTGGCGGAGTGCCGGGAAGAGGCGGAGAAGGACGTCACGGTGATGACCAACCTGCTCGAGTCGCGCACCATCGCCGGTCCGGAACGGTTGCGCCTGTCCATGAACGAGGCGGTGGCGACGGACAAGGTGTGGCCCGCCAAGGCCTTCTTCGAGGCCAAGGCAGCGGAGCAGGATGCCCGCCACCGCCGCTACGAAAACACGGAATACAACCTCGAACCCAACGTGAAGAGCTCACCGGGCGGCCTGCGCGACATCCAGATGCTCGGCTGGATCGCAAAGCGACACTTCGGCACCTCGGATTTCGAGCACCTGATCGGGCTCGGATTCCTGACTGCAGGCGAACTGCTCGCTCTGATCGAGGGCCGCCAGTACCTGTGGAAGGTGCGCTGGGGCCTGCACATGCTGGCCGGGCGCGGCGAGGACCGGCTGCAGCTCGACCACCAGCGGGAACTCGCGCGCCTGTTCGGCTACGCGGACGCCGAAGGCATGCTCGCGGTCGAGCGCTTCATGCACGACTACTATTGCCACGTGCTCGCCTTGCGCGAACTGAACGACGTGGTCCTGCAGCACTTCGACGAGGTCATCGTCCGGGCCGGCGAAGAGACGCGCATCGAGCCCATCAACGCGCGCTTCCAGGTCCACAACGACTACATGGAAGTGACCTCTGCGGACGTGTTCAGGGAGTGCCCCTCGGCACTGCTCGAGATCTTCGTCCTGATGGCGAATCACGACGATGTGCAGGGCGTGCGCGCCGCGACGATCCGCCTGATCCGCGAACACATCGACCTCATCGACGAAGATTTCCGCAACGATCGCCGCAACACCCGACTGTTCATGGACCTGCTCAGGTCACCGCACAAGCTGGTCTCTCAGCTCACCCGCATGCGCCGCTACGGCGTCCTCGGGCGTTACCTGCCGGAGTTCGGGCGCATCATCGGCCAGATGCAGCACGACCTGTTCCACATTTACACGGTCGATGCCCACACCATGCTGCTGATCCGCAACCTGCGCCGCTTCAGCTACGACAGCAGCCAGGAAACCTACCCGCTGGCCCATGAGTGCTTCAAGGCCATTCCCAAGCTGGAGCTGCTCTACATTGCCGGCCTCTACCACGACATCGCGAAGGGGCGTGGCGGCGACCATTCTGAGCTCGGCGCCGTGGACGCCATCGAGTTCTGCCGGCGGCACGAACTCGACGCCGACGATACCGAACTGGTGGGCTGGCTGGTGGAGGCACACCTGCTGATGTCCTCGGTCGCTCAGCGCAAGGACATCACCGATCCGGAAGTCATTGCCGAATTCGCGCGGGAAGTACGGACCCAGGCCCGGCTCGACTACCTCTACGTGCTCACGGTGGCCGACATCAATGCCACCAATCCCAGCCTCTGGAACAGCTGGCGCGCAACGCTGCTGCGGCAGCTGTATCAGGAAACGCGCAGCTTCCTCGACGCCGGGGTCGACCGCGAAGTGGACCGCCAGGAGTGGATCGGCGAAACCCGCGACGCCGCGCTGAACCAGCTCGTGGACAAGGGTCTCGATCGCGAGGAAGTGCTGCGCCTGTGGCAGGACACCGACGAGGATTACTTTCTCAAGCATGACCAGGACGACATCGCCTGGCAGACCGAAGCGGTCAGCCAGCACGACCTCGATGCCGACGGACCGCTGGTCCGGGTCCGTGATCAGACCCATGGCCACCACGGCCACGAAGGCGCGACTCAGATCTTCATCTTCACCCGCGACCATCCCAACCTGTTCGCCGCCACTGTCGCAGCGCTGGATCAGCTCAATCTGTCGGTGCTCGATGCACGCATCCACACTTCCCGACGGGATCTGTGCTTCAACACGCTGATGGTGCTCGACGAGAACGGCCAAGCCGTCGGTCGCAATCAGGCTCAGGTGGAGAAGATCCGCGAGACCCTCACACGTGTGCTGCGCGAACCGGAGGACTTTCCCGCCATCGTCAAGCGCCGGGTGCCCCGGACGCTGCGCCATTTTCGCATCCCCACCCGCGTCGAGATCCTGAACGATCCGAGTACCCCGCACACGGAAATCCGGGTCATGGCATCAGATCGTCCGGGACTGCTTGCCCGTCTCGGGCTGATCTTCATGGAGGAAGGCATCATTCTGCAGAACGCCAAGATCGCCACTCTCGGCGAGCGCATCGACGACGTCTTCTTCGTCACCGGAGCGGACCACCGTCCCATCGAGGATCCTGCCCGTCTCGACGCGCTGCGGGACGCCATCTGCCAACGTCTCGACGAGGAGGCCGGACTCCATTGAACCCGCGAATCGATACGCTGCATCCCTATCCCTTCGAGCGTCTCGCAGCGTTGAAGGCCGGCATCACACCCAACGTCGAACTGCCGCACATTGCCATGTCCATCGGCGAGCCGAAGCATCCACCCCCCGCCTTCGTGGTGGAGCACCTGACGGCGGCGGATGCCATCGCCACCGCCCTCGGCAGCTATCCCCTCACGCGGGGCAGCGACGCGCTGCGGGAAACGATGAGCACCTGGGCCGAGCGTCGTTTCGAGCTGCCTGCCGGCGCACTCGGCCCGGACGCAGTGCTGCCCGTGAACGGCACCCGCGAAGCCCTGTTCGCATTCGCCCAGGCCATGATCGACAGTGGCGGCAACGACCGTCCGGTGGTCGTGCTGCCGAATCCTTTCTACCAGATCTACGAAGGCGCAGCGCTGCTGGCGGGTGCAGAACCGATCTACGCGGCCTGCCCTGCAGCCCTTGGATTCCTTCCGGACCACGGCAGCATTCCCGGCGCCGTCTGGGATCGTTGTGAACTCCTGTACGTCTGTTCGCCCGGCAATCCAACGGGTGCGGTGATGACCCTTGAGGGTTGGCAGGAGGTGCTGGCACTGGCCGACCGCCACGACTTCGTGGTCGCGGCGGACGAGTGCTATTCGGAGCTCTATGTGGACGAGAGCCGGCCACCGCTCGGGCTGCTCGAGGCCTGTCAGCGCCTGGGCCGTTCCGGGTTCGAACGCTGCGTGGTCTTCCACAGCCTCTCCAAGCGCTCCAACCTGCCCGGACTGCGCTCCGGCTTCGTTGCCGGTGACCGCACCCTGATGGACCGCTTCCTCCGCTATCGGACCTATCACGGCT
>SKUB01000185.1 GCA_007122315.1 Pseudomonadales bacterium | reverse complement strand
GGATGGCTGCGTGCCGCCGGTCTGCACTCGGAGGCTACCCGGCACGAGGTCCGACCGAAGTTCAGCCGCTTCAACGGGCTGCTTCCGACATCACTGCAGGCATGGCTGGCGCCGACCATGATCGTGCGTGCGGTGTCCGATCAGCCCGTCGCGGATGTCGTCTGAATCATGAATGACTCCAGCCTGCCCATGCCTTCAGCTCGCCGCTCCCAGGTTCCGCAACGACCTGGCGCGATCGGGAACAACTCCGTCATGCGTATGACCCATCTGCCTTTCGACTCCCGGAATCCCTATCAGAAGCTGCTTGCCAGGCATCTGGCCGCTCAGGGGGTGGAGGTGGTGCCCCGGCATCACCCGACCTGGCGTATGCTCGATCGCCTGCTGTGGCAATGGCGAGCCGATGGTGTGCATTTCCATTGGCTGGATCGCTTTGTCTCCCGTCCTCGCCCCTGGTGGCGGGCGACCGTGGACATCGGCCTCATGGCTTTGCAGCTGGCTTGCATGCGGTTACTCGGCAAAAGAATCGCCTGGACGGTCCACAACCTGGAGGGACATGAGGGCCACAGTCTCTGGCGCGAGCGCGCGTTGGGGCTGCTGGTCGGACGCGCGAGCCAGGTCGTCTTCGTTCACAGTGACCATGCCCGGACGGAAGTCATGAGCCGTTTCCGGATCCGGAAATCCAAGATCGCGGTCATTCCCCACGGACACTACATGGACTGGTACCCCGATCACGTGGAACGGAAGGCGGCACGGGCAGCACTGGGCCTTCGCGGCGCCCAGACCGCTTTCCTGTTTCTCGGCAACATCCGGCCCTACAAAGGCGTGACGGAGCTGCTGAAGGCTTACGCGGCGATCGCGACGCCCGATACTGTGCTCGTGATCGCTGGACGACCGATGGACGAAACGACGGCGGCAGACATTCGCGAGGCTGCTGCTGGACGCAGCGACGTTCACCTCCACCTCGGATTCGTTCCCGACCCGGATGTCCAGACGTTCATGAAGGCTGCAGATGTCGTGGTGTTCCCCTACCGCAATACCCTGTCGTCGGGCGCGCTGGTCCTGGCGATGGGCTTCGGGCGTGCCTGTATCGCGCCACGTCTTGGGGGCATTCCCGAAATGCTCGACGCCGATGGCGGCGTGATCTTCGACCCTGACGCTGACGATGGGTTGACGATAGCGCTAGGCCAAGCGCTGAAACGGAAGGCTGAGCTCCCAGCCATGGGACGACGCAACCACGAGCGGGCCCGATCCTGGTCCTGGGACAAAGTCGCGGCATCCACGCGTCTCGGTTACCTGGGAGTGCGGGCGATTGGAAGCGGGTCCAGGCGGGTTGCTGTGCCTCAGACGCTGACCGGCAGTGAGGGCAGGGTTACCGGCCGCAGTGCAGCGGGTCGGATGCCATGAACATTTCGGTCGTCATTCCCTGCCACAACGGCGCCCAATGGATCGGCGAGGCACTCGCCAGCGTTCGCGCACAGTCGTTTTCGGTGAACGAAGTCATTGTCGTCAATGACTCATCCACTGACGCGTCGGAGGAGGTCATCGCGCTCAGCGGAACGGCGGACATCGTCATCCGGGTCGATTACCGCAATGCGGCTGCGGCGCGCAATGCCGGCGTCGCTGCGGCAAGCGGCGACTGGGTCGCGTTTCTCGACGCCGACGACCTCTGGTATCCGGAGCACCTTGCCAATGCGCGAGATCTGTTGTCCGGCACCAGCGACGTAGCCTGTCTCGCACACAACGATCAGCTTCGCTTCGAGCCGGACGGAAGCTCGAGGACCGTGTGTCGGGATACCGAACCACCGGTGCAGGTCGCAAGCAGCGGTCTCAGCCACCGGCTGTTCTTCGATTGGTTCGAACGTTCCGCGTGGTTCTTTCCGGGCAGTCTCGTGGTCGACCGGGCGCGCTTCCTCGCGGTCGGAGGATTCGATCCGACCCAGGTGCGTCGCCACGACTTCGAGATGTTCTTTCGGTTGATTCATGGTCGATCCTGGGCCTATCACCCCGAAGCCGGCGCCATATACCGCTTCATGATCAATCCGAACAGCATTTCGGCCAACGCGCTGGAGACGAGCTACTTCACGTTGAGAGCCCTGATCAAGAACGAGTTCCTCTACCAGGGGCCGACCATGGATCGGGCAACGGGGCATTGGGCCCTGAAGGCGCTGCGCAACAGCATCGGCTCCAGCGACAAGCGACTGCTGGGGCATGTCTGGCGTCTGGCTTCGACCCGGGTGTCCTTTATCCATTGGTGTCTGTTCTGGCCACTGCTGCGCTTCCCTGTGGTCGGACGTGGTGCGCGCCACTTCGCCCTGCACTTGCGCAATTCCGGTCGGCCCGCGGTGGAGAGCTGAATATTCCGGGCGCCTGCATGTCTTTGAGAATCAACATCCTTGCGTAAGCCGTCCCGGCTTGCCTCCTATCCACTACAAGGTTGAAGTTCGTGTCTGAGTTGTCGGTCCTGATGGTCAGTTTCAACACCAGGGTGCTTACCCTCGAAGCCCTCCGAAGCCTGTATGCGGAGACGACTTCGTCTCTGCAGGTGATTGTGGTCGATAACGCCTCGTCCGATGGCTCGGCCGACGCCATCGCCGAGGCGTTTCCGGAAGTGATGCTGATTCGATCGGAGACCAATCTCGGTTTCGGCGTGGCCAGCAATCTCGCTTCTGGGCAGGCGAGCAGTCGCCATCTTCTGCTGTTGAATCCGGATACGCGTGTGCTGCCGGCAGCGGTGGATCGCCTGCTGCAGTTTGCCCGGGAGCACCCGGAGGCGCGGATCTGGGGCGGCCGGACGCTCAATGACGATGGCTCGCTCAATCCCGCCTCGTGCTGGCGGCGAGCTTCCCTGTGGAGTCTGCTGTGTTCCTCGCTTGGAATGGCCGCGCTCTTCCCCAATGACTCCCGATTCAATTCGGAAGCCTACGGGGGCTGGGGCAGAGACAGCGTCAGGGCGGTGGACATCGTGTCCGGGTGCTTCCTCATGATCGAACGTGATCTCTGGCGATCACTTGGCGGTTTCGACCCGTCGTTCTTCATGTATGGGGAAGACGCCGATCTATGTCTCCGTGCCATGCAGCACGGGGCGCGGCCGTTGATCACGCCGGATGCGGAAATCGTGCATTACTCAGGGGCCTCGGAAACCGGCGTAGAGAACAAGCTGGTCAGGCTCTATCGAGCCAAGGTGCAGTTGATGGACCGTCACTGGCCGCGTTGGGCGTCGCGAGTGGGCGGGGTCCTGATGCAATGCAATGTGCTGAGGCGGTGGGCGCTGTTTCGGCTGCGAGCCAAGGCGCAGACGTCTGGCGGCGGTGGGCAGAATCCCTTTGCGAAGGTCTGGAGTCGAAGGAAGGAGTGGCTCGGTTCCGAACGCGACAGCGATGACGGCATGAATGACCCGCCTCGGAGCGTCACCGTAGGTGGCCTCCACAGAGGTCAGTCGTGAGCGGCGGGCCGCGGCTGCCAAGGCTGAGCGTGGATCAGCACAGCGTGGTTCCCGGGCGATGATCTTCATTTGTGGTCCTTCCCGTTCCGGTACCGCGATGCTTCGTTCATCACTGAATGCGCACCCGGATGTACATGTGACGCTGGAGACCCATTACTTCGACGATCTCAGGGTTCGCCTCGAGAACAAGCTCGAGCGGCCTCTCGAGGGCGCAGATCTCGACCTGGCGCTGCGCTATTTCCTCGTTCTTGGCCATCGTCCCTACGGGCATGGCGGTGATCCGGAGCAAAGCCGATTTACGGCCGCCGAATTGCTGGCAGCGGCACAAGCAGGTGGCGGTACCAGCGACGCGATGTTTGCCGGCTTCTGCAAGCTGGAGGCGGAATCGGTCGGCAAGTCCATCGTTGGTGAGAAGACGCCCCGGCACGTGTTTCGAATCGACGAGATGCTTGCCGTTTTTCCCGATGCCCGGGTAGTCGTCATGACGCGTGACCCCCGCGCCATCGCAGCTTCCTATCGTGACTGGCGCAACCAGGGCGGATTCGACCTGGAGCAGGATCCGGGTCACGTTGCCGAGCTGGAAAAG
>SKUB01000115.1 GCA_007122315.1 Pseudomonadales bacterium | reverse complement strand
CCTCGTCGGGGCGATCGGCATCGAAAACGATGAGGAGCCAGCGCGCGTGGCGACCGAACCAGCTCGAGGCGTACTGCAGCGCCGGGCTCAAGACCAGGGACAGTGTTGTCCCGTTTTCCGGCGAGGCCACCGTCAGGTTGCTCCCGTTCAGATGTCCACCCTCCGGACGGTCCGCCATGAGCGCACGCAGTCGGCAACGCAGGGATTCGCTCAACCAGTAGCCGGCGGCCGTCGAAACCTCCAGGGCATCAGCACGCGTGAGCAGCCGTGCGGCGGTATCCGAGACCTCGATGATGCGGGCCGCATCATCGAGCAGCACAGCTCCGAAGCGGTTCTGATCCAGCCCCTGCAGCACAGCGGTGGTCGTGAAGTGCTCGGCCAGCAGGCGATCCTGGACGTCGAGGGACCGCCTGAGGTGACGGGCGATCATCCGCAATCGGGCACATTCCTCAGGATCGAAGGGATTGCGGTCAGATGCCCCTTGCAGGCTGAAGTAGGTCTGTCGATCGCCGCCCTTCTCCAGCCAGATGGCCATTATCCAGGGAACGTGATTGGGCTTCAGGAACTCGTTGAAGACCTCGCTCCGGGAAAACGTGCGGAACGGCATGAGGCTATGCTCGGTGACGATCGTATCCGAAGGTGCTTCGAGGCTCAGACGGATCCTGGGGTCCTTCGTGACCCAGTTGGCGTGGTAGTCGGCGACGTCGGCAGGGTCGTAGCCCGTGATGTGCTGGCGATAGACCCGCCCGGTCTCAGGATTCAACGAGATGCAGAGCTGACCGGTAGCACCGACGAGTGCCATGATGGCCTGCATGGCGCGATCCCAGGCTTCAGGATCGAGGATGCCTTCATAGATGTCGTCGATGATCTCGGGCGCACTCGTCGGCTTGCGCATGGCGGCCTCCCTGGCTGCATGCCGTGGTCACGAGAACCAGCTGTTCAGGTTGTGGATGGTGCGCAATAGCGCGGCCTGGTCGTGGACGTCGAGCTTGCGGAATATCGTCTTCAGGTGGGCCCGCACCGTGTACTCCGACAGGTGGCAGTGGCGGGCGACGTCCTTCACCACCAACCCGGATGCGAGCAGAATCGCGATCTCCGACTCGCGCTGCGTCAAACCGAATCGTTGCCGCAGGCCATCTTCGAGTGCGCTGCGCTGCCGCTCCGGATCGAGGATCAGCAGCAGCCAGCGGCTGTGCTGACCGAACCAGGTGTCATCGACGGACCCGGTCGGCGCGAGCACCAGTGACAGCGACGGACGCTCGGGGCCGCGCTCCACCGTGATGCGTCCATCCTCCAGCGTCCCGTCCCGCAGAGAAGAGCGTGTGAGTCCCCGCACCCGACTGTTCAAGGGCTCGTGGAACGCGGGGCGCCCGCCGGCCTGTGTGATGAGCACGCCGGCGTCCATGAGCATCGCGGCCGCGGCATCGGACATCTCGATGAACTCCGCCGCGGCATTGAGGATCGCGATGCCGAAGGGCGCATCCGCGGCAGCCCTCAGGACGTGGTTCGTGTCCAGTTTCGATTGCTGAATCCGGTCCTGGATCTCCAGCGCGCGGCGTAGGTGCGGAATCAGCGGTTCGATGCGCGCACGGTCCCGTTCCTGGAACGGCGCCTCACCGGACCGCCCGTGAATACTCAGATAGGTGCAGCGGTGCTCGCTGCGATGCAGCCAGGTCGCCATGAACCAGGGAATCCCGAGAGGAGTGAGGTGGTCGTTGTAGATTTCACTGCGCTTGAATTCCCGCATGGAGAGTATGTCTTGCTCGACGAAGATCGATCCGAGGTCCGTGCGTAAAGAGGCGGAGAACCGAGGGTCCTTCAGAATCCAGTGATCGTGATAGTGGTCGATCACGGCAGGATTGAAGTTTTCGAGTCGTTGGCGGTAGACCTCTCGGCTTCGCGGATCGATAGAAACCAAAGAGAGCCCAGTTCCACTAGCCTGGCAGCGGACAGCACGCATGGCACGATCCCAGACGGCGTCGTCCAGGATGCCGGCGTACAGATCCTCGATGATGTCGTTCAGTGCACGATCCATGTTGCCCACCCGCCCAGACTCCCCGTGAGTGCTGTCGATGGTCACGTTCCACTTCGCAGGCGTTGCGTCCGGCTGGTCTGGCTACGGGTTGCCGGTGCCGCGACGGGCGCGTTACGCGTGCCTTGCCACCTGTCCTTCCCCGTCATTCGGATAGTACCCCTGGGGGCCGCGTTGTCGAGTCCCTGCCGAACGGCGGTCCGACGTCCGAATGTCCGACGCCTCGCCAAGGCTCGCGATCAAATCTAACCGCATCAGTTATTTGCAGCCGCTTTCTCGATTCCGGGAGGCGCCGAGCTGCAACCGTTGTCAGGAATCGGCCGGCCGTCGATTTACCCCAACTGGGGTATTTGCCGATGACATCAGGCCATCTAGCGTGGGGTTCATGAGGCGACCCCGACGGAGCGTGATGGCCAACATCGCGCTGGTAGTCGGTGGCGTTGCTCAGGCGCCGCGAACACCCGCGGTCATAGACAAGCGATTCGGGGCGGGGAGTATGAATACATCCTTTGCGCAGGCGGACAGGTTCACTTCCTTTCCGGCCCTCTGCATGGGGATCGTCGTCTTGATCCTGGCGGGCTGCGGTGGATCGTCCAGTCCAGATCAAGGGCCGCAGCAGCCGGATCCCGATCCGGTTGCCACCGCGACGATCACGGGCGTGGCAGCGACGGGCGCGCCTATCGACGGCGCGACGGTGTCTGCCATCGATGCCAACGGTGATGCCATCGACCTCACCGATGCCGCGACCGGTGCGGACGGTCGCTACGCCGTCGATATTCCTCTCGACAGTGCCTTTCCGATCCTGCTGCGGGTCACGGCGGCCGACGGCAGCGTGCTGACCACCATCGTCAGCCAAGCGCCCACGATGGATGGCGAGGAAGTGACAGCCCACGTCAATCCCATCACCGATCTGGTCGCCAGCGAGCTCATCGACACCGCGACCGACGATGCGGCGGAACTGGCGACCGCACTGGCAGGACTCGGCGAGGGCGAACCTGGTGCCACGGGTGATGAAGTCCTTGCCGACCTGCTGGGAGCGAGTGTGCCGTTCGAACGTTTCGCCAGCGATGCGGACTTCGTCGCCAAGACCGAGGACGGCCCAGGCAGTGTTGCTGATGCGGTACTTGATGTCATCGGCGAACGCGCGCGAGAAGCGGGGCAGGATCTGGGCGTGTTCCTCGCTGCACTGCATGCAGACGAAGTCGCCCCCAAACTGCTCGAAGCGCCGAGCTTTCAGGTCGCGCTGCTGGCCGACCGTATCCGCGACGGCATCGAGGAGCCCGAGGATCTCGGTGCGGAACTGCGTAGCTTCGGGGCGCTGAGTGACGATCCGAGCGATCCAGCAGACGATGTCTTCGAAACGCTCGTCGCGAGCCTTCCAGGCCTGCTTGCAGAGGTTCGAGAGCAGGCGGGTATGGAGCTCGAGAATCCGCAGAGCATCGCCACTGCGGTCGCTGCCGCGGCGCGAGTTCTCGGGGAGACCCTTCAGGCGAGGCGTGATCGCTTTGGCGACGACGACGCGGCCTTGGTCGATCTGGTAGCGGGGGAGACGCTGCGTGCAGCGGTGTCCGATCTCATGACGTCGACCCTCGTGCCCGTCCTGCGCGAGCTGCAGGGCTCGATGGAGGATGCCCAGACGTCCGAGGCCCTTGCCGCAGTCTCTCAGCGCGTGGCGCGCGAAGCGGCGTTGGCGTTGAGTTCCCTGGATCTGTCCCGCACTGACGTGGACGCCGTTGAAGTGGCTCGTCGCTTCACCGCCGAGCGGCTCGCAGGGGTCAATGCGGAGACGATCGCTGCCATCGCTGGCGGAACGAGCACGCTCGATGAGGTCGTGCCACGCAGTTCGGACGTTCGCGATGTGCAGCAAGCCATGCGCGAAATCATTGCGGCGGACCCTTCGTTGGGTGACGAAAACCTTGTCGCACTGGCCCAGGGCCGTTGGAACGAAGATCGATGGAACGAGTTCGTCTGGCAATGACGTATTCAGGAGAGGCCACCATGAAAGT
>SKUB01000077.1 GCA_007122315.1 Pseudomonadales bacterium | reverse complement strand
TTCGCGCGCCACCCGGCCTACAAGGGGCTCGGAAATTCCATTCTGCTGATGGATCCACCGGATCACCGCCGCATTCGCGGCCTGGTCGCCAAGGCCTTCGACGCGCGCCGCACCGAAGCCATGCGTCCCCGGGTCCGGGAGATCGCTCATCGCCTCATCGACCGCTTCGAGGAACAAGGTTCCGGGGATCTGGTGGCACTGTTCAACCACCCGCTGCCCGTCCTCGTGATCTGCGAGATGCTCGGCGTCCCGGAGTCGGACCACGGCCGTTTCGTCGGCGGCAGCCGGATCGCGGGTCGCATCATCGACCCGACGCCCATGAGTGCCGAGGAACTTGCCGATGCCGATGAGCGGGTACAGGAGAACCACGCCTACTTTTCGACGCTGCTCGATGCACGCCGGCGGGAACCCCGGGACGATCTGCTCACCGCCCTGGTCCACGCCGAGACCGAGGACGGCCAACTCAGCTACGACGAGCTCATTGCCAACGTTTCCCTGCTGTTCGCCGCAGGCCATGAAACCACCGTCAACCTCATTGGCAATGGCCTCCTCGCGCTTTGGCGGCATCCCGACGAACTTGCGAAACTGCGAGCCAATCCGGATCTGGCGCCTTCTGCCGTAGAGGAGATTCTGCGCTATGACTCCTCCGTTGCGCTCTCCGGGAGGACGGCGCTCGAGTCCTTCGAGTTCCGCGAGCAGGCTATCACCCAGGGTGATCAGGTCCTGACTCTGCTCGCCGCCGCGAATCGGGACCCGCTGGTGTTCACGGATCCCGACCGCTTCGACATCACGCGCGACGAAGCCAAGCCGCTGTCTTTCGGTGGCGGCATCCACTTCTGCCTCGGCGCCCAGCTCGCCCGAATCGAGGCGGACGAAGCACTGCGCATCCTGCTCGAACGTCTGCCTGGGCTCGAACTGGAGAACGTCGACGCGCCGGCGCGCAAACCCACCATCACGCTGCGCGGGCTGGAACGGCTGCCAGCACATTGGTGAAGGAAGCTGAGGTCCACGAGAACCGGGAACCGCTGCCACGACAGCTCACCGCATGGGGCATCTGGCTGCTCGCCGTGAACAGCATGATCGGCGCCGGTATCTTCGGCGTTCCGGCCGGTGCGGCGGCATTGACGGGGCCCTGGAGTCCGCTGGTCTTTCTCGGTTGCGGGCTTCTCCTCGCCGCCGTACTGCTGTGTCTGGCCGAGGTGGCGAGTCGATTCCGGGGGACCGGCGGCCCCATCGTGTATCTGCGCGCAGCGTTCGGACCCTTTGCGGGTTTCCAGGCCGGCTGGGCCTTCTATCTGGCCCGCCTAACCGCCTTCGCAGCCAACGTGAATCTGCTGGTGGCGACGCTTGCGTTCTTCTGGCCCGCTGCGGGCAGCGGAGTGCTGCGGTTGGTCCTGCTCGCCCTGGTGATCGGCGCGCTGGCCATCGTCAATATCATCGGCATCCGTCAGGCCATGCGCACCATAGGCGTGCTCACAGTCCTCAAGTTCCTGCCCCTGCTGATTCTCGTTGGCGCAGGCCTGGCATGGATCGATCCCGGCGCCCTGCTGCCTGAACGCAGCGCGCTGCCTCCTGTGGTGGACTTCGGGACCGCTGCCCTGATCGTGATCTACGCCTTCGTCGGCTGGGAGAACGCACTGGTGCCTGCCGGCGAGACGAAGAACCCCGCCCGCGCCATGCCCCGGGGACTGTTCTGGGCGCTGGGCCTGGTGACGCTGCTCTACGTGCTGCTGCAGGTGGTCGCGCTGGCGGTCCTGCCGGAGTTGGGTGATTCCGAAGCACCGCTGGTGGACGTGGGTGCTGCGCTGTTCGGGACTGCCGGTGCCCTGCTGATCACCATCGGCGTGATCGTCTCCGTCGGTGGCAACGTTGCCGGCGCCATGTTCACCGCGCCACGGCTGACGTACGCGCTGGGACGTGAAGGCTCGTTACCGGCGTGGTTCGCCATGGTGCACCCGGCCTATCAGACGCCGTCGCGCTCGATCATCGTGTTCGCGGTCTTGGGATTCCTGCTGGCAGCCTATGGCTCGTTCATCTGGCTTGCCGCCATGAGTTCGCTGGTGCGGGTCGGGATCTACATGGCCTGCATCGCCGCCATGCCCAGGTTGCGCAAGCGCTTCCCCGAAGCAGAAGGCTATCGGGTCCCTCTCGGCTGGACTGTTCCCATCAGCGCCTTTCTGGTCTGCGGCATTCTGCTGAGCCAGGTGGAGTGGCTTTCGCTGGCGGTGACTCTGGTGGTCTTGCTCATCGGCGCGGCGATCTACGCCTGGACCCGGTCGCGGAGATCGGCATGACAGCAACGCTCTGAATCGAGCGCGCCCCCTCATTCCAGGGCGGCGACGCTCCAGAAACGAAAAAAGGCCCGGCTGTCCTGCGACAGCCGGGCCCCTTCGCTAAAGCGTCAGGCCTGTGGCGATGATCAGCGTGCGGCCTTGCGCTCCAGGGTTTCCTTGATCACCGCGTCGGCAACGTTCGCCGGACACGGAGCGTAGTGGGAGAACTCCATGGAGAACTGGCCACGCCCGGATGTCATCGTCCTGAGGTCGCCGATGTAACCGAACATCTCCGACAGCGGACATTCCGCCTTGACGCGGATGCCGGTGGGGCCGGGCTCCTGGGACTTGATCATGCCGCGGCGCCGATTGAGATCGCCGATGACGTCACCGACATGGTCGTCGGGCGTGTAGACGTCCACCTTCATGATCGGCTCGAGCAGTTGCGGGCCCGCCTTCGGCACCGACTGACGGTACGCTGCCTTCGCAGCGATCTCATAAGCGATGGCCGACGAGTCCACGGCGTGGAAGCCGCCGTCGGTCAGCGTCACCTTGACGTCGAGGAGCGGGAAGCCCGCCAGTACGCCTTCATCCATGCTGAGCCGGAAACCCTTCTCGACTGCCGGCCAGAATTCCCGCGGCACGTTGCCGCCACTGACCTTGGACTCGAACTGGTAGCCGCTGTTGGGCTCACCCGGCTCGACTACGTAGTCGATCTTCGCGAACTGGCCAGAACCGCCGGTTTGCTTCTTGTGGGTGTAGGAGTCCTCGATCCGGCGGGTGATGGTCTCCCGGTAGGCCACCTGGGGCTTGCCGACCACCACCTCTACGCCGTGGGTGCGGCGCAGAATGTCCACCTTGATGTCCAGGTGCAATTCGCCCATGCCCTTCATGATGGTCTCGCCGGAATCTTCGTCAGTGACGATCCGGAACGATGGGTCCTCCTGAACCATCTTCTGCAGGGCGACGCCAAGCTTGTCCATGCCCGCCTTGTCCTTCGGCGCGATGGCAATGGAAATCACCGGATCCGGGAACACCATGGGTTCGAGGGTAGCCGGGTTGTCCGGGTCACACAGGGTGTGGCCCGTCTGCGTATGCTTCATGCCGAGCAACGCGACAATGTCGCCAGCCTGGGCAGAGTCCCGCTCTTCCCGGGAATTCGCGTGCATCTCCACGATCCGACCGATGCGTTCGGTCTTGCCGGTGAAGGTATTGAGGACGCTGTCACCTTTCTTGAGCTTGCCCGTGTAGATCCGGGTGAACGTCAGCGCGCCATAGCGGTCGTCCATGATCTTGAACGCGAGTGCTCGCAGCGGACCGTTGGGATCGACGATGGCCACTTTGCCCGTCTCATTGCCTTCGAGATCGATTTCCGGCTGCGGTTCGACTTCCGTGGGGCAGGGCAGATAGTCCACCACCGCGTTGAGCACGTTTTGCACGCCCTTGTTCTTGAACGAGGAGCCGCAGTAGGTGGGGAAGAAATCGAGCTTGATGGTGCCCTTACGGATGCAGCGCTTGATGTCTTCGATGGCAGGCTCCTTACCATCGAGGTAAGCCTCCATGAGGTCATCGTCCTGCTCGAGGGCGGTCTCGATCAGCTCTTCCCGGTACTTGGCCACCTTCGCCTTGTACTCTTCGGGAACGTCGACGACTTCGTAGTTTTCAGGATCACCGGACTCGTCCCAGAGCCAGGCCTTCTCGGTGAGCAGGTCGATGATCCCGCGGAAATTTTCCTCCTCGCCGATGGGCAGCACCATCACCAGCGGACGGGCGCCGAGCACGTTT
>SKUB01000323.1 GCA_007122315.1 Pseudomonadales bacterium | reverse complement strand
TTCCCGCCGCGCAGGGTTCAGTGGGAGAGCGTGCCCGCCTTCCGGGCGCGCCGATCAGCGTGGCGCTGAAATCGAGATCAGTCAGCGATCGCTGCGTCGCCTTCGGCGCCTGCAGTCTCCCGCAGCCGTTCGTTCCAGCGCGTCATTGTGGGAGAGTCCAGACCGCGCGCAGCGCGGACGGACCGAGCCTTCCAGCGAGACGCTTTCGTCCGCTTCACTCGGCGATCGCTGCATCAACTGCAGTCTGTCGAGAAAAATGACAGTGCGAGCCTGACGCTCGCCGTTTTATGCCAAATCGATCTTTGAAGGAACTGGCACCGTTAATTGATTTTTCGTACAGTATTGTACATATAAACAGTTATCGGGAACTCAGCCATGGATCAGGCGAACGCAAGCGATCAGGACCTCTCGGCACTGTCCCAGTCCGAACTCGAAGCCCACCTCGACGGACTCTGCCGCCGCTACGCCGCCACCGAATATCAGCTTCTGTGCTGCATCCGTGAGTGCGAACGCCGCGGCGGCACGCTGTCCCACGGCATGAAGTCCACGGCCCACTGGCTCAATGCCCGCTTCGGCATCGCGCTCGGCGCAGCGCGCGAAAAGGTGCGCGTCGCCACCGCGCTGGAATCGCTCCCCGAAACGTCCGCCGCGCTGGGCGCTGGAAGCATCAGCTATTCCAAGGTCCGTGCGCTGAGCCGAATCGCCACACCTGAGAACGAACGCGATCTGCTGCGACTGGCAAGCGAATCCACTGCATCAGACCTGGAGCGGATGACCACCGAGTATCGTCAGCTGCAGCACCTCGATGATCCCGAGTGGCCGATGATCCAGTACCGCATGCGCCGTTTGGGCTGGTACTGGGACGAGGAAGGCATGCTGATGGTCGAGGGGCGGCTGCCGCCGGAGGAAGGCGCCCTGTTCATCAAATTGATCGAGTCCATGCGCGACCATCTCTACCGGCAGGAGCGCAGCGCCGCGCAGGCTGCGGAGACGGGCGCAGGAGTCGGCCTGGATGCGGCTGCGAGCGTCGCGTGCGCAGAAGCAGCCGGTCGCGCACCCGAGCAATCCAAGTCTGTCTCGCAACGGTCCATGGACGCGCTGCTGCAGTTGGTGGAAACGGGCAGCCGCAGCGAACCGCAAGCCCTTACCGGCGCGGAGCGCATGCAGGTGGTGCTGCACGTCGCCGTCGACGAGTCGACTGCCCAATCGCAGGCGAACGCCGACGCTGCGTCGTCGTATTCGGAAATCGAGACGGATGTCCGGCAGCGGCCGCGGCTGACGCCGGGGACGGTGGTTGCGGCGGAGACGGCGCGACGCTTGTGCTGCGACGCCGCGCGGGTTTTGATGGTGGAGAACGCCGAGGGCGATCCGCTGTCCGTGGGCCGACAGAGCCGGGCCGTACCCTGGCACATCCGCAAGGCGCTGGAGCAGCGGGACGGCGGCTGTACGTTTCCGGGCTGCAGCGAACGCCGCTACGTGGATGCCCATCACATCCGGCACTGGGTGGACGGCGGTGAAACCTCGCTTGCCAACTGCACCCTGCTCTGCCGGCATCATCATCGCCTGGTGCATGAGGCGGGGTACGCCTGTGAGCGGGTCGACGACCGCATCGTTTTTCGTGGCCCCGATGGCCGGGAGCTGACCGTGCCGCAACGGGCAGCGGACAGCGCTGTGGTTCCGACCATCGGGTGGTCTGATGGCTTCGTGCCTGGCGACGTCTCCGCGGAGACGTCAGTGCGCGACGGTGACACCTCGGGGCTCCTGTGGGAGGCGTGTTCCTGCGGCAGGACCGAGCACGGCTCGCGCGCGGCGGTGAGCCGCGGCGGCGGCGGTCATGCGCCCAGCCTGCGCAGCGTCGGAGGGTGAGAAGCCATGGCTGCGTGGGGCGTCTCCGCGGCAACGCTTGGCCCAGCGGTGGCAGTCATGGAGCGGCTATCGAACTCAAGTCAGCGCACCTACCAGCAGCAGACCGCCGCCGAACAGCAGGCCGCTGGCGATGAAGGTGACGAAGCAGTAGCCGAGGACGCGACGCATGGCGATGCCGGCAATGGCCAGCAGCGGAATGGTCCAGAACGGCTGAATCAGGTTCGACCACTGATCACCGTAAGCGACACCCATCACCACCTGGGGAATCGGGACGTCGAGCGCCTTGGCGGCCTCGATGAATACCGGGCCCTGCACCACCCACTGGCCGCCGCCGGAGGGCACGAAGAAGTTCACCAGCCCGCCCGAGATGAAGGCCCAGAACGGCAGCGTGGCCGGTGTGGCGATGCGCACGAAGAAGTCCGACATCACGAACACGAGACCGCTGCCCGCCATCAACCCCATGATGCCCGCGTAGAACGGGTACTGGAGCATGATCGGCCCCAGCGTCGAGCCGGCACGGGTGACGAGACGGACGTAGTGCACCGGGGAGCGCGCCAGCAGCAGGCCGGCGGCGAGAAAGGACCAGTTCACCACGTTCAGGTTCAGCGCCAGGCCTTCCCGGACGAAGAAGCGCGCAAGCCACAGCAGGAGCAGCGCGCCCATCACCAGTGTCGGCAGGCGCCACTGTTCCAGCCATTGCCCCGGCGAAGCAGGCGGCCGTTCGCGCTCGTCCTCCACCACATGCAGGTGCTCAGGCAGGGGTGTCGTCTGCGTCGGCCGCATCTGGGCACACAGCAGAGCCACCACCGGAACGACCGCCGCAGCGATCAGCAGATTCCAGGGCGCGAAGATCGTTTCCGTCACCGGGATCACCCCGGTCGCCGCTTCCATGGCGTGTCCTGGGGTGGCCACGAACAGCGATGCCGAACCGGAATAACCCATATGCCAGACCACGAAGCCCGAATAGGCGGACGCCACCAGCAGCGGATAGTCCAGATCCAGGCCTCGCCGCATTCCCTGCCGGGCCACCTCTCCGGCCAGCAGCGCACCGGCGGCAAGACCGAAGGACCAGGCGATCAGACTGGCCGCGCTGGTGGCGACGGCAACGGTGAAATAGGCTGCGAACGCCGTCCTCGGCAGCGAAGCGACCCCGGCCAGCACACCGCGGACACCGTCGGTGTGCGCCAACGCGTGGGCAAGGACGAGGGTCAGGGCAATCTGTGTCGTGAACGCGAGCAATCCGGACAGGCCATCGCCCCACATATCCACGGCTTCGAGCGGACCCGTTTCGGTCAGCAACACCGCGAGCAGGAACGTGAGCAGGGTCAATGCGATGGCAAAGACGTAGGCGTCCGGGTACCAGCGTCCCACCAGGACGACGAAGGGGCGCGCAAGGCTCTCCATCGAGACGCCTTTCATGCGCGCAACGCTCAAAGCCTCCAGTCGCTGCCGGGCTTGGAGCGCGGGCGCGTGGGCCAGCGCGGCGACAGCATTTCGACCAGCGCCATCAGTTCCAGCCAGCTCTGGAAGGGTCGTGCTGAAACGTTGCGGCGACGAATACCCGCGTGTGCAGCGATGGGCGTCGGGGTATCAGTGTGAGGCTTCAACGAGCAACTCATCGAGCAACGGTTCCCGGTCGAAGAGGATGAAATAGTCGCGAACACGTTGCATGTTGAGTGAGCCCTGGTTGGCATGCAACAGCGAGCGCATATCGTCGAGATCACGCGCCCGGTCCGGATCGTTGCAATAGCTCTGAAGCTTGAATGCGATCAGGCCCTCCGCGCTGACGACACGCAATTCACCGAACGGTGTGCTGCGCACATCGGCACCGGAGAGGATGTGACGCGCGGCGGAACGATGCGCGTAGAGCAGATCGAGACCCTCGTCGTTGCGCTCGTAGTTGGCTGCTTCCACGCTCCGATGCACGCAATCGTAGCCGAGCATCAGCAATCGCTCGTGTGCCAGATCTGCATCCTCGGCATCGATGAGAAGATCCACGTCCTGAGTGGCACGAACGACGCCGTGGGCGGCAAGTGCCAGTCCACCGATCAGCGCCGGCGGCGGATCACATTCGGCCAGCGCCTCTACGGCCTGGGCAAGCTGATCGATCAAGCGGGACATGAGTCACCTGCAATGTCTACATCTGTGGTGAGACGGAGCTCCCCCGCAGAGAAGCCTGCCAGCAACCGATGACG
>SKUB01000116.1 GCA_007122315.1 Pseudomonadales bacterium | reverse complement strand
GCGCCGCGGCGAACGCCTGACACCGTCCCGACAGAGGCCGAGCGTTTCCCTGTCCTGGTATGGATACACGGGGGCGGCAACACCGTAGGCCACAGCGGCTTCTACAACGGCGCCCCGCTGGCGTCCGCCCACGAGGTCGTGGTCGTGACCCTGAACTACCGCCTGGGACCCCTTGGCTGGTTCCTGCACCCTGCCCTGGCGGGGGCTGACGCCGACAGCCGGGATGCCTCCGGTAATTTCGGCACCCTCGACCTCATGGCCGCCCTCGAATGGATCGGGGACAACATCAACGCATTCGGCGGTGACCCCGACCGCGTCACGGTGTTCGGCGAGTCAGCAGGCGGGACCAACATCTTCTCGCTGCTGGTCTCGCCCCTGGCCCAGAACCTGTTTCATGGTGCCATCGTCCAGAGCGGCGGCACCGCCAGCAGCAGCGCCGGCAACGCGATGAACTATCGCGATGATCCCGAGGCTCCCGGGGCACCATTCAGCAGTCGCGAAGTCGTCCTGCGTCTGCTCGAGGATCCGGATTGCGACCGGGCCTGCGCGCGCGAACGGGCCGAGGCGCTCGATGACGCTGCGCTGGCCCAGCGCCTGCGCGCGCTCGATAGCAGCGAGCTGTTCGCGCTGTATCGGGACGGCGAGGCCCTGCTCGGACCGTCGTCACCCACCGTGATCCGCGACGGCCACGTGCTGCCCGAACGCAGCTTCGCGAGCGTCCTCGAGGATGCGGATGCCTTCGTGAACGTACCGATGATTCTCGGGACGAACCGCGACGAACCGAAGATCTTCATGGTGTTCTCACCGGACAACGTGGTCAGGGTTGCCGGCCTGCCGCTGTGGCGCCGCGACGCCCGCCTGTACGACCTGCAGGCGGAATACGGGGCCCTGGCCTGGCAGCTGCGCGGCGTGACGGAACCCGCCGCCCGCTTGCAGAACGCCGGGGTTCCGGTGTGGGCCTATCGCTGGGACTGGGACGAACAGGGCCGGCGCTTCGGCGTCAACCTCTCGGCGCTGCTCGGTGCCGCGCACGGACTCGAGATCCCGTTCGTATTCGGGCATTGGGACGTCGGCCGGCTCTCCGGCCTCCTCTACCACGAACGCAACCGTGAGGGCCGGGAAGCGTTATCTGAGCGGATGATGGCGTACTGGGCGGGCTTCGCCCGGGACCTCGATCCGGGCCGCGGAGCGGACGGCGGCGGACCGCCGTGGCAACCGTGGCAGGGCAGCGGCGGGAACACGTTCATCCACCTCGATACCGGGGCCGGGGGCGGAATCCGCATGAGCCGGGAATACCTCGGCCACAGCGACGTCATCGAGCGGCTCGCGAACGACGATCGCTTCCGCGACGACGAGGAGCGATGCCAGGTGTTCTTCAGCAGTTTCCGCTTCGGCGCCGACAACCGACTCATCGACGACGCCCGCCGCCTCGGTTGCGACCTAGCGCCCTGAAACGAATACGCCGCGCAGGCGGGCGGAGCGCGCCGCCGCGCGGCCGAGCAGCACGATACCCAGGGCGCTGCCGAGCTGCAGCACGCAGAACAGACCGAACGCGAGATCGTAGTTGCCGAAGCGGTCGAACACCCAGCCCGCGAAGGGAATGGCCGCCACCACCAACGGCAGCTGGAACGGCCGCAGCGTCCCGGATACGGAACCGAAGGAGGATCGTCCGAACGCCAGCGCCGTGATGGCATTGCGCAGCGGCACCATGCCGCCATAACCGAGACCGAACAGCAGGCTCGCAAAGATGAGCGGCTCGAATGCGTGGGTCACCAGCAGCAGACCCAGCGCGACGCCCTGACAGCCCACCGCGAGGGCGACCGACAGCCGCGGGTCGTAACGATCGATCATGAAGCCGAACAGCGGTTTCGCGAGCAATGCCGCCGCGGCCATCGCCGACAGCACCACTGCGGCCCGGCCGGGCGCATGACCGACGTCCGTCATGTGGGCAAAAAGATGGGTGGACGTGGCACCGAAGGTGGCCAGCATGACGCCGAACACCAGCGCGATGCCCCAGAAGTCGGAACTGCGCAGGAACTCACCGCGGGTCCAGATGCGATCGTCGTCGCCATCGTCATCGCCCATGGGCGCCGCATCGGGTTCCACGCCCGCCTCGATGGGATCATTGCGCACGAACCGCGCCACCAGCGGTGCGACCACCAGCAGCAGAATGAGACCGAACACGACGAACTGCCCGCGCCACCCCACCGCCTCGATGAGCGCAGCAATGACCGGGGGCATCACCACACCCGCCGTGGATGCGCCCATGGCGATGATAGACAGCGCCATCCCGCGGCGCGAGCGGAACCAGTTCACCACCAGCTTGGCCGGGCCCGCATCCGCAAGGGCGACGAAGGCCAGCCCAAGGAAGGTGCCCATCACCAGATAGAGCATGAGCAGGTTCGCCACCAGCGACAGCAGCAGATAGCCGAGGCCGAGCCACAGCGCGGCGATGATCAGCACGCGGCGGACCGGCAGGCGATCCAGAAGGCCGCCGACCCAGGGTGCGCTCAGTGCGGACACCACGCTGACCAGCGAGAAGGCCAGCGACACCTGAAAGCGATCCGCCGCGAGATCGTTCGCCAGCGGCGGCAGCCAGATGCCCCGGGAATAGGCGTAGAACGCGTTGGTCAGGAAGCCGAGCCCAAAGGCGAGCCCCACCATGGACCAGCCGGCGTAAATGCGCGGTGTCAGCCGCGACTGCCCGCTATCGTTGGCCGTAGCCACGCAGTCAGTGCTTCTGGCGGCTGTCGCGGCCGAACTGCGCTTTCAGGAAGGCCATCTGGTCACCGAGGATCCGGCCGGAGTTGATCAGCGCCAGATACTCGGCGAAGTTGGGTGTATAAGGCAATGCCTTGAGGTCGAGGCTGATTTCCTCGAGAAGGCGATTGCCCTTGTGGTGATTGCAGCGCTTGCAGGCGGCAACCACGTTGTCCCAGACATCGGTTCCGCCGCGTGAACGAGGCACCACGTGATCGCGAGTGAGATGCATGTCCTGGAACTCGTTGCCACAGTAAAGGCAAAGGTTCTGGTCACGCCGGAACAGCGCCCGATTGGTCAACGGCGGGACGGGCTTGGCCCGCGGCACGACCTGACCATCGCAGGCAATGATGCTGTGAAGGTCGAGGACGGTGCGGCATTGATGGATCCGGGAGAAGCCACCACGTATCCGCAGAACCGGCTCGCCCAGCGTCCAGACCACGAGATCGCGCGCGTACAGACACACGGCATCCTGCCAGCTCAGCCACTCGATGGGCTGGCCGCCCACGTTCACCCTCAGGATGCGCGGTAACCGCGCACCCGAGCCGTGCGTCTGCAACATACGCGGACTTCCGATCAACACGGTCGCTGCATCTTCTCCGAGGGCGGGCCGAAATTCAAATCATCGACAGCCCAGATGACCGGATCATGAACTGCGCCGTACCTGCAGCGGACCAAGCGCATCACGGTCATGCGGCGCCGCCAGATCCAGCGTCGGGCCCTTGGGCACGATGCGCGACGGATTGATCATGTCGTGGCTGTAGTAGTAGTGCTGCTTGATGTGATCGAGATCCACGGTCCCGGCGACGCCGGGATACTGATAGAGATCGCGCAGATAAGCGGAAAGCGCAGGATAGTCGCGGATGCGCCTCGCGTTGCACTTGAAGTGACCGACGTAGACCGCGTCGAAGCGGACGAGGGTAGTGAACAGGCGCCAGTCCGCCTCCGTGATCACGCCACCCACCAGGAAGCGCGAGCGGGACAGCCGCTCATCCAGCCTGTCCAGCGTCGCGAACAGGTCATCGAAGGCTTTCTCGTAGGCCTTCTGGCTGGTGGCGAACCCGGCGCGGTACACCCCGTTGTTGACGTTGTCGTAGACCTCGGCGTTCACCGTATCGATCTCGTCGAAGAGATCGGCTGGCGAAAAGCAGGCGTCGGACTCGGTCAACGCGTCGAAAGCAGCGTCGAGCATGCGCACGATGTCCGCCGACTCGTTGGAGACGATGGTGTCGCGTTCCTTGTCCCAGAGCACAGGAACGGTCACCCGACCGCTGCAATCCGGGCGGGCACGCGTGTATACCTCACGCATGAATTTCGCACCAAAGAGCCGGTCACCTGTGGCGCCAGGGAAATCCTCCGCAAACGTCCAGCCATCCGCGAGCATGTGCGGATGCACCACGGAATAGTCGATGACTTCCTCCAGGCCCTTCAGCTTGCGCAGAATGAGCGTGCGATGAGCCCAGGGACAGGCCAGCGATACGTACAGGTGATAGCGGCCGACGGCCGCCGCAAATCCGCCTTCACCCGTGGGGCCCGGCCGGCCGTCTGGCGTCACCCAGTTCCGCCATGCAGCGTCCTCGCGGACGAACTCGCCTTCGTGGGCTTCGGTGTCGTACCACTCGTCGACCCACTTGCCTTCGACCAGACGTCCCATGACGCGCTCCTGTCAGCTTGATGAGACCGCAGGGTCGCGCGTCGAACACATCGATTCCAGCGCAAAGTTCCGTTGCAACCCTTCGATTCAGTCGATATCAACAGGCCAGGTAATCAGGTCGCCTCAATCGGACGCGGCCGCGTCGGCTCAGGGTCGCTCACACGCACCCGCTCGTCGTCCTTGCGGTGGAAGATCACGTAGATCAGCGGAATGACCAGCAGTGTGACGAACACTGCGCTCAGCAGACCACCGATCACCGAACGCGCCATGGGGGCCTGGGCTTCCGCACCCTCGCCGATGCCAAGCGCCAGCGGCAACATGGCGAACGTGGTGGTCAGGGTGGTCATCAGCACCGGCCGCAGGCGCCGGCGACCAGCCTCGAGCACGGCATCGTGAACGCTCAAGCCCCGCGAGCGCCGGAGCTGAGCGGACTGATCGACGATCAGGATCGAATTGTTCACCACAATGCCCACCAGCATGATGATGCCGATCATGGACTGCAGGTTGAACGTGGTACCGGTGACATAGAGCATCGCGGTGACGCCGATGATGGACAGCGGCACCGTGAACATCACGATCAGGGGATCACGCAGCGACTCATACAGTGAAGCCAGCACCATGTAGACCAACAGCACCGCCATGATCATGGCCAACCCGAGTTCCGAGAATGCCTCCTGCTGGTCCTCGAACTGGCCGGAGACCATGACGTCATAGCCATCAGGCATGGCAATTTCCCGCAACATCGCCTGCACGTCTGCGGCTACGGAGCCCAGGTCACGACCGCTGATGTTGGCGTAGATCACCGCCAGGCGCTGCTGATTCTTGCGGTCGATCTGCTGCGGACCGACGCCCTCCTCGATGCGCACCACGTTGCGCAGGGCGATGGAACGGTTGTCCGTCACACTTGGAATCGTGAGGTTAAGGATCTGAGACTGAGTGAGGCGCTCCGCATCCCGAACCTGCAGCCGGATGCGATACTCGCGCCCTTCCTCGGTGAACTCCCCGGCGCGGACACCGCCGATGGCCGTCTCGAGGGTGCGGGCCACCCGCTGCACGGACAGATCGAGATCCGCGGCACGATCGCGATCGATGCGCATGAGCTCCTGCGGGACGCCGGTCTCACGACTCACCCGGGTATCCGTGACGCCGTCGATCATCTCGACACGCTCACGCACGTCCGCCGCGATGGCTTCGAGCCGGGCCAGGTCGAACCCGCGCACTTCGATTTCCAGCGGTTCCGCATCCTGCCCGCCCGTACCCATGCGCAGCAGGAACAGGCCGCCCCCCTCTCGCGCGCGGATGTTCGCGCCGGGAATATCGGCAAGCATGGGGCGCAGGGCGGCGGCGATCTCTGCGCTGCTGCGGGAGCGTTCGGTGACGCCGACCAGGGATACTCGCAGTTCACCCCGGTTGTTACCGCCACGAAAACCGGACTGACCGAACTGCGTATAGCTGGACTTCAACTCGGGAATGTTGGGCAGGACGATGGCCTCGACCTGGCGCATGGTGCGATCGAGCACTTCGAGCCTCGTCCCCGGCTCCTTCTCCACACTGATGCGGACTTCGCTCTCGTCTGCCGGCGGCATGAACTCGGCGCCGATGCGCGGAATGAGCAACAGGGCGAGGACGAAAATCATGGCGGTCACCGCCAGCGTCTCGCGCTTGTTCGCGAGCAGCACCGTAAGCAGGCGCTGATATGCAAGCTCCAGCCGGGCGAAGCCCTCGCCGAGCCGGTCGCCAAGCGCCTTGAACGGATGGAACCCAAGCGTGGGCGGCGTATCCTCCGGCTCCAGGATCCGCGACGCCAGCATGGGAACGATGGTCAGAGCGGCCACCAGAGAGCAGACCAGCGCGAAGCTCACGGTATAGGCGAGCTGTCTGAACATCTCACCACTGATCCCCTCCCCGAATACCAGCGGCGCGAAGATCACCAGGGTGGTGACCGTACTGGCGATGATCGCGGGACCCACCTGGGACGTGCCCTGTATTGCCGCCTGGATGCGATCGGAATTTTCTTCCTTGCGCACCCGCGCGATGTTCTCGAGCACGACGATGGCGTTGTCCACCATCAGACCGACCCCCAGGGCGAGGCCGCCCAAAGTCATCAGGTTGATGGTGAAACCGCCGAAGTACATCACCGCGAACGTGGTGACGATGGAGGTCGGAATGGCGACCGCGACCACCAGCGTGCCGCGCACGCTGCGCAGAAAGACCAGCAGGACCAGCACCGCGAGCGCGCCGCCGTAGAGGATGGTCCGGGTCAGATTGTCGATGGAGTTCTGAATGTACTGGGACTGATCGATGATCGGAAAGATGTTCACTTCCGGGAAATCACGCCCCACGCGTTCCATCTCGGCGAGCACCTGGCTCGCAACTTCCACCGTATTGCTGCCAGCCTGCTTGCGTACGGCCATCCGTACGCCCGGCTCCTGATTGATCCGGACGATTCGCGTTTCACGCTCGTGCGTGTCGACCACATCGGCGATCTGGCCGAGCCTTACATTGCCACCGGCACGTCGGGCGACCACCAGATTGCGCAGCTGATCGAGATCATCGAACTTGCCGGGCGTACGCACGGACACGTCGAGCCGCCCCCGCTCCACGTCCCCGGCGGGAACCGCCACGTTCGCTTCCTGGATCGCGGTGCGGATCCGATCCATCGGCAGATCGAGGGCCTGCAGCCGCGCCGGATCGACGCGCACCTGGATTTCCCGCTCGAGGCCGCCCCAGATGTCCAGTGATGCCACGCCTGGTATGCGTTCGACGCGATAACTGATTTGTTCATCGATCAGACGCCGCAGCGCCAGCGGATCGAGCCGGCTCTCGACGCCGAAGATGACGATGGGAAACGATGCCGGATCGAACTTCCGCAACTGCGGCCGGTCGGCAGCGTCGGGAAGCGCATTGACGATGCGATCGAGACGATCGCGGATGTCGTTCGCGGCCACATCAAGATCCACGCCCCACTGGAACGTCACCCGCACCTGGCTGCTGCCCTCCTGGGAGACGGACGTCAGTTCCTCGATGCCCGCAACGGTGGCAACCGCTTCCTCCACGCGGCGGGTAATGGTCTCCTCCACTTCCTCAGGCGCCGCATTCTCGTAGGTGGTGACCACGCTGAGCGTCGGATAGGTGACGTCAGGCATCAGATCGATGGGCAGGCGGGTCATGGAAAACGCACCCACCAGCACGGCGATCAGCGCCATCATGGTGGTGAACACGGGCCGGCGGACAGTGAACTCGGCAAGTTTCATGGCGCGCTCCCGTCAGCCCGCAATACGGTCGTCGGGTGCGAGCCGCACCCGCGAACCGTCACTCAGACGGTGCTGGCCGAGGGTCACTACGCGGCCACGAATTTCAGGCTCCAGAATCTGCACGTGACTGTCGGTGCGCACCCCTTCGACCACCGGGACCCAGCTCACCCTGGCCTCGCGGCCCTCGTGATCCTCATCGATGACGAACACGCCGGTGTGACCGCCCTGCCGGGCGATGGCATCCCGCGGCACCACCAGTGCGTCCTCGAGATGTTCCACGTCGACTTCCACGTTGACGAAAAAGCCGGGGCTGAGACGGCGCTCATCGTTGGCGATGAGGATCTCGACCCGGGCCTGACGGGAATCCTCACGCAACAGCGGAGCGATCCGCTCCACGCGGCCCTCGAACTCCTCCCCGGGCCGGGCCTCGCTGCGGATGCGCGTGACCTGGCCGACCCGAAGACGGGCGAAATCGCGATCGGTGACGAACGTCACCGCCCGCAGGCGGTCGAGATCGATCACGGAGATGATGGGCTCGTTGGCCGCCACGTTCGCGCCTTCATCGACGAAACGCTCGCCCACGTAGCGCATCGCACCACCGCCCTGGCCATTCCACTCCGCCCGGACCCGCGTGTACGACAGCCGGACCTCGGCGCCGCGCAGCGCAGCCTGGCGCTGCGCAACCTGGGCCTGGGCCACCCGGACGTTGGCCGCAGCAGCATCTGCTTCGGAACGCGCGAGATCGAACTCGGATTCGGAGGCGAGATTACGGCGGCGCAGATCGGAGATGCGTTCGAAGGAGCGCGCTCTCACCTGACGCTGCGCTTCGGCATCCTCGAGCTGAGCTTCGGCCACATCCAGCGCGGCCCGCTGTTCGGCGACGTTCTGCACGAACTCTTCGTCGTCGAGCTGGGCGATGGTCTGCCCCTGCTCGACGGGATCGCCGATGTCGACCAGCAGACTGCGCAGGCGTCCACCCGCCTTCGGCGCCAGCATGAACTGACTGCCCGGCTGCAGCGTACCCGTGTAGAACGCTACATCGGTGATGTCACGGCGAGCCACATGTCCGACCTCCACCGCCACCGCGGGCCCATCTCCTCCGCGCGCGCCACCACGGTCGAAACCGCCCCGGTCATCGAGCCCGCTGTCCGCCAGCAGCCACCATACCAGCAGCGCGAACGCTGCCACGACGCCGAGACTCGTTGCCAACCGCTTGCTTATCATGCGCTTTCCATCGGAGGGTGAAGGCCCGTGTTCAGAGCACGTCCCGGTCAGACAGCGGGACATCGAGCAAGTTTCTCGCGCGCAGCCGTCAGATTCGGCAGCTGACGGCTGCAGGTCTGCCCACCTGTAGGCGCCCCGACGCCAGGACGCCTTACGCCGCCGAGTAATGACTTCGGATTATAGCGCACATGCGTCCGCGCGGCCGGACGCGGGGAGCATCTCCGCGAAAACTCCATCATTGCGCGTCGTGAAAACGCCGGCATCGCGTCGCACGGGGCAGTCAACGAGGCGCACTGCGGCGGTGCGACTTGACGACTCACGCACCGACGTGGATCGTAAAAGGGGTCGCCGCTCAGGCGAACCCACTTGGGAGATCATCATGAAACATGTCATCGCATTGCTCTTCATCGTTTCGTTCGCAGCCTCGGCGCTGGCAAGCGGCTGTCCTGGCCTGATGGCCAAGATCGACAACCGCCTTGCGGCCGGCCCGATGCTGGAACCCGAGGTGATCGAGGAGGTCATCCAGCTTCGCACCACCGGTGAGGCCCAGCATCAGCAGGGCAACCATAGTGAAGCCATGGCCGCCCTCGAAGAGGCTCTGGAGCTCCTCGACGAGGCCGATGCCAGCTGAGGCTCGTCCGGCTCGCGCATTCGCGGCTGTGGCCGCGAATGCGCGAGGAGAGAACAAAACGGCCGCCTGTCCGACAGCCCTGCGGATCGGCCGGCGCCGGTCCACCTGAGGACTCGGCTCGTCCCTCCAGCGGTCCGCCCCGTCGCATCCATTCCAAAGCGCGCGCGCCAGACAGGTACGGTGACACACCTGCTCTTCTGCAACAGGTGTTGATGCCATGGTCCGCCGCTGGATGCGTCGTCTTGTCACCGTCGTCGGCAGCGTCACGCTGCTCGCCCTCTTCGCTGCCCTGATCGCGTTCACCCTGACGCGGGAACGCGTACCCCGGGCCGCCGTCCTCACCCTCGACCTCGAGCAGGGCGTTCTTGCCGCAGCTCCCACCGATCCGGTGGGACGAATCATGCAAAGCGATCGCCTCTCGCTGCCCGAAATCGTGTCGGCCCTCGATCGCGCCGCCGCCGATGACAGGATTCTCGGTCTGGCGGTCCGCATCGGCGGTGACAGCCACGGTATCGGCACGGTCCAGGAGCTGCGCCAGGCCATCACCCGCTTCCGGGACGCCGGCAAGCCGGCATTCGCCTTCGCCGAGACGATGGGAGAACTGCAGTCCGGCAACATCGGTTACTACCTGGCCAGCGCCTGCGACCGCATCTACCTGCAGCCGGCCGGCGACATCGGGCTGACGGGGCTGATCGCGGAATCGCCCTTCCTGCGCGGCACGCTGGACAAGCTTGACGTCGAGCCACGCCTGGATCAGCGGCACGAATACAAGAACGCGATGAACACCTTCACGGAAACGGGTTTCACCGCAGCACATCGTGAAGCCATGGCGGATCTGGTGGGGGACCTGTTCCGGGTGATGGTCGAGGACATTGCCAGCAGTCGCGGTTTCGAGCCCGACGCCCTGCGGGCCCTGATCGACCGCGGCCCGTTTCTCGGCGCCGAGGCCGAGGAGGTGGGGCTCGTGGACGGCATCGCCTATCGCGATCAGGTCCACGCGGAGCTCGAAGCCACCATCGGGCGCAGCTTCGAACTGCTCAGCGCAGGCCGCTACGCGGCATCGCGGGAGCGCACCCCGAGGCGGGCCACAGCCGTCGCGGTCATCAACGCTGCCGGAACCGTCGCCCGCGGCGAAAGCGGCTTCAGTCCACTTTTCGGCGGCCAAAGCATGGGATCGGACACCGTGACCGCCGCATTCCGGGATGCCATCGAGGACGACTCCATCAAGGCCATCCTGTTCCGCGTCGACAGCGGCGGGGGTTCATACGTAGCCTCCGACGCCATCTGGCGCATGGTCCTGCTGGCGCAGGAAGCCGGCAAACCGGTGGTAGTGAGCATGGGTGACATGGCGGCGTCCGGCGGCTACTTCGTGGCCATGGACGCAGACCGCATCATTGCCCAGCCCGGCACGCTCACCGGATCCATCGGCGTGCTCGGTGGCAAGCTCGTGACCCGGGACTTCTGGCAGGAACGTCTCGGCGTGACCTGGGACAGCGTGGGGTCCAGCGCGAACGCCGGCATGTGGACCGGCGTCGACGACTACACCGAACACGGCTGGGCGCGGCACCAGGACTGGCTGGACCGGGTCTACGACGACTTCACGCTGAAAGTGGCCGCGGGCCGCGACCTGGCCCCGGAGACTGTCCGTGACATCGCCAGGGGCCGGGTCTGGACCGGCGCTCAGGCGCTGGAGCTTGGGCTCGTGGACGCCCTCGGTGGGTATGCCGAGGCACAGGCCGCGATCCGCGAAGTGCTCGAGCTGGACGCCTCCGCACAGGTGCGCTGGCAACCCCTGCCGGAGCCAGGCGGCTGGCGGGACCTGTTCGGCGGCAGCGACGCCGCACCGGTGGTGGCGAGTCTGCTGCAGACGCTCGGGCCAGCGCTGGAGACGCTGCGCCAGGCCGGAGCGTTCGGCGTGCGGGGTGAACTTGAAGCCTTCCCGCCGCAGATCAGGTAGCCTCTCGCCGACCACAGCACGGGCCGCATCGTTGGAGACTGCTGCCCATGAAGCAGCTCGTGCTCGTCCTTGGCGACCAGCTCAGCACCGCGCTGTCATCCCTGCGCGATGCTGACCCGGCATCGACCCGCATCCTGATGGCGGAAGTCGCCGCCGAGGTCGAGTACGCGCCCCACCACGCGAAGAAGCTCGCCTTCGTGTTCTCAGCCATGCGCCATCACGCCGCCGCACTCGCCAAGGCGGGATTCGCCGTGGAGTACGTCGAACTCGACGACCCGGACAACAGCGGCAGTCTGACGGGTGAGCTCGAACGTGCCCTGAAGCGCCACGGTGACATGCCTGTCCGCATGACTTGTCCGGGCGAATGGCGGCTCAAGACAGCGCTCGAATCCTGGTCCGACGCCAACGGGATCGACTTCGGCTGGGTCGATGACGACCGTTTCCTGTGCAAGGTCGAAGACTTCGCCACCTGGGCCAAGGGCCGCAAGACTCTGCGTATGGAGCATTTCTATCGGGAGATGCGGCGCCGGCACGATCTGCTGCTCGAAGACGGCGAGCCCGCAGGCGGCCGCTGGAACTACGACGCTGACAATCGGGAACCGCTACCCCCGCCGACGGCACGCCCGACGTTGCCGCAGCCCATGCATTTCAAACCGGACGCGACGACACGCGAAGTGCTGAGGATGGTGCGCAGCCGCTGCCCCGACGCCTTCGGCGACCTGGAGCCGTTCTGGTTCGCGGTGACGCCGGGCAACGCCAGGCGGGCCTTTGCCCACTTCCTGAAGACCGCCCTGCCCCTGTTCGGCGATCACCAGGATGCCATGGCGAGCGGCGAGGATTTTCTCTACCACGCCGTCATCTCCATCTATCTCAACGCCGGCCTGCTCGATCCCCTGGAGTGCTGTCGTGCGGCCGAGGACGCCTGGCGCAATGACGCAGCGCCGCTGAACGCGGTGGAGGGATTCGTGCGGCAGATTCTCGGCTGGCGCGAGTTCATCCGTGGCATCTACTGGCACTACATGCCGGACTACGCCGAGCAGAACGCCCTCGAAGGCGACCTTCCCCTGCCCGGCTTCTACTGGAGCGGCGAGACCGGCATGAAATGCATGGCCGAGACCATAGCGGGCATCCGTCGCAATGCGTATGCGCATCACATCCAGCGCCTCATGGTGACGGGCAACTTCGCGCTCATCGCCGGCCTGGAGCCTAAAGCCGTCTGCGACTGGTATCTGGGCGTCTATGCAGATGCATACGAGTGGGTGGAACTGCCCAATACGTTGGGCATGGCGCTCCACGGCGATGGCGGCGTGTTCGCTTCCAAGCCATACGCCGCCAGCGGTCGCTACATCCAGCGCATGTCCGACTACTGCGAAGGCTGCCGCTACGACCCGTCAGACGCAGTCGGCGAGCATGCCTGCCCGTTCAACTACCTGTACTGGGATTTCATCGCCCGCCAGCGGCAGCGTTTCGAAAAGCATCCGCGCATGGCCATGATCTACCGCAATCTGGCGCGGCAGGACCCACAGCGCGTGCAACGGATGCGAGAGCTCGCGGCCATTGCCCGCCGCGATCTCGACGCGCTGTGATCACATCGCTGTCCGGCGCCCCGCGAGCGGGTGGGACGAGTACGACGCCGGATTCCGCTATCATGCCGCCCACCGAGATCAGGGCGAGGCGTCCATGAATCCAGTGCTGGCTGAAATCCTGCGTCTGCTTGATGTGGAGAAGATCGAAGAGAACCTGTACCGGGGGCACAACGATCCCAACAGCCATCACGTCTTCGGCGGCCAGGTGCTTGCCCAGGCCATAGCGTCGGCCTACCGGACCATCGAGGCGGGCCGAATGCTGCATTCCCTGCACGCCTACTTCCTGCGGCCCGGCGACTGGAACCTGCCCGTCCTTTACGACGTCGATCGAATCCGCGACGGGCGCAGCTTCACCACCCGCCGGGTCGTTGCCATTCAGCACGGCCGCGCCATCTTCAACCTGTCATCATCGTGGCAAGTGGCCGAGGACGGGCTCGAGCATGCGGTGCCCATGCCGGACGTGCCGGGGCCGGACGATCTCGTCAGCGACCGTGAGCGCTATGCGCAGATCGCAAAAAAGTACCCGGAAGTGCAACGTTTCGCGTTCCGTTTCGATGCCATCGACTGCCGCCAGGTCGAAGGCCTGCTGCTGGGCGAAGCGAATCCCCACCCACCCTACAAGCACACCTGGATGCGTGCGGCCGAACGGCTTCCCGATGATCCCGAGGTGCACCTGTGCCTGCTGGCCTACATGTCCGACATGGACTTCATGAGCACATCGCTTCTGCCCCATGGACGTCGACCGGGACCGGGCAACGGCATCCAGGGTGCCAGCCTTGACCACGCGTTGTGGTTCCATCGCCCCTTCAGGGCCGACGAGTGGCTGCTGTTCGCCAAGGAGAGCCCGTCGAGCAGTGGGGCGCGGGGATTCGTTCGAGGCGCGTTCTTCGATCGTGACGGGCAACTGGTGGCATCGACCATGCAGGAGTGTCTGATCCGGCCGCGGAACTAGCCCGCATATCTCACCGATTCACGGCTGCGGCCGCGGATATACCGGCAAATCCTGCGTTGCGCTCCGTCCGGGTGCTCGACGTACTGGAAAGTACGCCTGCGCGCCCGAACTGTCGCG
>SKUB01000364.1 GCA_007122315.1 Pseudomonadales bacterium | reverse complement strand
TGTGGGCGCAATTCGCCGGGAGCGAATTGCGTCGCACGAAGTGCGCCCCGTAGGGGTGCGCGCCATGGATGGCGCGCAACAGAGCCCAGGCCGCCGCAGCGCGGACGGGCCGAGCTTTGTGCGATGCGGCTAATCGGCCGGGACGCAGCGCTCGCTGGCCCAGGCGCGCAGTGCTGCCAACGACTCCGCCATGGTGACCGACAGCGGGACCGTGCCGTCCAGTGCCCGCCGCAGCGCCTCCGTGTCCACCTCGCCGTCGCGACTGGCTGCCGCATAGCGGGCGGAGACGACGGCCTGCTCGATCTCGGCGCCGGTGAACCCCTCCGAGTGAGCGACCAGCACATCGAGGTCGAGTGCATCCGGATCGCAATCGCGTTTCTGCAGATGGATAGTCAGAATCTGCCGTCGCGCATCCGCACCCGGAAGATCGACGAAAAAGATCTCGTCGAGCCGGCCTTTGCGCAGCAGCTCGGGCGGCAGCGCCTGGATGTCGTTGGCGGTGGCTGCCACGAACACCTGGGTGGTGTTCTCCGCGAGCCAGGTCAAGAGCGTCCCGAGAACCCGCCGCGAGGTGCTGTTGTCGGAACCGCGCACGTCGAGCCCCTTCTCGATCTCGTCCATCCACAGCACACAGGGCGCCATGCTCTCGGCTTGCCGCAGGGACTCGCGCAGATTGCGCTCCGTCTCGCCGATGAATTTGTTGTACAGCGCGCCGAAGTCCAGCCGCAGCAGGGGCAGACCGAGCTCTCCGGCGATGCAGCGTGCGGCGAGACTCTTGCCGCCCCCCTGGACACCGAGGAGCAGCATGCCGCGGGGCCGATCCTGACCTTTGCCCTCGCCGCCGAGGGCTCGACGACGCTTGTCGAGCCAGCGCTTGACCCTGCTGAGTCCGGCCACGGCATCGAGGGTGGGGGTGTCGTACTCCAGCGCGAGCACGCCGTCGGCGCCGATCAGCTCGAACTTGAGCCGGTTCACAGCCGGCAGGTCGGACTCGGTGATGGCGCCGTCGGTGAAAATGGCGTGACGGATGAGGCGCCGTGCATCGGCTTCACTGACGCCCCGCAGATTCCCGATCAGGCGCTCGAGGGTGCCGCGGTCGGTGCGCACCCGCTGCCCTGGATGCGCGCGGGCCCAGTCCTCTGCCTGCTCGCGGACGATGGCCATCAGGGTCTCGCTGTCGGGCAGCGCCATTTCGAAGCGGGCGCCGAGCCGGCTCAGCTCCGGCGGCAGCTCGAGGCGGTGGCTGATGAAGATCAGGGTGCAGTGCAGCCGATCGTAGTCGAGCGCGATCTCGCGGACGAGGCGCACCAGCTTGGGCTCGTCGCGGAAGTAAGGATGGAAGTCACACAGGGCATAGATGGCTGGCCCGCCATCGCGCAGAATCTCGGTGAGCACCGCTTCCGGCTCCAGTGCCCGCGGCGCGTCCGGGACGACGCTGCGGGCGAGACCGCCGCGCTCGAGACCGCGCACCGCGGTCCACTCATGGCAGCCGAGACCCTGCCGCATGGCGATGCCGGCCACGAGTTCCAGCACCCGCTTCTCGTCGTGGGATTCGACCACGATCAGCGGCGTCCGCGAGCGTATCATCAGGGCGAGATCACGGGCGTCCGTCACGGACCGGGCTCCTTGTCCGGCTGGGCGTCGCCGGCGCGCCCCATCACCATTCATGAGATGATAGCAGCCGCTACGGGCGCTGTTTGGAGCATTCCCATGGCATCTCCCTTCATTGATCGGGCCATCCTTCAGGCCGACCAGTTGCTGCGCAGCTTCAGCGGCAATGGCCCGCCGCCGCGTCGTCCGTCTCCCGCGGAAGCGCTGCCTTCCGCAGAGAGCACGGACGGTGAACTGACGGTTGAGGAGCGGCGCCACGCCGCGGGGCTCATGCGGGTGAACCATACCGGGGAAGTCTGTGCACAGGCGCTGTACCAGGGCCAGGCGCTGACGGCACGGGATCCCGCCGTCCGGCGGTCCATGGCGAGTGCCGCCCGTGAGGAAGAGGATCATCTCGCCTGGTGCGCTGCGCGGCTGAAGGAATTGCAGGCAGACCCGAGCCGTCTGAATCCCGTCTTCTACGGCTTGTCCTTCGGCATGGGCGTCCTGGCCGGGGTCGCGGGTGACCGCGTGAGCCTGGGTTTCATCCATGCCACCGAGGATCAGGTGGTGGCCCACCTCGATCGGCACCGCGAGTCGCTGCCGGCAGCGGACGTGCGCAGTCGGGCCATCGTCGAACGCATGCGCGAAGACGAGTCACGCCATGGTCAGGAGGCGCTGGAGGCTGGCGGCAGCGCGTTTCCCGAACCGGTGCGGCGCCTGATGACGGCAGTGTCGCGGCTGATGACCGCCACGGCCTACCGCATCTGACCGGGCGTCCCGAAAGCCGGCAGGGCCGAGAGCCAGGCCTCACCGGCGCGTGGGTCAGGCGCCCGTGGACAACGGCGGATGGAAGATGATCTGCACCTTGGTGCCGGCTGGATCCTCGCAGTAGAAGCTGCGCGCGCCGTCCCGATGGGTGCGCGGTGCCGTCAGCAGCGTTACACCCTCTGCTTCCAGGAAGGCATACCAGCGATCGACGTCATCGATTGCATCGATGATGAAACCGATGTGATCGAGCCGCTGGCCGGCACTGCTGCCGGCCTCGCTGCTGCGATGCAGGGCCAGATTGTCGTTGCCGGAACACAGATAGATGCTGTCCTCATCGGGGTGCCATTCCACGGCCATGCCCATGAGGCGCTGGTAGAAGTCCAGACACGCTTCGAACTGATCCACGAACAGGGCGACGTGACGCAGTCCGGCAGTCGGACCGGGTCGCTGGGCTTCGCTCATGCTTTGGTTCCTTCGCTGGCATCGAGGTCCACGACCTCGTGGCTGTGATGGATCTCGACGCCGCCCGCCTCGAGCATCCGCGATGCGGAGCAGTACTTCTCCGCTGAAAGCTGTACCGCCCGTGCCACCTGCTTGTCCTTCAGGCCCCGGCCGCTCACCACGAAGTGCAGGTGAATCCTGGTGAATACGGCCGGAATAGAATCCGCGCGCTCGGCTTCGAGCCTGGCCACGCAGTCGCTCACCGGTTGCCGTGCCTTCTTCAGGATGTCGACGACGTCGAAGCTGGCGCAGCCGCCGAGCCCGAGCAGCACCATTTCCATGGGACGGATGCCGAGATCCCTGCCGCCGTGGTCCGGCGGGCCGTCCATGACCACACTGTGGCCGCTGCCTGACTCGCCGACGAACATGGCGCCGTCGACCCACTTGATGCGTGCTTGCATGATGCCTCGTCCTCGATGCGATCGGAGCGCCATTCTCACCCAAGGCTCTCCGGCACGCACGGCGAGTGGCAGAATTCACGCGGAGTGCTTGAATTGAATGGCCGGGGACCCGGTGGCATGATCCTGGCAGGTTGCCCCTGAGGCAACCTGTGCGTATGGGGAACGGGAAGATGGTCAGCGTAAACCTCTCAGCCGCTACGCCGCGCGGCATCGAAGCCTTCCTCGCCGCTGCGCATCGCCGCAAGTACCCGCCCAAGTCGACGATCATCTACGCCGGCGACGCGTCCGACTCGCTCTATTTCATCACCGAAGGCTCGGTCACCGTTCTGATCGAAGACGACAGCGGGCGCGAGATCATCGTCGCCTACCTCAATAAGGGTGATTTTTTCGGCGAAATGGGCCTGTTCGAAGACGACAAGCCCCGCTCCGCCTGGGTCAAGGCCAAGACCGAGTGTGAAGTGGCGGAGCTCTCCTACGTCCGCTTCCGTGAGCTGGCCGAGGAGGAGACCAGCATGCTCTACCTCATCGGCGAGCAGATGGCGGAGCGGATGCGCAAGACCACGGAGAAGGTCGGTGACCTGGCATTTCTGGACGTCACGGGTCGCGTCGCCCGCACCCTGCTCGAGCTGTCCCGGCAGCCGGATGCCATGACGCACCCAGACGGCATGCAGATCAAGATCACCCGCCAGGAGATCGGCCGCATCGTCGGCTGCTCACGGGAGATGGTCGGGCGCGTGCTCAAGACCCTGTCCGATCAGGGTCTGGTGCACGTCAAGGGCAAGACCATGGTCGTCTACGGCACCCGCTGA
>SKUB01000057.1 GCA_007122315.1 Pseudomonadales bacterium | reverse complement strand
GTAGGGCTCGGTCAGCTGGGCCGCAAGGAGGCCTACCTCGAGCGCCAGCTCAAGCGCTGGACCAAGCAGTGGGAGAACTCTAAAACCCGGGACATTCCGGCCATGGAGGAGTCCTGTCGGCTGTTGACTGAGCGCATGCCCGAGCAGATCGGCGCAAGCATCGTTCATGGCGATTACCGGCTTGGCAACATGCTCGTGTCCGGCCCGCGAATCACCGCCGTGCTCGATTGGGAGTTGTGCACCCTTGGTGACCCGTTAGCGGATGTAGGCTACCTGCTGAACTCCTGGATCGAGCCCGGAGAACTTGATACCCGTCCCGGCGATCAGCCGCCGACGACAGCCGGCGGATTCCCGACCCGGGACGAACTTGTGGCGCGCTACGAATCCGCCACCGGACGGGATCTCGGCGGCATCAATTACTATCGGGCTTTCTCCCATTGGCGCCTGGCGGCCATCGGGGAGGGTGTTTACAAGCGCTATCAGGTTGGTGCGATGGGCGAGCGCGGTGACATGGATCTGACGGCGTTCGCGGACTCCGTGGTCAACCGCGCCGAAGCGGCCCTCGCCCTGCTGAAAGACTGAAGGAGAGGGCATGCAGGATCGACCGGACACCCGCGAGCTGCTCGCGACCCTGGGTGACTATCTCGAGGGCGAGCTGATGCCCGCGCTGGAGGGGCCCCTCAACTACCGGACCCGGGTGGCCCTGAATCTGTGCCGCATCCTCGAGCGGGAGGTCCGTCTCGGCAATTCCTTCCTGCTGCGTGAGCGGCAGCGTCTGTGCCGACTGCTGGGCCTGGGGCCTGAGGACCTGCTGCCGGGGGCGCTGCAGGATCAGGTTGAGGACCTCAACCAGCAGCTGGCCACCGATCTTGCCCGTGACGTTCTGCCGGCGGGCTTCGAGGCCAGCGCCTGGGATGCGCTGATGGCCACCACACGCGACAAGCTCGCCATTGTGCGCCCGGGTTATGACCGCTACGACGCTGCGGAGGAAAGCCTGTGACCGATGCGGCGCAGATGCAGGAAACCGCAGCGGTGCGTCAGTCGCGGGTCGCCGATGGGCTGTCGCGTTTCCTCGCTGAAAAGTGGGGCACCGGCGTCTCGATCGAGGGCATGGTCGAGACCTCTGCCGGCGCCCGTCGCGGTAACGTGCTGTTCGATGCGGTCCGGGATGATGGCAGGCGTCAGCCACTGTGCGTGACCTATCTCCCGACGTTGAATATCGAACTGATGAAGATCAGCGACGAAGCGGCGCTGATCCAGCTGGCGGAGGAGGGCGGCGTTCCGGTGCCCCATGTGCATTTTGCCAGCGAGGAACCGTCCTGGGTCGGCGGCCCGTTCTTCATCTCCGACCGGGTGGCAGGCGAGACTGTGCCGCGTCGTGTGCTGCGGCAGGTGGCAGCCGACGGTACCGGGCATCGTATCGTCGAATCGCTGGGCAGGGCGTTTGCGGCACTGCACCAGATACCCGCGTCGAAGGCACCAGAGTCGCTGTCTCGGCCCAGTGAGGAAACCCCAGCGGAGCTGGCGCTGACGCGCCTCGCGGAGCAGATCGACAACCTGTTGCAGCCATCGCCCGTATTCAACCTGGGTCTGCGCTGGCTGACGCGCAATCTGCCGGCGCCGCCGCGCCGTCTCAGCATCGTTCACGGCGACGTGCGCAATGGCAACATCATCGTCGATCACGACGGTCTGGCTGCGGTGCTGGATTGGGAAGTCGCCAAGATAGGTGATCCCATGGAGGATCTCGCTTGGCCCTGCCTGCGCTGCTGGCGCTTCGGAGAGGATCGACGTGAGGTCGGCGGCTTCGGTGCCCGGGAAGGGTTGATCCGCGGCTACAACGAAGGCGGCGGCCACTTCGATGCTCACAGCTTCCACTGGTGGAAGGTGCTGGGGACCATGCGTTGGGGGCTGGGCCTGGCGGGTCAGGCGCGCGGTCATCTCGACGGCACGTTCTCCAACATCGTCATGGCTGCGAGCGGCCGCCGGGTGGCGGAGCAGGAATACGATCTGCTCTGCCTGTTGCGCCCGCGCGGGCATTGATCCCGCCGCCATGCGCTCCTTAAGGCCCGCCTGACAAGCGCGTGTGCCCGGTCAGGGATTACCGCGTGTTGCGGCCGCGCATCTCCGCGGCCGTACCTGAGAAATGCACGCCGAGTGGCGTGGCCGGCGTTATGGGCAGGCGAATCAGCACGCAGGGGGAAGTCAGGGCCTGGGTCACCATGGCGTCGGCCTCCGGCGCTTCGAGACGGACATCGAGGCGTACATCCTCGCCTTCGCGCGTTGCGCTCTCCGGCAGTACGATCCTGAATCCCCCGGTGGGCTGGGTGCCCATGCTGATCACGAGCGTCGTGCTGTCGTCGGGGATGCCCACCTGAGGCAACGCCTGCGGCAGCTCCGACGCGCTTTCGATGCGTTGCCAGCTCAGGTCCAGCCCGCAATGGTCGCTGCGCCCAAGGACCGTGATGGGAATGTCCCGGGAAGGGGTGCCGGAACAGGCCATCGCCAGCAGCAGCGGCAGGGCGAGGAGCAGGCGACTCATGGGGCGATCTCCAGTCTGGAACGTGAGCGAAGGTCGGGCCGCGAGGCGGCCCCAGCGGCGCCGGTTGCGTCTGCGCCGGCGTCAAAGCGGATGCTACGGAAGCCGGTGACGAATTCGATACCGGTGATGTCCTGATTCACCTGCAGGATGCCCGGTGCATCCAGCGTGGGGAAGAGGGCGCAGGCCTCCACCTCGTCGCAAACCAGAAAATTGTTGTTCATGTCGGTTCCGGCATAGAGTTCGTACTCACCCTCCGGGACGTTCTCGAACACGAAGTCGTAACGTCCGTCGATTGCCACGGCGGTGACCTGCTCCATCACCTCACCGGTATCGGGATCCGCAAGGACGATGTAGTGAAAGCCGGCGTCGGCATCGGTGCCCCCGGTGACGACCCGCAGCTGCACCGGCACCGTGACAGCGTTGGCCGTGGTCGTCACCTGGATCTCGGCGCTGTAGCGGCCGTCGGCAAGCCCTGCACGCTGCACGGAAACGCTGTAGCTGCCGAGCCCGTCCGCCGTGACGTTGTCCTCGTTGACGCTGAGCCAGGCCTCGGTCGTCGAGATGGCCGTCACCGCGGCGGGAACCGTGCCCGCGTTACTGAGCGTCAGATTCGCCTGGGTAGTGAACGGCCCGAAGTCGAGGCTGCGAGGCGAGGCCACGATCTGCGCGGCAATCTCCAGGCTGCCATCAGCGGCCTGCTGCGCGGCGATCACAGCCTTGCGGGCGTTGATCAGGCCGAAGCCGTAACGGTCATCGCGGCCGGGTTCGCCGAGATCATCGGTCAGCACGCCGGAGGCGAGCAGGCTGTCGAAAAGTTCCGGCGTCAGGTCCGGGAACTCCGCCTTCATCAGCGCGATCACGCCTGCCACGTGGGGCGCGGCCATCGACGTACCGGCCCGACCCTGGTAGACGAACTCGATGCTGCGATTGCCTTCGCTGTCCTCCACTTCCCGGCCCACGGTGCTGAGTACGGCGCCGCCGAACACCGGCTCACCGCCGGGCGCCGCGAGATCGATCTGGGGTCCGAAGTTGGAGTAGGAGGCGGGTTGGTTGTCGATGGCCGTGGCGCTGACCGCGAGTACGCCCTGGTAGGACGCGGGAAAGAAGGGGTTGGAACTGGACTGGTTGCCTGCGGCGGCGACCACGAATATGCCCAGCTCGCGAATCTCGTCGTACAGCGCCTGCTCCTGGGCAGATGAACCCTCGCCGCCCAGGCTCAGGTTGATGATGTCCACCGGTCGCTCCGGAAGCGTCTGGGAGCGGTTCTCGAGACCGGCCGCGTACCTCAGTGCTTCCATTACATCGGCGCTGCTGCCGCCGCTGCGACCGAGGACGCGGATAGGCAGCACCCGGGTCTGCCAGCCGACGCCGGCGACGCCGGTCGCATTGTCCGTCCTTGCCGCCACGGTGCCGGTGACGTGGCTGCCGTGGAAGCTCGAGGCGCCGCCGCCGCTGCCATCGCCCGGGTCCGCAGCGCCCGGAACATTGTTGCGGAAGTCGTAGCCCGGCAGCAGCTGGCCCTGCAGGTCCGGGTG
>SKUB01000097.1 GCA_007122315.1 Pseudomonadales bacterium | reverse complement strand
CTTTCCGTACCGGTCGCTACCTGCGCATGCTGCCGAACGGCCAGACCGCCTGGCAGAACGGACGCTTCGAGTACTGCGCACCCGAAGGCAGCGCCGCGCTGCCGCGGGTGCTCGTCATCAACATTCAAGGACGCGGACGCATCATGCGCCCGGAGGACATCGACCCGGCCCGGACCCAAGGTCCGAACCGGGCCGTACGCTGCTGATCAGCGCAGCTCACGCCAGGAATGGCGACCGAAATCGTCCGATCCCCGTTCCGTGATGCTCTCGATCTGGCCGGTGGAACCGGACAGAAACTTGTACTCACGCTCACCGGCAGAAAGGATGGTCGGCTGCGACAGGAGTCCCGCACCATCGGGCATCTGGCCCGAGGGGGCGACCTGTACCGACTCGCCGTCGATCATTACCGTGATCATGTCCGAATCATCGAAGTAGCCGTCCCCATCGAGGTCGAACACGGGCCGCTCGATGCGCGCACCTGTGAACGCATCGAGTTCCATGAGCCAGCTCGAGCCGCCGAAGTCACAGGCGTTGGCAGAAGGAATCAGGGTGGTGAAGATGATGCGGCCGCCCCTGAGGATGGCGCGCTGCGTCACGCGCTCTCCGATGGCACCCGGGCCACTACGGCTCTGCTTCCAGAGCAAATCCATGTACCAGCCGTACACGCCGGTGAGTTCGTTCTTGGATACCACCCTCAGATCCCGGCCGAATGCCCGCTCTTCCAGCAGGACTTCCTGCTCGGTGAGACCGGTTCGGCTGTGCACCCGCTCACCACGATCGACGATACCGTAGAAGCTCTGCACGTCCGGATCCGACCCGACAATATTGTCGCCATTGCGGAAGAACGTGCCGGTGCCGAAGAACAGCATGATGTTGCCGTCCTGGTTGCGGCCACCCTCCGGCTGCGCGGTGATCGGCTGCACCTCATCGTTCGGACCCCGGACAATGGCAAGCGGCCGCACGAAGTTGGTGCCCGAAACCCGGTCCACAAGAAAACCCGGGGCACCCCAATTGCGGGTGTCATTCTGATTCGATCGCGGCATGTCGAAGCGCCACAGCCGACCTTCCATGTCACCGACGTAGATGCGATCGGCAATGGCGTTGCCGGTGGTGTCGATAACCAATGGCGTGCCCATACCGCTGCTGGATTCGCCGGTGTCGAACTCGAAGATGATCGCGCCGGTGGCCGCATCGAGAACGAACACACGGCCGCTGGTACCGTTGTTGTAGCCACTGCTGACCACCACCCCGAATCTGCCGTTCGACAGCGGAACGACGGAGGGCTGGCCAATGGGGACGCCCAGGCGCAGATGGCGGAACTCCCACAGCACATCTGCCGAACTGATGTTCTCGGGATTGCTGACGTCGAGCATGAACACACTGCGACCACCCGCTCCCGTGGTGCCCGCGACCACCTTGCGCCAGCCCTTGTCGGCCCCGAGGTAGGCATCGGCAACGCGGGGCGTACCATCGACGTAGTAACGATGGACGTAGTCCGGCCGGGTCAGATCGTGGAGCTGGCCGTAGATCGAGGCAGGCACGTAGGCAAATACCTCGCGGCCACCGGTGGCGAGATTGGCGTCGTCCACCCGGGCATCGAAAGCATGCAGCATGCCGTCGTTGGCGCCCACCACCACCAGCGGAACCCGGTTTACGTTTGCCGACCTGTAGGCGGCGTAGGCTGCCCCCACACCGGTCGCGAACGCGTCGTTAGGACCGAGACCGCCGTACCCGAAGTCCTGGGTGCCGACGAACTGCGGGTTCGAGTTGACGATGTCACCGAGGACGCTGTCCCGGCGTCGGAACGGTAGCGCCTGGTTGGCTGTGGTCCGCTCCAGACTGCGCTTGCCGCGCAGGAACAGCAGCCGCTCCTCATCGAGGCCAGCCGCGAGCTCCTCGGTGGTCAAGCCCTGGCGCAAGGCGTTGCGCTGAGCTTCGGAGAGCTCGTCCCACTGGAAGTTGATGCCTGTGGTCGTGATCCGCACCGGGTCGGCCGTCGTCGGCGCCAGCAGGTTGGTCGAAGACAGAATCCGCCGCGTTGCAGGAGCTTGAGCATCCAGACGGGTGGCCGCATTCCAGATCGGTTCCGGTTCCACCTGCCCATCGCTGGTGATACCAAAAGCCAGCATTTCGCCGCTCCAGCGCTCGCTGTTGAAGCGGGCCTGATAGATGGCGGCGTCCGCATCGAGTCGGGTGGAGTTGGTGGCCACCGAAGCGGCCGAGGCGGTGGTCACGAGTACCGAGAGGAAAGCCTCGTCCAGCGCCTCCTCGAGTACCGCAGGATTCACGGCCAGGACGTAATTGTCCGGCACCCCGTCTCCGGTGCTGTCCCAGAGTTCCTGGCGCGCCGGCGTCAGATCGCCTTCGCTTTTGTCGAAACCGCCCCACTTCGCCGCATACCACAGCGGCTGCTCGAGCAACCCCGCCGCCGAGCCACTGCCGCCGACAATGTACTCCGCGGTGGTCTCAGGATCGCCCGCTCTGCAGCCGCTGCTGCAGTCGGGAAAGCCGTTCGGGTCGGTGAACACGAAATTCGCGTTCCCGGAGTGGACCCGGAAGCCGTCACCATTGTCGGTACCGCTGATGATGTAGCCGAAGCCCATGCGGTTCGGGGTGGACTGGGCGACGACCTGGGTCGTGATCCGCAGCACGTTGCCTTCGAACGCATAGCGGATCATGCCCCACATGTCGGAGTCGAAGTCGCCGCCCTGCTCGCTGTCCTCCCAGTTCACGTAGAAGCTGCCAGTGCCCGCAGCAAAGTCCTGCTCCACGATCTTGAAATCGACAATGGCGCAGTTCGCATCTGGCGTCAGCGAGGTGTTGCGGCAGGCAGGCAGCAGCGTGACGACGCGGCCATCCGAGCTCCCCGGGACGGGAATCACGGCCCGCGGCACCGCAGGAGCCAGCGTGACTCCGAAAGTCTTGACGAATTGATTGCCACGCAGGTCGTCACGCACACCCTGCGTCCAGGCGTGGTGGGCCAGACCTGCAATGTTGTAGGTCCCTTCGAGCCGAGGTGCATCCGGGCAGGTCCCCGTCACCGCGCCGAGGGAATTGATGGTCTTGGCGGAGCAAAGCTGATTACTGTTACCCGGAGTGGTCCCGACGAACCACTCGGATCCATGGACGCCCTCGCCGACACCGATGGCGTCGGTGGCGGCGGTGACGCTTCCCAGCCCGATTTCACTGGCCCTTCCAAGCTGATTGCCGTCATAGGACGTGGTACTGGCATTGAACTGAATCACGTTCAGTGGCGCGCAGAAGTTGTCGTCAGACACCGGGTCGTTCCAGTCCGCCGTCAGCAATCCCGCGATGCGACCCGAGTCATCGGTGTCGAAGTTCGGATCCGCGCTCTGTCCACCGAAGTAGCGCAGTGACTCCAGGAAGATTTCCGCCTGGGGATTGCCCCAGTTGCTGCAGCGCCCATCAGGGATCGTGGACAAACCCCAGGAGCAGTCGTCGCTTCCCGCCTCGCCGAAGTAGGTTCCCGGGTTGCGGTGCCGATAGCCGTAGATCCGGAAGCGATCCAACGTCCCGACGATGCCGCCAGTGGCTGGCTGCGGCCTGAACGTGCCATCGGTGTTGACATTGACCTCATTGCGAAAGCTGGACACGTTCTTGCGCAGCACGCCGCCGGACTTGTTTCGACTGTAACTGCCGGACATCAGGCCGAAGTCGATGAGGTCATCGTCGCCGTAAAGCTGCAGGATCCCGACAGGCTTGAGATTGCCGCCGGGGTAGCGCTTGCAGCGCTCGCTGCCTTCGAGGCCTTCGACGCAGGCTTCCACCCGGACGATGAATTCACCCTGGCGCAGGCCGCTGCCGAGGCCCACACCGAGATCGGTACCGCTCGTGACACGGCGGGGATTCTCCGGGGAAGCCGGAATGCCCGAGACCGCCGGAATGTTGCCATTGCTGCCAGCCTGAGGCGTCCCGTCCGCCAGCGAGAAGCCGCTGAGCATGCCGCTGCGTTCCTCGCGCCACTTGCACTGCCAGCGCTCGTTGCTGGCCCACAGGCTGTAGTTGCCCCGGGCGACTCGAATCAGCGGCGGCGCATTCGTGTCCTGCGACAGAACGGTGCTGTCAGGGCGCGTGGTGT
>SKUB01000059.1 GCA_007122315.1 Pseudomonadales bacterium | reverse complement strand
TGCCCGACAGCTATCCGCTGGAGCGCGTGGGCTGGCAGGATCTCTGGTGGTGGGATGCCGAGCGCGCGGCCCGGGTCGAGCGGGGACTGAGCGAGCTCGAAGAGGGCCCGCCGTGAGCGAGGCGCCGAAACCCCGCCAGACCGCACGTTATCGCCAGCGCCGGGACGCCATCCTCGTGGCGGCGGTGCGGGTGCTCAACAGGCGCGGCGTCCGAGGCATGACGTTGAAGGACGTCGCGGCCCAGCTCGGCATCGTTCCCACCGGGGTGATCTACTACTTTCCCAACAAGGAGGCGCTGGCCGCAGCCTGCTTCCAGCGGGCCATCGCCCACTACCAGGACCTGTTCACTGCGGCATCCTCGGCGCCGACGCCCGAGGCGCGGGTCGACGCCTTCCTGCAAGGCTATCTGAAGTGGCATGCGCGCATGCGCGAGGGGAACGCTGAGCCCATCGCGGTGTTCAACGACGTTCGTGCCTTGAACGACCCTGCCGTGAACGAAGCCTATGTTGCCATGTATCGACGGCTGCGCAGTTTGCTCGATGACGAGGAAGAGCGGGCGCCGCGCCCGGTACGGAACGCGCGTACCCACTTCCTGCTGTCCACGGTGTTCTGGGCTGTGGTCTGGCTGCAACGCTACGACCCGGATGACTACGGCCGGATTCTGGCCCGCATCCGGGAGATTCTGTTCCGTGGCGTGGCCGCCGCGGACCTTGCGTGGCCGCCGCAGGGACTTGCGCCTCTCGGCGCGCGCGATCGCGCTGAATCCGAGGGCGGCGCCGAACAGTTCCTCGGGGCCGCGACCCAGCTGATCAACGAAGAGGGCTATTTCGGCGCCTCTGTAGACCGAATCACGGCACGCCTGAACCTGACCAAGGGCGCGTTCTATCACCACATCGACACCAAGGACGATCTGGTCGTGGCCTGTTTCGAGCACACCCTGGCGCTGATGCGGGCCGGTCAACGCGCGGGGATGGCGCTCGATGCCAGCGCCGGAGACCGACTCAGCGCCGCTGCGGCCGGTCTGGTCGAGTACCAGCTGGCAGGGGACGCGCCGTTGCTGCGCACCTCCGCCCTGACCTCGGTACCGGAGGTGATTCAGGACCGGCTGCTGCTGGATTTCGAACGCATCACCCGGCGCTTCGCGGGTCTCCTCAACGACGGCATCGCCGACGGTTCGCTGCGCCCGGTGGACGTGAACATTGCCTCCGACATGCTGACCGGCCTCATCAACGCCGCGGCCGAGCTGCGCTTCTGGGTACCGGGGATCACTGCGGAACAGGCGCCCGAGCGCTTCATTCGGCCGTTCTTTCACGGGCTGCTCAGTGCTCAGGAAAGATAATTTCACTTAACGGTATGTTTGTTTGACCCTCTATTGGTCCTTTTTGGTTATATTTGAGCGAATGGTTTGCCAGCCTGAAAGCAACCAGCTATCGTTCGGGATCAGTAGAGGGGAGGCGCAACTGCCATGGCGGAGACCGTCGAGTCGCTCGGTGCGGGACTGACGCGCCTTGCATCCGAGCGTCCAGAAGCGCCAGCCGTGATCTGCGAGGGTGTCCGCCGCTCGCGCAGCGAGCTGCATCAGGACACCAATCGCCTGGCTCATGCCCTGGCCGCGCGCGGGGTGACCCGGGGCGACCGGGTTACCGTCGCCCTGCCCAACAGCGTCGAGTTCGTGGAGCTGTGCTGGGCATGCTGGAAACTCGGCGCCACACCGCAGCCGGTGTCGTCACGCCTTCCCAGGCACGAACTGGATGCCGTCATCGCACTCGCGCAACCCAGGGTCCTCGTGGGCGCCAGCGGACTCGATGCGAGCATGGCCGTCACCACAGCCGCCGAGCTGAATGCGGAATCTGACGACACACGGAATCTCGAGGACGTCGTCGCGCCCGCCTGGAAGGCACCCACCTCTGGCGGCTCTACGGGGCGACCGAAGCTGATCGTGGCGGGGCAACCAGGGGTCGTCGATGCCTACGGTATCGGCTTCTGGCGCTTCCAGCCTGACGACGTCGCCATCATGCCCGGCCCCCTCTACCACAACGGTCCGTTTGCATCTGCATTCACCGCCATGATGGCGGGTGTGCCGCTGGTGCTGCTGCCGAAATTCGATCCCGAGGCGGTGCTCGCGGCGGTCGAGCGTCATCGCGCCAGCTGGCTGTATCTGGTGCCGACCATGATGAGCCTGATCTGGCGCCTTCCCGAAGGCGACCGCCTCCGCCACGACGTCTCCAGCCTGCGCACGGTCTGGCACTTGGGCGCACCCTGCCCGGCCTGGCTGAAGGAAGCGTGGATCGAATGGCTGGGTCCGGACGCCATCTGGGAACTGTATGCCGGCACCGAATCCCAGGCCGGAACCGTGATCAACGGCCGCGAGTGGTTGCAGCATCGGGGCTCCGTCGGTCGGGTCTTCTACGGCCAGATGAAGGTGCTCGACGATGCGGGCGAAGAAGTGCAGGCAGGCGTGGAAGGCGAGATCTACCTGCGCCGCAATGAGGGCCTGCCGCCGTCCTATCGCTATCTGGGTGCCGAAGCGAAGGACCGTGACGGCTGGGAATCCCTGGGCGATCTCGGCTGCTTCGACGCCGACGGCTACCTGTATCTGTCTGATCGACGCAGCGACATGATCCTGGTGGGCGGTGCCAATGTTTACCCGGCGGAGGTGGAGGCAGCGCTGGAGGAGCATCCGCAGGTCGCGTCCTGTGCGGTGATCGGCCTTCCGGATGAGGACATCGGTAACCGCATCCACGCCATTGTCGAACCCCGGGGCGAGCTGGATCTCGACGCACTGGCGGCGCATCTGGCCACACGGCTGCTGCGCTACAAGCTGCCGCGCAGCTTTGAACTCAGCGACCACCCGCTGCGGGACGAAGCCGGCAAGGTGCGCCGATCCCAGCTCCGGGCCGAGCGCCTCGATCCGACCAACCAGCAGGGAAACCGGAGCCTATGAGCACCACTGTCGACACATCGAGTGTGCTGATCTGGAGCGAGGGATCCCGCCTCGCTGCTGACCTCTATCGTCCTCGAGGTGGTAGCGACGCCAAGCCCGCGATCCTCTTGTGTCACGGCTGGGGCGGCACGCGTGATCATCTCGCGAAGTACGCCCGCGCGTTCGCTGCGTCGGGCTTCGTCGCGCTGGCCTTCGACTACCGCGGCTGGGGCGATTCTGACGGCAAGTTGATTCCCGCTGCTGACACACCGCGCCTCACGGAGGCCGGAACCCATGAGCTCACGGTTCGCGTGATCCGCGAAGTGGTCGACCCGGTGGATCACGTGGCGGACGTCCGCGCCTGTCTCGCCTGGCTGCTCACCGAACCGGGCGTGGACCCACGACGGGTGGGTCTTTGGGGCTCGAGCTACGGCGGTGGGCACGTGGTCTTCACCGCCGGGACCGATGATCGGGTCAAGGCGGTGGTGGCGCAGGTGGGGGGCTACGGACCACCCAAGGCGGACTGGTACCGGGACCTTGCCTACAAGCGTCAGGCGGACAAGGCCCGCGGCAACATCGATCCGCCGATTCCACAGGGCGTGGATGCGCCGAAGGGACTCAAGGGCACGCCGGACGTGGCGCGGCAGTGGGGACATCTGCCCCTCGAAGCTGCACGCAATGTTCGGGTGCCGACCTTGATCATCGATGCGGAGCACGAAGAGCTCAACAATCGGCACGAGCACGGCGAGGCGGCCTACCGGACCATCCGCGAGCGCGCCGTGGCGGACTATCACACGTTTCCCGGCAGCCACTACGAGATCTACGACCGGTTCTTCGAACCGGCCCTCGCTCTGGCAATCGACTGGTTCCGCAGACATCTGTGATGGCGAATGATCGCCCACGTGTCCGCGGGCGCTACTCCCGCCGAAACGAAGCCGGTTGAACCGCTTTCCCGCAATGTCATGCCCGAATTGGAGCGTTGAACAGTGGACACACTCGACGGCCGCGTAGCGGTGATCACCGGCGGCGCCAGCGGCATCGGCCTCGCCCTGGCCGATGCACTCGGCGCTGAAGGCATGAAGCTGGTCTTGGCGGACATCGAACAGGGCGCGCTCGATCGGGCCGTGGCCGACCTTTCCGGGCGCGGCCTCGAAGTCGTCGGTGTCCGCACCGATGTCGCAGACTTCGCCTCGATGCAGGCGCTGGCGCAGGCCACGCTTGCTGCCTTCGGCAAGGTGCACCTGATCTGCAACAACGCCGGTGTATCCATCACCGGGCCCCTGTGGGAGCTGTCGATGGACGACTGGCGCTGGGTCTACGACGTCAACACCTGGGGCGTCATCCACGGGATCAAGGCCTTCGTCCCCACCCTCATCGAGCAGGGGGAGCCGGGGCACGTCATCACCACGGCCTCACTGGCATCCTTCGGCCCGACCGGAGAACATGCGCCTTACTGCTCGTCGAAGGCCGCGGCATGGAGCATCACCCAGGCGCTGTACAGCGAGTTGCGCGCCTGGGACACGCCGATTGGCGTAACGCTGGTGTGTCCAGGCATGGTGGATACGCAGATTCACCGTTCCTGGCGTAACCGCCCCGAGGGCGATCGGCCCTGGAGCGATCGCGAGAGCGCGGACCCCGAGCACATGAAGGGATCGGAAGTCTTCCAGGGACGCGGCATTCCCGCCTCCGAGGTCGCGGCGGCGACGGTAGCGGCGGTGAAGGAGAATCGGTTTTTCGTCTTTACAGGCGAGCACTGGTCTGACTTCATGGCCAATCGAGTCCAGGGGCTGGCAAGCGGAGCGAATCCGCCAGTGGTCACCTGGGGCCGGGATCTGAGACCGAAGGCGAACGCATAACGATCGGATGCGCCGGGGAGGGCGCTGCTGTATGCGAATCGTGCGACTCGACGTAGGCGTGGTCTGACCCGCCATGGGCGCCTATCTGCTCAAGCGCTTGCTGTTGGTCATCCCGACCCTGTTCGGGATCATGGTCATCAACTTCATCATCGTGCAATTCGCCCCCGGCGGCCCCGTCGAGCAGGTCCTTGCAGAACTCATGGCACCCGGTGCCTCAGCGACTGCAGGCATGGGCGGCGCCGATGCGGCGGCGGCAGCCACGGACGACAGCGGGCTCGCGTCCGCCGGCCTCGACCCGGCCATGATCGCCGACCTCGAGCGGCGCTTCGGATTCGACCGGCCGGTGCACGAACGTTTCGTGCTGATGATGTGGAACTACGTTCGGCTCGATTTCGGCAACAGCTACTTTCAGGACCGCCCGGTCATCGACCTCGTGGTCGAGCGCCTGCCGGTGTCGATTTCACTGGGGCTCTGGTCACTGCTGTTGATCTACATGATCTCCATCCCCCTCGGGGTCGCGAAGGCGGTGCGGGACGGGACCACCTTCGATGTGTGGACCAGCGTGCTGATCTTCGTCGGCTACGCGATCCCCGGCTTCCTGTTCGCCATTCTCCTGATCGTCCTGTTCGCCGGCGGAACCTACTGGGATGTCTTTCCACTGCAGGGTCTGACTTCACCGAACTTTCACGAGATGACCTTCCTCGAAAAAGTGCGCGACTACTTCTGGCACCTGACGCTGCCGGTGACGGCCATCACCATCGGCGGCTTCGCCACGCTGACCATGCTGACCAAGAACTCCTTCATCGAGGAGCTCGGCAAGCAGTTCGTCCTCACCGCACGCGCGAAGGGCATCAATGAACGCCGCGTGCTCTACGGTCACGTGTTCCGCAACGCCATGCTCATCGTCATCGCCGGTTTCCCCGCAGCTTTCGTGGGCATCCTGTTTACCGGGGCACTGCTGATCGAGGTGATCTTCTCCTTGGACGGCCTCGGTCTGCTTGGCTACGAGGCCGTACTCAAACGCGACTTCCCGATCCTGTTCGGCACCCTGTTCGTGTTCACGCTGCTCGGTCTGGTGCTGAACGTAGTCGGTGATCTGACCTACGTGTTCGTCGATCCGCGCATCGACTTCGAATCGAGGCAGATGTGACGACGGCGAGCCCATCCGTCCTGCTCGGACGTCCGCGGCGCTTCGAGCTCAGCCCCGTGGCTCGGCGCCGCTGGCAGATCTTCTGCGCCCATCGTCGCGGCTACTACTCCCTGTGGATTTTCACGGCGCTGTTCATCGCCAGCCTCGGCGCGGAGCTGATCGCCAATGATCGTCCCATCCTGCTCTACCATCAGGGCAGTCTGCACGTACCGGTGTTCGTCACCTACACCGAACAGAGCCTTGGCGGCGAACTGCCTATTGCCGCCAACTTCCATGATCCGCACATCACGGAGCTCCTCGAAGCGGGCGGCGGTTGGGCGATCTGGCCGCCCATTCGCTTCAGTTATCGGACCATCGACTACGGCATCGACCAGCCGGTTCCGGCGCCGCCGTCCGCGCGTCACTGGCTCGGCACCGACGACGCTGCGCGTGACGTCTTGGCGCGTCTGATCTACGGCTTCCGGCTGTCCGTATCCTTCGGCATCGCCCTGACCATCCTCGCCTCGATCATCGGCATCAGCGTCGGCGCGCTGCAGGGTTACTTCGGCGGCATGACAGACCTGTTGGGGCAGCGGGTGGTCGAGATCTGGTCCGGCCTGCCCATCCTGTTCGTGCTGATCATTCTTGGCAGTCTGGTGGAGCCCAATTTCGGCTGGCTGCTCGCCACCCTGGTGCTGTTTTCGTGGATGACTCTCGTGGGTGTGGTGCGCGCGGAATTCCTGCGTGCCCGTAACCTCGACTTTGTCCGTGCAGCACGTGCGCTCGGCGTTTCCGATCTCACCATCATGCGGCGTCACGTTCTGCCGAACGCCATGGTGGCCTCCCTCACCTTTCTCCCGTTCATCCTCAACGGTGCGATCACCACGCTCACCGCACTCGACTTCCTCGGCTTCGGGCTGCCACCGGGATCCCCTTCCCTCGGCGAAATGCTGGCCCAGGCCAAGGCGAACCTGCATGCGCCCTGGATCGGTCTGTCCGGGTTCTTCACCCTGGCGCTTATGCTGATCCTGCTGATCTTCATCGGCGAGGCGGTGCGTGATGCACTCGATCCGCGGCGCACCGTGGTCGGGGGTGGGCGTGGCTGAGCGGGTGCTGACCATCGAGGATTTGCGGGTGCGCTTCGGAGCCATCGAAGCGGTGCGCGGCATTTCGCTGCAGCTCGACCGCGGCGAGACCCTGGCGCTGGTGGGCGAGTCCGGTTCCGGCAAGTCGGTGACGGCGCTGTCGGTGCTGCAGCTGCTGCCCCCGCCACCGGTGACAGCGACATCCGGTTCCATTCGCATTGGCACAACCGAGATGATCGGCGCGTCGCGTGCTGATCTGCTCACCGTCCGCGGCGCCCGGGTGGGCATGATCTTCCAGGAGCCGATGACGTCGCTGAATCCTCTGCACACCATTCGCAAACAGGTGAGCGAGACCCTGATCGTGCACCGCTCCATGTCCAAGGCCGAGGCGCGGTCACGGACGCTGGAGCTGCTCAATCGGGTCGGACTGCCGGACCCCGAACGGCGTCTCGATGCCTGGCCGCACGAGCTTTCAGGCGGTCAGCGGCAGCGGGTGATGATTGCCATGGCGCTGGCGAACGAGCCGGAACTGTTGATCGCCGACGAGCCGACTACGGCGCTGGACGTGACCATTCAGGCCCAGATCCTTGCCCTGCTGAAGGATCTGCAGCGTGACCTCGGCATGGCGATGCTGTTCATTACCCACGATCTCAACGTGGTCCGGGCGGTGGCGGACCGGGTCTGTGTGATGAAGGACGGCGTGCTGGTGGAGGAGGGGCCCGCACGGCGCATCTTCAGCTGCCCGCAGGAGGCCTACACCCGCCATCTGCTGGAAACGGAGCCTCGCCTGCAGCCGCGTCACGTGGCTGCGGATGCACCGGTGGTGGCCGAGGTGCGGGACCTCCATGTCCGCTATCCGCTGGGCAAGGGCTGGTTCGGTCGCCGTCGCCACTTCCATGCCGTGAAGGGGGTGAACATGACCATCCGCGCCGGCGAGACCGTGGGCGTGGTGGGGGAGTCCGGTTCCGGCAAGACCACGCTTGGTTTGGCGCTTCTGCGCCTGATTCGCGCCGAGGGCGACATCCGCTTTCAGGATCGTGCCATCGCCGACGAGAAGCCGAAGGCGCTGAAGTCCATGCGGCGGGACATGCAGGTGGTCTTCCAGGACCCCTACGGCAGCCTGTCGCCGCGCCTGCCGGTGGGCGAAATCGTCAGTGAAGGGCTCGGCGTGCACGAACCGCGCATGGCCGCCGAGGAACGCGACCGGCGGGTCGCCGAAGTCCTCACCGAGGTGGGACTCACACCAGCCATGGCGTCGCGCTACCCGCACGAGTTCTCCGGCGGCCAGCGCCAGCGTATCGCTATTGCCCGGGCCATGATCCTGCGGCCGAAACTGGTGGTGCTGGACGAGCCCACCTCGGCGCTGGACGCATCGGTTCAGGCCCAGATCGTGGAACTGCTGCTGGACCTGCAGCGCCGGCACCAGCTGGCCTACCTGTTCGTCAGCCACGACCTGCGCATCGTCCGCGCCCTGTCCGACCAGGTGCTCGTCATGAAGGACGGCGAGGTGGTGGAGTCGGGTCCTACGCAGACCTTGTTCGAGTCACCCCGTCATCCCTACACCCGCGCCCTGCTGGCCGCTGCGCTGGCCCATCATCGGGATGCCTACGAGGCCGAGTGAGGTCAGCGCGTTGGAACAAAGCTCGATTCGAAGCGACGAGCGAGCTTCCAGCCCCACGTCTCCTGTATCGCTCGTCAGCAATCCGGGGACTGCCTATGCTGGCAGACCCATTGCGAAACGGGAGCGAACGGGATGCGACTGAAGGATCGGGTGGCCATCATTACTGGCGGCGCCAGCGGCATGGGCAGGGCCACCGTGCTGCGCTTTCTCGACGAGGGCGCGAAAGTCGTCATTGCCGATTTCAACACGACAACAGGCGAAGACACCGTCGCCGAAGCGACCGCGCGGGGACACAGCGACTGCGTCCGCTTCATTCGGACCGACGTCGCCGACGAAGCCGATATCGACGCCATGGTGCAATGCGCAGTGGAGTCCTTTGGTGGTCTCGACGTGGTCTTCAACAATGCCGGCGTGGGCGGCGCCATCGGGCCGCTGACGGAGACCACCGTCGAAGACTGGGACTACACGTTCGGTGTGCTGACCCGGGGCGTGTTTCTCGGCATCAAGCACGCCGCCCGCGTCATGCGCAGCCAGGGGCGGGGCGGTGCCATCATCAACACCGCGTCCATCGCCGGGCTGTCCGGCGACGGGGGTCCGCTGGCCTACTCGGCAGCCAAGGCTGCCGTCATCAACATGACCATGGGTGCCGCGGTGGAACTCGCATCCGATCACATTCGCGTCAATGCCATCTGCCCCGGTTTCATCGCCACACCGCTGGCCGCAGCAGGTGGTCCCGTGGAGGCCTTGGAGGAACGCTTCGCGCAGGCCCAGCCTTGGCCGGAGTGTGGCATTGGCGATCACATCGCCGGGGTGGCGCTGTTTCTCGCCAGTGACGACGCCCGCTTCGTGACCGGGGAAAAGGTCATCGTCGATGGTGGACTCACGGCCGCGGGACCGGAACTGTCGCGCAAGTTCCCAAAGACGTCCGGGCGCGATTCACGCTACTCCGGCATCACCAAGGGCAGTACCGGCGCGGCGCCCGAACTGCGCAAGCGCTGACCCGACGGCGGTGCCTGCCCAGTCCCCGGGCAGGCGACACAGGATTCTCGGGGGCAGAGCACCGCCAGGGGCTTTATCGGGGGGCTTTATCGGGGTCGGACCAGATCAGGTATCTGATTCTTTTGAGAAATCTATCGCGCCGAGCCTTGCATTCAACTGCGACGTGCAACGGTGATATCCGTTCTTCGTAGAACCAAAGCGTTGCTTGGGTCTGACCCCGCAAGTCTTATCCTTGCGAACTGGCAGGGCCTCCAGCCACGTCAGAAAGAACGGACTTGGCCATCGCCAGTCGGTCCCGCCTGCGCCCTGGCATCGTCGTCCAGTAATAGGCTAAAGCGCCAAGGGCAATCGCCAGGGCCCAGGCCCGCCCGCGCAGCCATTCGGCATCGCTGGCCTCGAGCCGGGTGCGAAAGACCTCGCGGGCCGGTGGATCGAGAACCTCCCAGGCGCCGTGCAGGTCGATCGTCGGATCACCGATCGACAGTCCGCCAAAGTCGAGCACCGCGGTGAGTCGACCCTCGGTGAGCAGCAGATTCTCTGCCACCAGATCCCCGTGAAACCAGCGGTCCGGCCCGGCATCGCGGGCGCCGTGCGCCTTCAGTGCCTCGTTCCAGACCACCAGGGCGGCATCGAGATCGACGTCGAGCCCCTCGATGGTCCGGCACTGTTCGACGTTGCGCCGCATCTGTCGATCGAACTTCACTAACGGCCGGCCGCGGTAGGAGCGCAGGGCAGGATCCGTCGCCGCTCGCGGTGGGACATCGGCTGCACGAAGGGCCAGGATCACCTCAGCCAGGTCGACCGCCAGCGCCGAGCGCGCCATGATCGGTGCGTCCTCCGGGGCGCAAGCCTTCGCCAGTGTGCCGTCCAGCCAGCGCAGGATTGCCCACTGCTCGCTGTAGCCCAAGGCGGGATCGCCGAGCGCGACGATCTCCGGCACCGCGACCGGCAGATGAGGACCGATCGTCGGCAGCCAGCGAAACTCCTTGTCGATAGCAGCGCTGCCGCCGGATTGCCGCGGCAGACGGACCAGCAGTTCGTCGCCGAGCCGGAACAACAGATTGGTAGAACCTGAGGCGCCGAGCCTGCTCAGCGGCAGGGTGGCGTACTGAGGGAACTGACTGTCGACGAGTCTGCGGACCAGGTCGATGTCGATCGGCAGTTCGGCATCGTGGAGGCGCTGCGTCATGCGTGTCGCATCCATTTCCCCGATCCGTGGTGTCAGCGACCTCAGCAAGAATGTCCTCCCGCGAATGGGGCGGACAAGCGACGCTTCGAAGCGTTAGCAGCACATCTTTGGTGCTGAAATGGCTGCTTGCTGTTGCGACGGTGATAAGGATGATGGGTCGAAGCGGGTCGCCACTGACTCAGGATGCGACATGCCCAGCAATCCGGTCCAGGAGTATTACGACAAGAAGAAGGAGCGTTACCTGAAGGACGCGGCGGGAGCGGCGCGAGGTATGACCACGGGAACGCCCTTCGACTGGGAGGACTCCGAGCGTTACCTCAAGGACCTCCCCGAACGCGACAGCGAGCAGAAGGCGAAGCCGCCTTCGCGGCTGGCCCGGCTGCGGGCAAGGTTGCGACGCCTTCTGGGCCGCGAAGGCCGTAAAGGCAGCGGCGGCTTCAGTCGTCCATGACGCCTGAGAGAGGCTGCGCCCACCTGTGTCGCGTTGGACCCGGTTGGCGTTCGTGCTTATGCTGAGGTCGCAAGCCCGCATCGGCCCACCGCGTCGGTGCACTGGCGCGCGCCCTGGCGGCAGATGGCATCTGCTCGTTAGCGGCTGCGAATTCTTGTCGTATGACGATGACTCCGCAAAACGCCCTCGCCCTCGGTAGGCTCGCGGGCTGGACACACGGGACAGGATTGAGAGCGGGCGACGCTCCGACCATGCCGGCGCGCTGCGAGGCCACGAGCCTGCTGCATCCCGGCCTGACATCGTCGTTCGTTGATTGGAAAAATGCATGCAGTTCAGCGGTTTCGATCTCTCTCGACCCGTGCGGCGAGCGGGCCTGTTGCGCAGGAGGTCGCGTTGAACGTGCTCAGGTGCGCTGCCAGGCACCCCGTCCGCATCCTTCTGATGCTGTTGCTGCTGTCGCCGGCCGTGCCGGGGCTGGCGGACGAAACGCGCGGATCGCTGAACGTGAGCGTTCGTGGCATCGACGGTGCCCTGCGCGACAACGTCAATCAACTGCTCAGCGTTCGTGCGCTCGACGGCCGCAGGATCGTCGGGCAGGTCGAGTCCGGCAGCGAGAGTCGGCAGGTCACACGCAGTGCGATTCAACGGGCGCATCGCGCGGCACCGAGGGAGATTCGCGAGGCACTGATCCCGTTCGGCTATTACCTGCCGGAAATCGACGCCGAACTCATCGACCGCGACAACGGTTTGGAGGCGCGTTACACCATCGACCCGGGCCCCCCGGCCACCCTGCGCACCGTGACGATCCAAGTCACCGGCGAAGGGGCGGATCATCCGGCCGTCGAGCGGGCCATTGCCGCCGCCGAACTGAGGGAAGGCGAACAACTGGTGCACCGGCGGTTCTCGACGGCGCGCGACCGCATCTTCGACGCCGCCTATGACCAGGGCTTTCTCGACGCGGAATGGCGCCAGCGCCAGATCCGGGTTCTGCCGAATCGCACCGAGGCGGACATCGTTTTGGTGCTCGATACCGGCCCGCGCTTCTATTTCGGCGAGGTCGAAATCGAAACGGAGCGCCTCGACCCGAATTTCATTGCGCGCTTCGTCGATATCGAGCCGGGCGATCCTTATGACGTGCGCCGGCTGCTCGATCTGCAGCTCGCCCTGAACGACTCCCAGTACTTCACTTACGTCGAGATCGACGTGGATGCTGAGAACGTCGACGAGCAGTATCGCATTCCGATCAGCGTGCGCACCCAGCCGTCGCGGCCACAGCGGTACACGGTGGGCGCCGGTTTCGCCACGGATACCGGTCCGCGGGCCAATCTCGGCGTGCAGCTGCGCCGGGTCAATCGCCACGGACATCGGTTCCGGTCGGACATCCAGTATTCACCCATCGAGAGCGCGATCACCGCGCGCTACGAGATCCCCATTCGTAATGTGGCCAGGGACCGACTTGATTTCACGGCGACTGCGCGACAAATCGAGATCGGGGATGCCGAAACCAACCAGTTCTCATTCAGCGTTGGTCAGAGCGTCGGCTGGCAGGGGTTCAGGCGGCGTCTGTACATGCAGGTGCAGCGCGAGCAGTTCGAGTTCGGCGATGAACCGAGCCAGACTTCGGACCTGCTGTTTCCGGGGATCACCCTCACCCGGGAGCGCAGCAATGACCTCATGTTTCCGACCCAGGGGTATTCCGTGGATGTCGATGCGCGGGCAGGAGCGAGCGCTGTCTTCTCCGACGTATCGTTCACCCGCCTGCGGGCCAACACACGATTTGTGCGCGCCCTGGGCCCTAATGCCCGATTGCTGCTGCGAGCGGATACCGGGGCCCTGCTCACCGACGATTTCACGGCCCTGCCGCCCTCCCAGCGTTTCTTTGCCGGTGGTGATCGCAGTGTGCGCGGGTATGGTTTTCAGAATCTCGGTGATCGCAATGCTGCCGGCGACGTGATCGGAGGTGAGTATCTCCTCGTTGGCAGTGTCGAAGTCGACTACCTGTTCTACGGTAATTTCGGCGCGGCGGCCTTCGTCGATTCCGGCGATGCGTTCAGCGGGAGTTTCTCGCCGAAAACCGGCGCCGGCGTCGGGCTGCGCTGGCGCTCGCCGGTGGGCATGATCCGCTTCGACGTGGCCCATCCGTTCGACGACGATGACGACTTCCGCATTCATCTCAGCATAGGAGCCGACCTGTGAGGCGCTGGCTGAAGGTCACGCTGGTCGTTCTCGTGGTATTGATCGTGCTGCCCGCGCTGGTCCTGTCGTGGGTCGTCGCCACCGAGAGCGGCACCCGCTTCGCGTTCGATCGGGCGGCGCCGATGCTGCCAGACGGCATCGCGATCGGTGCCGTGGAAGGGCGCCTGCGCGATCGCGTGGTGCTGCACGACATCGCAGTCGACGACGAGGGCATGCGCCTGCGTCTCGACCGGGCCGAACTGCGCTGGACATCCGGCGCGTTGATGCGCGGGCGACTGGTCATCCACGAACTCACTGCTTCCGGTTTGCACGTCGAGCTGCTGCCAACCGAGCCCGAGGTCGATCCAGAGCCGGTGGATCCCTTCGAACTGCCGGAGCGGATCCGTCACTACGTTGCGGTGGAGCTCGAGCGTGTGGCGCTCCGCGACGCGGTCATCATTCCGGCCCCGGACGCGGATCCAATCGAGATCGACGAAGTGCTGCTCGTGGCCAATCTGCGCGACGCGCAGCTCGCAGTGGAGCGCATCTCGGTCGCATCGCCGCTGCTCTCCCTCGAGGGCAAGGCCACGCTGAGCCTGGCCGGCGACTATCCCATTGCCGCTGACCTCGATTGGACGGCTCGGCTGCCGGACCTGCCTGAGGTGAACGCTGCGACCGGCATTGACGGCAGCCTGGTCGAACTGAATCTCGAACAGCGCGTTGCGGCGCCTTACAACCTCGAGCTGTCCGCGCTGCTCACCGATCTCGTGCGCACGGCTGGCCGTGATGCAGACGCCACCCCCCAT
>SKUB01000096.1 GCA_007122315.1 Pseudomonadales bacterium | reverse complement strand
CGACATACATTTGCAATAAATTTCAAACCTGCCATAAGGTAGCCGAGGGGGACGACGAAAGTTGTCGAAGCTGTACCCGCAAGGTCCACGCGAAGATCCGTGGATCATCCGGCCACTGTGTGTCGACTGCGTTCGTAGCAGCCGGGGAGGATATTCAGATGTTCAAGATATCGACCAGCGTGATGGGGCTCGTCTGCGCCATCGCGATGCTTGCTGTTCCTGCCACAGGTCAGCAGCAACAACAGCAGCCAATGGTGGAGGAGATCGTCGTCACCGGCTCCTACATCCGCCGCAGCAGTTTCGACTCGGCGTCACCACTCGATGTCCTCGGCCAGGACGATTTCGCCAAGGCCGGCGCCATCTCCGTCAAGGACATCGCCCAGAACCTGACCTACAACCTCGGTTCCGAGAACTTCCCGGACACGCTGCGCTCAGGCGCCACGACCGGAACGGAGAACATCAACCTTCGCGGCCTCGGCCTCAATTCGACCCTGGTCATGATGAACGGGCGGCGGCAGGCTGAAGCACCCAACCTCACCAACGACGGCGTCGCCTTCGTCGACACCGCGTCGATGATGCCCACCATCGCCATCGAGCGAATGGAGGTCCTCAAGGACGGCGCCGCGGCGCTGTACGGGTCTGACGCCATTTCCGGCGTGGTGAACTTCATCACGCGCAGCCAATTCGAAGGCTTCGAGATCCAGATCGACAACCAGATGATGACCAGCGCTTCGGACTACGGTACGCCGCGGGACTGGAACCTGCAGGGGATCATGGGTTTCGGCAACGATCGCGGGCACGTCGTAGCGGCGGCAAGCATGCTCGATCGCAGCGAAATGCCCATGTATGCGCGCGACTTCACGTTCGCCGGCGGTCTGTCGAGCTTCGGTTCGCCAGGTAACATCTTCACCACGCGAGGTGCGAACGAAAGCGATGCCGCCTTCGCTGCCAGGACCCAGGCGTTCCAGGCCACGACCATGCTGCCCAACGTGCCCGGCGGCGCCGACCTCGACTGCACCAACGTTCCGCACGCCCAAGGTGCTCCTGGAGACAACGGCACGCGCCCGGTGAGCCTGCTGCTCGCCTCCGCTGATCGCTGCCTGGTCGACTTCCTGCCTACGCAGTCGATTCTCGATGAGGAGCGGCGCATCCAGTTCTTCGCCGAGGGCTACTACCTGCTGGTCCCGGAGCACGAGATCGAGGTCTTCGGGGAGTTCCATGCCGCGAGCAACAACGTCAAGCGCGCCAATTCGCCAAGCTATGGTTTCGTCTCCGCACCCACCGTACCGGTATCCAATCCCGGTCTGCGTAATGACGCCTTCAGACGCGGACTTGGCGGAGAGGAGTTGATTGACGACGCAGCAGCGCAGGCGCTCGGTTTCGCGAACGCCACGGAGGCCGCCGAAGCCAATCCGCTGGTCGGGCCCGTGATTGCCGGCGTCCGGCCCTTCACCGGCATTTCTGAAGACGTTTACCGGGATCGCGGCCGCGTACCGAACACCGGTCTCATCGAGCGCGACAAGACCCACTTCGTCGGGGGATTGCGAGGCAACATTCCGGGCCTGGACGGCTGGAGCTTCGAGACGGCAGCCACCTGGAGCGAGCATCAGTTCTCAGGGTTTCCCGCCTACGACACGAACGACCCCAAAATGAAGGAGTCGCTGGCAGGATTCGGTGGTCGTGACTGCAATCCGGCGACCACAGGTCCGGGCGACGCTGAGGGCAATTGCTTCTTCTACAATCCTTTCGGCAGCGCCTACCTGGCAGACCCGAGTGACATCGGCCCCAACGGTCTCTACAACGCCACCGAGATGCATATCGACATGATCGATCCGATCATGTCGCTGACCAAGCAGGATCTCTTCGTCATCGATGCCGTGGTCACCGGCGACATGTTCGAACTGCCCGCCGGTAGCGTCGGCATCGCGCTCGGCGCTCAGTACCGCGACCAGGGCTTCGAATCGATCCCATCGGGAACCGGCGCCAACTTCGATTTCTCGTTCGTTGTCGGGCAGGAACAGTTCAAGGTCAAGCGGGACGTCTGGGCCATCTTCGCTGAGGCGCTGATTCCGGTGACCGACAGCGACTCCTACATCGGGCCCCTGGAGTTCTCCATCGCCCTGCGCCATGAGGACTACGGCGGCGGCACCGGAAGCACCACCGACCCCAAGTTCGCGTTCCTGTGGATGCCCAGCGACGAGATGTCCGTCCGCGGTTCGTTCCAGACCTCGTTCAAGGCACCCGGCCTGGCTCAGCTCGGCGGCTCGAGCACCTCACTGAACAACGTGCAACAGGATCCTTTCAACCCGGATTCGGCACGCGTGTTCGTGCCCGGGATCGCCATCGGCAACCCGAATCTGGTGCCGGAAGAGGCTGACGTCGCCAACATCGGTTTCAGCTGGGAGCCCGCCAGCGGCCCGCTCGACGGCCTGCGCGTGAACTTCGACTTCTGGGCCTTCGCGTTCGAGAACGCCATTCGCAAGGAGGCCAATACTTCTGTCATCGCCGACTTTGTCGCTGGTGATCCTGCTGCGGCAGACAAGATCACGCTGGACGCCCTGGGCAACATCGCCGTGATCCGCTCGGAGTTCATCAACGCGGCTTCCGTGGACACCAAGGGCTTCGATCTTGGCCTCCGCTACGACCTGAACGTCGATCGCGCCGGTCGCTTCGACCTGTTCTACAACATGACGTATCTGACGGAGTACAAGTTCCGTGAATCACCGACCGCACCGAGAGTGGACGGGCGCGGCAAGCGCAATTTCCAGACCATCGGTGCACCGGCGCCGAAGTGGCGCGCCAATGCGGGCGTGGACTGGATGCTCGGCAATCACAGTGCCAACCTGACGCTGCGGTACACCACCGACTACGAGATGACCAGCCCGCCGTCAGCACTGATCGCAGCGTTCAACAACCGGACTCCGGATCCGAACATCAGCGATCATCTGACCGTCGACGCACAGTACAGCTACGAGTTCCCGAGCCTGTTCAATGCCACCGGGCCGGCCACGCTGACCCTCGGTGCGATCAATCTCTTCGACCAGGATCCACCGACGCTCGACGATGGTCCGGGCTACGACTCCAAGATCCACGATCCACGTGGACGTATCGTTTACGGACGCGTCAGAGTCGCATTCTGACCGCTGACGCACCCCCGGTCCGCCAGGGGTGCGTCAGCCCTTCCATCGGGGAGGTGTTGCCGAGCGGCACCTCCCCTTCATTGATTCCGTTGCCACCGCATGGTGACCAAGGGACGTCATGCTCCGAAAGCTCTGCCTTCTGCTCGCTGCATGCCTGGCCATCATCGGCTGCGCCGACGACCCGCCACCGCCGACGGAACCGGATCCCGACGCGACGCTGCGCATTGCCCACAACTTCATCCTGACCCGCTTCGATCCCCACCGTGCCACGTCCAGCTACGACAACACCTGGCTGTTTCCGGTCTATGACCGGCTGGTGCACGTGGACCCGGACGGCAACGCCGTTCCCGGCCTCGCCACGGCATGGCGCTTCGCCGAGGACGGCAGCCATCTCGATTTCGACCTGCGCGAGAATGTCCGCTTTCACGACGGCACGCCATTCGATGCCGCAGCGGTCGCCGCCAACATCGAGCGCGGCAAGACGGTCACCGGCACCGTCGTCGCATCGGAACTCGCGAAAATCGAGCAGGTGGAGATCCTCGGCGAGCATGCCGTCAGGTTTCACCTGTCGCGTCCCGACGCCGCGCTGCCGCTGATCCTCTCGGACCGCGCCGGCATGATGGTCAGTCCGGCCGCCTTCGACGACCGCAGCCTGGATCGCAGACCGGTTGGCGCAGGACCGTTCCGGCTGCTGGAGTACCGGACCGGGAATCGGGCCATCTACGAGCGTGTCGACGGTTACTGGGATCCCGACGCCCAGGGCGTGCGCCGGATCGAACTGCGTTACATGCCGGACGAGATCACCCGTCTGAACGCGCTGCGCAGCGGTCAGGTCGACATGGCGACCCTGCTCGCCCTGCAGGTGGACGAGGCACGGCTCTGGGGGCTCAACGTGGTCACGCGGGTGGGCCTGGAATTCACGTGGATGCAACTCAACCGGGCACGCTCGGAGTTCGGCGATCCGCGGGT
>SKUB01000292.1 GCA_007122315.1 Pseudomonadales bacterium | reverse complement strand
TTGATGCAGCGGATCAGGGTGCTCTTGCCGGCGCCGGAGGGCCCGATCAGGGCGATGACTTCGCCGCCATCGAGGCTGAGACTGACGTCGTCGAGCGCGAGGGCGTCACGCCCGTAGCGTTTGCTGAGCGCCTCGATTCGGAGAACGCCTAGCGACACTGGTAGCTGACGCCCGTGGCCGCATCGATGTCGCGGATGACCTGCCAGTGCTCCAGGTAGGTGATGGGAACGAACTGGGACTCACCGGACTGACGGAACTCCTCGGCCAGGGCCGAGCCCTCCCAGGGAAAGCTGAAGAAGGCGGCACGGATTTTCTCGGCCAGTTCGGGGGCCAGATTGTGCGCGACGCCGTAAGCGGTCGTGGGAAAGGTGTCCGAGCGGTAGATGGTGCGGATCTGCTCGGGGCGGATCACGCCGCGGGCGAACATGCGCTGCATCACCGAGTTGGCGATGGCGGCGGCGTCGTAGTCCCGGTTGACGACACCCAGGACGGAGTTGTCATGCTTGCCCGAGAATGCGGAACGGACGTCCTGTTCCCGCAGTCCCGCTTCCTGCTGCAGCAGCGCGAGGGGCGCTTTGTAGCCTGAGTTCGAGGTTGGGGACGTGAACGCCAGGGAGCGTCCGCGGAGATCGGCCAGCGTCTCGATGCCGGAATCCGGGCGGGTGATGATCTCCATCTGATAGCCGTAGCTGTCGTCTGCCGCTGCCATCATCGCGAAGGGGACGAAGCCGGCACAGTTAACCGCCAGCGGGGTGCTGCCCGTATTGAAACCGGCGATGTGCAGCCGACCGGCACGCATGGCCTCGAGCTGTGCTGCGTTCGATTGCACCGGAAAAAAGCGGACGCTGCGACCCGTTTCCCTGGACAGATGATCGATGAATCCGGCCCAGACCTGGCCATACGTCGCAGGATCCTCCACGGGTGTATAGGCGAAGATCAGGATGCGGGGGTCAATGTGCTGGCGGGCGTTCGTGGGCGGATCCGCCACCAGGTCGCCTGTGCGATCACAGAGATGCGAGGCGAGGTCACCGCGCTGGCAGTCGGCCAACGCCGGCGCGGCAGCGAACAGCATGGCAAGCAGGAACAGCAGCGCCTTCATGAATCCCTCTTAAGTCCAGATGAGCCCGGGCAGTTTAATGCGGGATTGTGACAGCGCTGCAAATGCGATGGACGTCGCCGTGCAGCGTTGTGTCGACCCCTGCCGCTGGTATCGATTGCCGCAGACGAACAGCGCCGGCTCGGCACCGGGGGCTCGTTGACGACTCTCCCTGACATGGAACTTGAATCATACATGGCCGGATCCGGCAGGTTCAGGCTCCGGGAGGAGGCTGGTCGTCCGCCCGGGCTCGTCCGCCATGGTAGCGGCTGGTGAGCCGCCGCGGGCCTGCACAACCGGCTCTTTAGAGAACGATGCGCGGTTCGATCAGATGCTCTATGTGCGCTGCCCAACCGACATGCCGGGCGCCTTGCCCTCAGTCTCGCCGCTACAGCCCATAGCGAAGGATCAAAGGTCATGAACAGCATTCCATTCAGCAAGAATCTGGTCGGCGTCGGCGTGGCAATCGCCCTGGCCGCCGGCAGCATCGCATGCAGTGACGGTACCTCGACCACGGAGTCCAGAGATCAGAGTTCGGATGTCCGTACGATGAACGGCGACTCAGCGCTCTCCAGCGTGGTCCAGGCGCGACTGGCAAGGGAGGCCCTGATCGAGTCGGCCGACATTCAGGTGACGTCTGCCAATGGCGTCGTCACGCTGAGGGGCGCCGTCGACAGTGCAGATGCGAAGTCCGCCGCTGAGTCTGCCGCGAACTCTGTTGAAGGCGTCTCCCGTGTCGACAACCAGCTTATTGCGTCCAGGACCAGTGAACGCATGAACACGGGGCGGCAGGACGACAACCAGCGCAGTGCCGGTCAGCAGGCTGCGTCCGATGCCCTGATCACCACGAAGGTGAAATCCATGCTTCTGGCCGACAGTGTCAGTCAAGGAATGGACATCAGCGTCGAGACCAGGGACGGGATCGTTTCTCTGGAAGGCTCCCTGGACAACCAGGACGACATCGAGCACGTCAGCGATATCGCAAGGGACGTGGAAGGCGTGCTCGACGTGGATGCGGTCAGGCTCACCGTCGCGCGACAGTACTGATAGCCCTGTCTTCAGCGCCGGATGCTTCAGTGTGATGGGCGGTGGATGGGAGGGCCCCACTTTCCATCCCCGGCCATCCGTTTGGCGATCCATGGGGCGTCGTCGCAACGTCGAGTACCCATGACTGGGCAGTTGGCGGCAATTCCCTGTGGGGTTGCCGTCCACGCTCAGGTGATGGGTCGAGGTGCGTCTGCTGCTGTTTCTTCGAGGGAGGTTGCCCGCCCCCGCCTGGGGGAGCGGGGGCAGGCGACACGGGAGACGATCGGAACGAAGCAGGAATGGGGTTTGGGGGTGTGCCTCGTTCAGAGTCGAATCGGACGTGGGGTGCGCCAGATGTCCCGTGCTTGAAACGAATCCTTCCTTACTGCTAGCGAGCGTTCTGCCCTGTGTACGCGGCTTCCCTCCTGGATGCCCCTACGCGGGAAAAGCTACACCAGGCGTCCGTCGGGATCTGTGCGATACCGAACATATCTTTGTGAGCATGCAGCCCGGTTGCCCTGATTAAGAATGCTTAGTCGTCGCCCGACGCAGCCGGTTTGCCGTCCGTGCGCATCCAGACGTCCCGTTGGGGGAACGGGATCACGATGTCGGCGTCGTTGAGGGCGTTGTAGATCTGCATGTAGAGCTCATGGCTGACGAAGCCGCGGTCGGCCGGATGGTCGATCCAGCACAGCAGATCGAAGTTGATGCTGGAGTCGCCGAACCCGCGCATGCGTACGCGCGGCGCCGGATCTTCGCAGACCTTGTCGTGCTCCACTGCGATGTTCTGAAGCAGTTCGATCACTTCCTCGGCCTTGGTGCCGTACGCGACGCCGACCTGAATGCGGATGCGGAATTTTTCCCAGCGGCCGCCGGATTCGTTGACGACCTTGGTGTTCGCCATGGTCGAGTTGGGAACGATGATCTCGACATCATCGCGGGTCAGCAGACGGGTGGATCGGATTCCCACCTTGGTGACCATCCCGCGCTCCCCGCTGTCGAGCACGACGTAGTCGCCGAGCTTGTAGGGTGAGTCCGCGATGATGAAGAAGCCGGCAAACAGGTTGGCAAGGGTGTCGCGGGCCGCGAATCCCACGGCGATGCCGATGATCCCGGCGGATGCCAGCCAGGCGGTGGGATCGATGTTCCAGATCTGGAGCAGGGCGTAGGACGCAGCGGCCACGATGATGATCGTCAGGGATAGATCGAACAGCGGGATGGTTCGTTCTTCGACGATCGCGAACCGATCGCGAATCGTGCCGAGGATGGCCAGGCCGACGTGTGCTGCGCGCATGGCGACGCGCATCAGCTGCAGGACCAGCAGGCTCGCGAGCAGGCGCAGCGTGATGTTTGCTGCAACCTCGGGCAGGCCGAGAGATGCGATGGCAAGTGCCATGGCGCTGTAGCCGATCAGGAGTGCGGCTACACCGGCGACGATCCGGAGGAGGGCCTCATCGAGGTCCGTCACGGTTCGGGCCGTGATTTTCAGTCCCCAGAAGAGAATGAACATTCGGACGAACACCGCGAGGGTGAGACCGACGATGAAGATCACCGCTGCCAGAGCCAGGGGATAGGCGGCGAGGAAGGTCCAGGTATCGCTCAGCTGCGCCGGCAGCCAGTCTGGAGGCAGCGGGTCCAGCGGAGGTTCCGTGTCACCCTCGCTCACGGAGGTCATCCTCGACTCAATTGTTGTTGGGCAGCCGGGTCTCGATGATCAGGCCGCTGAAAAACAGCGCGTTCGCGAACAACCGCTCGGTACCCAGCCAGTAGCCGCGGAACAGGTAGTCGTCTGCCATGCGGATCACCAGCCCGGGACCGACCCGGTTGGCGGCCAGCGCCGGGCTGCCCGCGAGCCGCTGCTTGTTTTCTGCCGACAGGTAACCTGCCAGCAGGGGCTCTTCAGCGTAACGACCGGGATGCGAGTACGGATTGGTGACCGGCTGCAGGCGATGGGCGCCGCGCCGGAACGTGGCGATGTCCCCATCGGCATAGCCGAATGCCAGCGGATGACTGCCGTCGAGAACGACACGCAGCGCGGTGCCGCCGATCAGCTCGCGGGCGAAGTCGCCCTCGTAGTCTCCGTAGGCCCGTTGCTCTGCCCGCTCCCGCTCAGGTGGCTCACCGTCGAAGATCCAGTCCAGGTCCAGCGTCTCCACCCACTTCGAGGCGCCGCGAGCGGCGATCACGTGTCCGCCGGCGCGAACGAAGGCCTCGACCTGCGTTCGAACGGCCGGTGGCAGGCGCTCATAGTTACCGTCCGGCAGGATCAGATGCGTGATGCCGTCCAGCGCACTGCGGCGACCGGGTTCGAAGGGATCGGCCAGCCGCCACCAGTCGATGCGGGTCAGAGGTCGTTCGAGCCGGGTATCGAACCAGTGCCAGATGTAGCCGGCATGATTCGGACGCAGGCCTTCGCCGGTGAGCAGGGCCGGATTCGGTGCGCTCAACATGGGCAGTGAAGGGCTGCCGAGATCGGGGCCGCTCATGGCGAGCCCGCCGGTGGCGGCCAGCACTTCGACCTGGTGGCGGCGCGCCAGCTGCTGCAGCCGGCTGCGCAGGTCAGCCGCGTCCTGATCCTGAATGGCGGAGTGAATGACCAGGCTGCCGCGGGTGAGGGCGCGACCGCCGTCAGCGGTGATGACCGTGAGTGGTTTCGTGGCGGCCTGCACGCGCACGCCTTCGGCCAGCAGGGCTGCGAGGACGGGTGCTGCACCGTACTGGTTCCAGGGCACGACCCAGGCCACTGCCGAAGCGGGCAGGTCGGCTGTTGCGGCGTTGGGTGCCGACGCCATGGCGTCGCCGAAGGCAGGCAAACGATTGACCCTGGCGAGAGGCAATCCGAAGGAGCGCTGCAGCGGCCAGGCGGAGACATCGTAGAAGGTGTCCATCTCGAGGTCGGTCGGCTCGGAGAAGATCGAGCGCAGCAGCAGGACGTGGTCCTGGTCCGCCGGTAACGCCCATGCGCTGCCGGGAGCGTGTTCCCGACCATCGATGGTCACCGTGCCGGTTACCGGTCGAATCTCGATGTCGTGCAGCAGCAGGATCTCGAGCAGGCGATGGGCCCGGGCCGGGTCACCGCCATCGCCGAGGAGCCAGCCGCTGTTGCGCTCCCGTTGTGAGGCCTGGCGCTGGCCGCGAAAGAAGTCGGCCTGATAGGCGATCAGCTCGTCACCCAGGGCATGGCCGCCACGGACGGTGGACAGTGAGGTGCGCACCTGATTCGCCACCGCATCGGTGAAGGTGCGCATCCCGAAAGGCGTGCGCATGAGGTGGCCGCGTGCCGAGCCCTGCTCGAACAGAATGCCGACCCCGCCGGTGAGGTCAGGGTAGGTGGACCCCTTGCCCACGTAGTAGTCGTCGAAGCGCTCCTTGGTGAAGTAGGGCTCGCCCGCTGCATCGAGTTCGGCGGCGTGAAACTCTGCCAGCTTCTCCGTCAGTTCGACGTTGCGCTCAGGCTGCAGCGGATTGCCCCGCTCCGGTACCCCGGGCTGGAAGAAATAGCTGGTGAGATGCCCCATCTCGTGATGATCGGTGACGACGTGCGGGCGCCAGCGATGGTAGTTCGGGATGCGGGCGCGGGATTCCGGGTGTACCAGCGGCAGCCAGTCGCGATTGAGGTCGAACCAGTAGTAGTTCGTCCGTCCGCTGGGCCAGGCCTCGCGGTGTTCCCGGTCCACCGGATCTGCAGAGGGGTGCTGGCCGCGATGCATGTTCACCCAGTGGGCGAAGCGATCGAGTCCGTCCGGATTCAGCACCGGTTCCATCACCACGACGACGTCGTCACGCCAGGCGCGCGCCTCTTCCGTTTCGCCGGCTGCCAGGTACCACGCCGTCACGGCTGCCGCGCTGGCCCCGGACGCTTCGTTGCCGTGGACCGAATAGCCCAGCCAGATCACCGGTGGGCCTTCTCCGGCGCGACTCGCGGCTTTGCGGCCGTCCCTTAGGCGTTCGAGGTTGGCGAGCCGCTCGGGAGTGCCGAAGTACGCCAGCAGCAGCGGCCGGCCGTCGTGGGTATGGCCGGTGACCTCGATTTTCACCCGGTCGGAAGCGGCTGCCAGCGCTTCGAAGTAGGCGACGATCTGGTCGTTGCGCGGATGCCGGGTTCCCGGCTCGAAGCCCATGACGTCGCCTGGGGTCGGAATGTCGGCATCGCGACTGGCGAGAAAGTCTTCTGGCAGGCCCGGTGCGGTCTGGGCATGAGCCGTGAGCAGAGGAACGAGCAGAGCCAGTAAAACCAGCCATCGCATTGCAGAGATATCCTTGTTTCAGGTTCGAGAAAGCTATTGCTGTGCAGCCTGGTACACAGGCTTCAGTCGGCGGCGGCCACTTCCTTGGCGTGGTCCTCGGCCGCCCGCAGCAGGCGCAGCACGTTGCCACTCCAGATCTTGGCGAGGTCGTCCTCGTCGTAGCCGGCTTCGAGCAGGCGCTTGGTGATGCGCGGCATGGCAGCCACGTCCCACATCCCCTCGACGCCACCGCCGCCATCCCAGTCGGCGCCTATGCCGACGTGATCCACGCCGATCAGCTCCAGTGCGTAGAGCAGGTGCGCCATGAAGTCGTCGAGATCGGGATGATCCACGGGAAACTCTTCGTCGATCTCCCGGCGTCGCTCTGCCATGGCCGCCACCTGCTCGGGACCCATGCCGAGCATGCTGCCGAATTCCTCGCGCAGCTCCTGCAGTGCCGTCGTTCGTCCTGGTGGCTGATGCACCGGTCGCAGGTAGGCACCGAACGCATTCATCTGAATCACGCCGCCGGATTCGGCGAGACGCAGGAGGCGTTCGTCGTCGCGGTTGCGGGGGTGGTCGTAGATGGCGCGCACGCCGGAGTGGGAAAGCACGATGGGCGTCGCGGACAGCTCCAGCAGATCGTCGAACACGTCGTCCGATGCATGGGACGCATCGAGCACCATGCCGAGCCGGTTGGCCTCGGCGACGAAGGCCTTGCCGGCCTCGCTCAGACCGTTCCATTCCGGGCCGCCGCGATCCGTGGCGGAATCGCCAAGTTCGTTGTTGGCAAAATGGACGGGGCCGAACATGCGTACGCCGAGGCGGTAAAAGGTCTCCAGCAGACGCGGGTCGGTGTTCAGCGGATAACCATTCTCGATGCTGATGTACACCACTTTCCTGCCGGCATCGACGATGCGCTGGGCGTCGCTTGCTGTCAGCGCCAGCTCGAAATGCTCATGGTTCCTGGCCACCATCTCGCGGATGCGCATGGCCACCAGCAGGGCATGGTCCAGCGCCATGGCGTGGCCTTCCGGTGTGCGGGGTCCCTGCTGGGTGAAGATGACCCAGAAACCGCCGTCAAGGCCACCCTCACGCATGCGCGGGTAGTCCACCTGAGAGCGGTCGCTATAGAACTCGTGGCGCTCCATGATGTCCCAGCCGGGCCGGGAGAAATGCACGGGCGTATCGAGATGCGTATCGAGTGTGATGAAGCGGTCGTGCATGGCGCGGGCCTGCGCGAAAGCATCCTGGTCCTGTATCGCTGCTTCCGCGTCGGACGGCGGCGAACAGCCCGCCAGTCCGGCCAGTACCAGCAGTCCTGCCGCAAGTGCTCTGATTCTGATCATCCCATCCCTCGTTCGTGAATCCAGCCCATGATCCCGCGCCCTCCGCATGGGCACAAGCCGTGGGTAGGACGCTGCAGACGCGGGCTGCAGGTTTCACGCCATGCCCATCAGGTCAGGATTCAAGCGGGGCGGGGGACGCAGCAGGGCAGCGCACCTGCACTGTGGTGGTGCATAGACGCTTCGGAACAGCTTTGGAACCGGGCAGTCCGCGCTTGGGGCTGGTAGCCTGATCGCTAAACACCGCAGGAGGCCCACATGATCATCGAGCAGATCTGGACCGGTAACCGCTACCGCAACTTCAACTACCTGATCGTCTGCCCTGAGTCCGGAGAGGCCATGGCGGTGGACCCCCTCGATCATGAGAAGTGTCTGGCGCGGGCCAAGGACAAGGGCTGGGAGATCACCAGCATTCTCAACACCCACGAGCATGGCGATCACACCGGCGGGAATCGGCCGATGATCGCCGCTACCGGTGCCAAGCTGCTGGCGCACGCCAACGCGAAGGACCGCATCGAGGGCATCGACCGGGGGCTCGCGGCGGGGGATCAGGTGCAGGTGGGCCGCAGCGTGACGCTGCGGGCACTGGACACTCCGGGCCACACCATGAGCCACATCTGCCTGCTCTCGGAGTCGGACCCACCGGCACTGATCTGCGGCGACACGCTGTTCAATGCGGGAGCGGGCAACTGCCACAACGGCGGTCATCCCGAGGAACTGTACGCGACTTTCGCCAATCAGCTCATGGCGCTGCCCGACGCGACCCGCGTCTATCCGGGCCATGACTACATCACCAACAACCTCGGTTTCACGCTGGACCGGGAGCCGGACAATGCCGTCGCGTCCACGCTGCTCGCAGATCTCGAGCGCAGTCACGACCCGGAACACGCCATGGTGACGACGTTGGCGCAGGAGAAGGACATCAACGCCTTCTTCCGTCTCCGCAGCCCGTCGGTGATTGCGAAACTGCGGGAAGACTTTCCCGATCTGCCAGCCGACCCCAGCCCGCGTGACGTATTCGTCAGGCTGCGCGAGCTGCGCAACAAATGGTGATGCGCCGGGGTGAGATCGACGGGTCCGGGCTGCGCCTGAGTTCAGTTGCAGCGCCATCGAGAAATCAGCGGACACTCAGAACGTGGCGTCGATCCCCACCTGAATCTGATTGCCGCGGTAACTGAACCTGTCGAAGTTCGAATCGTTGTTCGTGTAGCGGTACTCCGCGAACGTGCTGAACGTCCGAGTGAGAGCGTAGCGCAGGAGGATAGAGGCCATGAAACGATCTTCCTTACGTTGCTTCTCGGTCAGGACGTTGTCGAGGCCAACTTCGCGATTGTCATCCCGATAGTGGCTGTGGCGGAATGCCAGCCGAGTCTGCACTCCCATGCGGTCGGTCAGGCGTTGGCTGAGCTGGCCGTAGACTTCGTGTCGCCAAGGCGAATAACTGAGAAACTCGACCTCTGAGTCCAGATCGTCGCGATCGTTGAACTCATTGCCGTAACCCACGCGCCAGCGACCGAACGCCGCGCTGCCGAACAGCTCCAGGATGAGCTGGTTACGGATGCCTTTGACGAACTCGAAGTCGCTGGACGCGTCGATGTAGCTGAGATCATTGCGGATACTCAGATTCATCGTGCCCAGGGCACGGGTGCCGCGCAGGGCCAGGGCAGCCTCCGTCGTATAGCGATCTCCGTCGAGCCAGTAGTTGGCGACGCGGAGGCCGCGCTCGAAGCGCCAGGTGGAACCCTGGTCATCGAGAAAGATGGCGGCGGAAATGCCCGTGATGTCGAACTCAGTGAAGTCGTTGTGGTTGCGGCTGTAGAAACCGGCATTCAGGCGCACGCCGTCGTTGGCGTCTCCGCGAAGGTAACCGCTCACAGTGCCCAACGTTTCCAGCAGATAGTCACTGTCCTTCCCCGGCGCGAAGTCGTCGCCCCTCGCGAGGGCCGGATTGTCATCGAAGACCGCAGCTGCGGACAGGTAGACCACCCAGCCGGGGTCGACAATGACGGCGGCGGCAGGCGCAGGCTCCAGGGCCTGAAGGCGCGCGGCGGCCAGTTGCTGAATGCGATCGGCGCGTGCCTTGCGGACAGCTTCCCGGTAGTGCTCCCGGGCGCGATCAGGCGCGCGCTGCTGTTCGGCGATCAGACCGAGGTTGTATTCGGCCAGCGCGCCCCAGTCCCGGTCTCCGCGAATACGCTGAAAATGGCGGGCGGATTCGCTGTAGGAACCGAGCCGATAATGGGTTGCACCGAGGTTGTAGTCGAGGGAGACGCTGCGAAGGCCCATCGCCTCTGCCTGCTGGAAGTGGTGCAGCGCTTCGCTGTAGTGCCCGCCACGGAATGCTTCGATGCCCTGGCGGAACTCGTCCCGCTCTGAGCCTGACGCGGCGAGAGCGATCAGCAACGCCAGAGCTGGCAGCAGATTCAGCATCGCCTTCATCTTGTGATCCCCATGATTCAACGAGCGTCAGCGCTCATATCTGCGTAAGAGTGGGGCCCGAAGGCCCCACTCATGAGCTTAGTTTCTTTGTGGCGTTGTGCTTGTTCAGGGCGTGGGCGGGGTGGTCGGCGGACCGGGGCGGTCATCCGGGGGGCCGCCAGGGCGCGCCATGTCGCGTGCGCGTTCCTGTGCCTGGTCGCGGGCGCTCTCTCCCGCGCTTTCGCGTGCGTCCTGCGCCCGCTCCCGGGCAGCCTCGGCCTGCTCGCGGCCGAAGGCGCGGCCTTCTTCCGCTTGCCGCTCACCGAATGCCCGTCCGTCCTCGCGTGCGTCCGTGGCGGTGCCAAGGCCACGTGCCGACGCATCAACCGCGGTCTCGGACGCCATCTCCGGAAGTTGCAGCACATTGACGATATCTTCCGGCGTTGTGTCCTCATCGATGACGATCATGGTGTCATCGCCCTGAGCGTACGCATGGGCACTGCCGAGGAGGCCCAGCGCCAGCAGTGACGCGATCAGCTTGTTGTTCCTCATGTCTTCACTCCTGAAGCCCTGCTGGGCTTGTGTCGTCGTAGGTTGGAAGTCAGGCGTTGATGGGCGCGAAGGGTTCGACTAGCGGGGCCGTGCGTCCGGCCTGGCTCTTGCGCGCCACTTGTACGTTCACTTCATGCGACCCTTGGCCGAACTGGGAGCGGACCCGTATCTCGCCGCGTTCGTTGTGCAGTACCACAGGCAGCACCAGCAGGTTGGCGCCCTGCTTGAGCGAAGTTGTCCATGCGAGTCGCTGCTGTCCGGCGTAGCCTTCCAGTTCCAGGTTTCCGGCCAGCTCGATGGAGACTTCGGCAGCGGCGTGTTCATCGCTGCTGTGAATCACGATTCTGACCTCCTGGCGGTGAGCCTCGAGGGCCACCACCTGCTCGGCAGGCGCTCTCTGCTCGACGATCTCCACGGCCTGTTCTTCAGGCATCTGGTCCCAGATCAGCATGGCCGCTGCAGCGATCAGAAACGATGCGGCCAGTGATGCCGGGATTCGCCACTTCGTGCTTCGCACAGGTGATGGCACCGCCTCCTCGGAGGCACGTTGCAGCGCGCGTTCCAGAAACTGCGGCGACGGCTCCGGCACCTTGAGGGACCCAAGGGTCTCGAGCAGCATTGCGTCACCGTAGTGCTGCCGGCAGAGCTCGCACTGGCCAAGGTGTTTCGCGAGCGGGCCCTCGGGCCGGACTCCGCTGTCCAGATGACCAATCGCCTGTCGCGCTTCGATGCAGTTCATGATCGACGTCCTGTGTGTCTACTAGGCTAAACGAACGTTTTCCGGAAAAGGTTCCAGCTGCAGCGTGCGTTTGAGCTGCGCCTTGCATCGGTGGAGGCGGGACTTGAGCGTTCCGAGAGGCACATCGAGGATGGCGGATACTTCTTCCAGAGTGTGGCCCTCGATGAGATGCAGGGTCACCAGAGCCCGTTGCTCCGGCCCCAACGCTTGCAGTGCCTCGAGAATGCGGAGCTGCTGCTGGTCCCCCTCAGCCTTGACCGCTGGAGATGGCTCAGGATTCGCCATCTCATCGATGGCTTGGGCGTCGGAATCGAGGGTGCGCTCGTTCACGCCATGGGTCCGGCGCCGTTTGCGGTACAAATCAACGTGCAGGTTGTAGAGAACGCGCTGCATCCAGGGCTTGGGATTGTCGAGATCGCGCCATTGGTCGAATTGGCGGAAAAGCTTGAAGAGCAATTCCTGCAGCAGGTCTTCGGCGTCTGCAGAGGAGCCGGTGAGACGGTAGGCGCTGTGGTAGAGCGTGGTCAGGTGCGGACGCGTCGAGCGTTCGAACGCTGTTTTCAGCTCGAAGTCTGCGTCCATGGTGGATCCTGATGAAGATGCCGTAGCTGGAGAGTGGATGGTACTGACTCGCCAGCCGGTATGACCGAACGAGATGCAGGCATCCGGGTCGAGCCCGGATGCCCCCGCATGAGCGTGGTTCAGATGTCGTCAGTTGGGTCGCGGGACATTGTCAGGACGACCCCTCGGCTGTGCCTGGTCGCGGGCGGCCTCAGCTCGCTCTCGAGCTGCTTCAGCACGCTGAGCGCCCATGGCACGCCCATCTTCCCGGGCGCGTTCTGCCTGGGATTGACCGAAGGCGCGACCATCACGACGGGCTTGGTTAGCCGTTTCGAGGCCCTGCGCCGAAGCTTCGAGCGCGGTTTCGGATGCGTCTTCCGGCAAGGCGATCTGCTCCATGACCTCTTCGGGCGTGGTTTCCTCATCGATGACGTCGGTATCGGCGAATGAGGGAGCGGCTCCCAGGACGCCCAGTGCCAGCAGCGCGCTCAGTGCAGTCTGAATCTTCATGCGTGTTCTCCTTGGGTCCGGATCGGACCTCGTTGATCGTTCGCTCGCCCGGCGATCCCCATGTGCAGGTCCTTGCAGACGATGGCGACGTTCCATGTTGCTCATTCATCTAAACGAGCGTTTCCGGAAAAAGGTTCCATGGACGTGCACCTGTTGCTGGCGGAGCCCTGGGCTGACTCGAAGCGCTGTCTCTCAGAACGCTCCGATGATCCAGGCGGTCAGCAGCAGCGCCAGCGCGAACGGCCCGACGATGGGTAGCTGGGTGAGCCGCCCCTCAATCCGCCGCAGCACGCTGATGAGCGCGGATGGGACGTGTTCCGCTGCAGGCGGGGCCGGCTTCGGCATCTTGGGCATCGCTTCGATGACCGGGCGCAGCCGCCGGCCCAGCGCCAGCATTTCGTCCTCGGGCAGTCGCAGCGCAGGAATCGTCGCGCGCTGCCAGAGGAGAATGGCGGTGGCGGCCAGCAGCAGGGGCCAGAGCCCGTCCCAGATTTTGGCCATGTCGGGCCAGGCTGCCTGGTCGATGGTTGCGGCCCAGAACCATGGCAGCAGCAGTCCTGCTACCGTGAGCAGGATCCAGGCCGGATGTGCAGCCGCCGGTTTGTCGGTCTGACGCAGGCGCGCAAGCAGGTGCCACAGCAGCAAGGCCGTGGTGACGGATGTCAGGGTGAACGCGGTGACGACCCAATCGGGCATGTGCGCGGCATCGAGTCCCGACTTCGCGGCTTCTTTGGCGAGCGCGCCGCTGGTGAATGGCAGGCCGGCAAGGGACAGCGCCGGTAACGCGAACAGCAGCAACCGCCAGGACGAGGTGGTGGGCGCGCAGCCGGTGGCCAGGAACAGGGCCGCCTTGTTCAGACCGTGATGCAGAACCCAGAGACCGAGGACGGGCAGCAGCAGTTCCCGCTCCACCGCGCCGAGCAGGGAGGCGGCGAACAGGGTCAGCAGCAGTCCCATCTGGCTCACCGTGGACCAGGCGAGGATGGCCTTGGGCCGCTGCTGGGTCAGCCCGTAAAGCGCTGCGTAAAAGGCGCCGGCCAGTCCGAGCGCGATGAGAGCGAGTACGGGCGGCGCCGCACCTACGGCTTCCGGCGGCAGGAAGCGCAGCCAACCGAACAGCCCGGCCTTGACGATGACGCCGCTCAAGATCGCGCTGGCGGGTACGGGCGCCACCGGATGCGCCATGGGCAGCCAGACGTGGAGCGGAAGGGTGCCCATCTTCACTGCGAAACCGATGAACAGGAACGCAGCGGCCGGATCTGCCTCGGGAGTGCCCGCGAGCCGTTCGCCCAGGGTGGCCAGTTCCGCGTTGCCGAAGCGCGCGGCCAGCAGGAACAGCCCGGTGACGATGAGCACTTCGCCGAACAGCGCCAGCATCAGGTAGATCCGTCCGGCGCGACGGGCTTCGTCACTGCGTTCGTGCAGGACCAGGCCGTAGCCTGCGAGACTCATCACTGCGTAGCCGCAGTAGAACGCCGCAGTGTCCTGGGCCAGAAACACCACGTTGATTCCGGTCAGGGTCAGCAGCCAGAACACCCAGAAGCTGCGTACGTGACGCTGAATGTAGCCGAGCGCGAACCAGGCACATGCAGACCAGGCTACCCCCAACAGCAACAGGAAGGGGCGACCGCTGACGTCCGGCCCAAGGGTCATGCCGAGCAGAGCCCAGTCCAGGACGCTGCGTTCTGCGGGCAACAGTGCCAGGGCCAGGGCGGGCAGACTGGCTGCGGGCAGCAGTGCGCGCCATCGCCCCGGTGTCCACAGCAGGCAGGCCGCGGCGAGCAGCAGCGGCAGAGCGAGTGCCAGC
>SKUB01000068.1 GCA_007122315.1 Pseudomonadales bacterium | reverse complement strand
GCGCGGCCGGCGCCACGCAGTAGCCGATCTTCCAACCGGTGACGTGGTAGGTCTTGCCGAAAGACGACACCACGAAGGCGCGCTCGGCCAGGGCCGGCCGACGCAAAAGGCTCTGATGCGCCGCGCCGTCGAAAATGATGTGCTCGTAGACCTCGTCTGCGAGCAGCAGGATGTCGCGACCCGCGAGCAGCAGCTCGAGCGCGTCGAGATCCTCGGCAGTGAGTACGCTGCCGGTGGGATTGTGGGGGCTGTTGAGAATGATCAGGCGCGTCTTCGGACTCAGCGCATCGGCCACGGCGTTCCAGTCCGGACGGTAATCCGGTGCCGGCAGACGCAGGCGGATGCAGCGCCCGCCAGCGAGTTCCACCGCCGGCTCGTAGGAGTCGTAGGCAGGATCGAAGACGATGACCTCATCGCCCGAGCGCACCACCGCCTGGATCGCACAGAACAGCGCTTCCGTACCGCCGGAGGTGACGGTGACCTCGGCATCGGCGTCGGCTTTACGCCCATACAGCGCCGCCACTTTGCTGGCGATCGCTGCCCGCAGCGCCGGCACTCCGGTCATGGGCGCGTACTGGTTGAAGCCGTGATTGAGATAGTGCGCGACCCGCTCGCGAAGCTTTTCCGGACCGTCGAAATCGGGAAAGCCCTGCGAGAGGTTCAGCGCACCGTGCTCCGCCGCAAGCTGGGACATCACCGTGAAGATGGTGGTCCCGACCTGCGGCAGCTTGCTCGGCCCGAGTGTCGGTTGCATGGTCGTGGTCATGGCCGACGTCGGCTCAAGGTTCCGGCGAGCAGCGCACCAACAGCTTGCCGGTGTTGGCACCGTCGAACAGTCGGTTCACAGCCTCCACAGCATTCTCGAGACCATCGACCACGTCGGTGCGGTACTTGATCTTGCCCTCTGCCAGCCACCCGGCCATCTCGGCGATGCCCTGAGGGAACTTCGGGAAGTAGTCGATGATGATGAAGCCCTGGATCAGCACGCGCTTCATGAGCACCTGCTGATAGTTGTTGGGGCCGCGTACGCCGGTGGCGCCATCGAAGTCGTTGTAATGGCTGATCAGCCCGCACAGGGGCACGCGCGCATGCAGGTTCAGGCGCGGGAAGACGGCATCTGAAATGGCGCCGCCGGTGTTCTCGAAATAGACGTCGATGCCGTCGGGGCAGGCAGCGTCCAGTGCCGCGTCGAGATCGGCTGTCTTGTAATTGATGGCGGCATCGAAACCGAGATCCTCGGTGAGATGCCGACACTTGTCCTCGGAGCCGGCGATGCCGACGGCCCGGCAACCCTTGATCTTGGCAATCTGGCCGACGATGGATCCCACCGCGCCTGCTGCAGCGGACACGACCACAGTCTCACCCGCCTGCGGCTTGCCGATATCCAGCAGACCGAAGTAGGCGGTCATGCCGGTGGCGCCGAGGACGCTCATGTAGGCATCAAGTGGCACGCCAGGCGTGACCGGCATTTTCGTGAGCCCGGCCCCGCCGTCAGCGAGGTAGTGGGACTGCCAGCCCCATATGCCCTGGACCACATCCCCGGGCGCGAAGCCCGCATGACCGCTGGCCTCCACCACACCCAGGGTGCCACCCCGCATGACCTCACCGAGTTCCACCGGCGGCATGTACTGATCCATGTCACTGGCCCAGATGCGGTTGGTGGGATCCAGCGACAGGTAAATCGTGCGGACCAGTACCTGGTCGGCGCCGGGCTCCGGCAGGCGGCTCTCGACCCAGTCGTAGTCGTCCCGGCTGATCCGTCCCTGGGGACGGCGCTTCAGGACCCAGGCGTGGCTCACGGTCTCTCCCATGGAAGTTCCTCGGTTTCGCTCAATGAATGACGCGCTCACGTCATGGCCAGCGCGGAGCGCAAGCTTAACCCGCCTCGCGCGGCGATTCACGGCTGCGGGCGGTTAATCATCGAAATTTATTGATGAATGCTTGCCGATGGCGACCCCGGCTGGGACAATACCCGGGATAAGCTTCGGAACCGCCCAGCCATGGCCCGCAACATCACGCTCCCTCACCCGGAACTCAGCGCCGACCCCGAGCTGCTGCAGATCCTGCGCGCCTGCGCCGATCCGGTGCGGTTGGCCATTCTGCGCCTGCTGGCCGAGGATGCCTTCGCAGTGCAGGAGCTCTGCCGGATCCTGGACCTTGGCCAACCCAATCTCAGCCATCACCTGAAGCTCCTGAGCGAAGCCGGCCTGCTGCAGGCCCATCGCGACGGCACCCATATCTTTTACCGACGCGCCCTGCCCGCAAGCGGGCGTCCGGAGGCATCGCTGCAGATCGAGTTGCTGAACGCCCTGGACGCGGACCCGCTGACGCCTGCGCTGGCTGAACGCCGCAGCGAGGTGTTCGAAGCGCGGGCGGAACGCAGCCGGGCATTCTTCGCCCGTCACGCGGTCGCCTTCGACCGCCAGCGCGACCTCATCGCAGCGCCGGACCACTACCTGCCGGTGCTGGCTACCATGCTGCCCGAGCGGGGCCAGCGCGCCCTCGAGGTGGGCCCGGGTCCCGGCGAGTTCATCCCCGTTCTCGCGGCACGCTTCACCGCCGTGGTCGCGCTGGACAGTTCGTCGAGCATGCTCGAGCGGGCGCGCGCGACCTGCGACGCGGCAGGTCTCACCGGCGTGACGCTGCTCGGAGGCGAGTTGCCTGCGCCGGGCTCGGCCATCAGAGAAGCCAGCCTGGCACAGCCGTTCGACGCCATCGTCTGCGCCATGGTGCTCCACCACGCACCGGACCCGGCGGCCCTGATGGCCCGCTGCGCCGGTCTGCTCGCGGACGAAGGCGTCCTGCTCATCGCGGAACTCTGCCCCCACACCCAGGACTGGGTCGCGGACGCCTGCGGCGATGTCTGGCGCGGCTTCGACCCGGAGCAGCTGGGCACCTGGGCCGAGGCCTGCGGACTCGCAGACGATGGCCGCCAATTCCTGGCGCAACGCAACGGTTTCCGTGTGCAGTTGCGCCGCTTCACGCCCCATTCAACTGCAACCGCCTGACGGCACCCAAGGAGCGATTCACCATGAGCACCCCCGACTACAAGGTCGCCGACATCAGCCTCGCCGACTTCGGCCGGCGCGAGATCGAAATGGCCGAGGCCGAAATGCCGGCCCTGATGACCTTGCGGCGCCGTTACGCGCCGGAGCAGCCCCTGGCAGGTGCGCGCATCATCGGCTGCATCCACATGACCGTGCAGACCGCGGTGCTCATCGAGACGCTGGTGGAGCTCGGCGCGGAGGTGCGCTGGTCGTCCTGCAACATCTTCTCGACCCAGGACCATGCCGCCGCAGCGATGGCTGCCGCCGGCATTCCCGTCTTCGCCTGGAAAGGCGAGACCGAGGAGGAGTACATGTGGTGCATCGAGCAGACCATCCTCAAGGACGGCAAGCCCTGGAACGCCAATCTGCTGCTCGATGACGGCGGCGACCTCACCGTGCACATCCACGACAAGTATCCGGCCATGCTCGATGCCATTCACGGCGTCAGCGAGGAGACCACCACCGGTGTGCACCGCCTGTACGAGATGATCGCCGAGGGCACCCTCAAGATTCCGGCCATCAACGTCAATGATGCGGTGACGAAGTCCAAGAACGACAACCGCTACGGTTGCCGCCACAGCCTCAACGATGCCATCAAGCGCGGCACCGACATGCTGCTGATGGGCAAGAAGGCGCTGGTCATCGGCTACGGCGACGTCGGCAAGGGCTCTGCCCAGTCCCTGCGTGCCGAGAACATGATCGTGAAGGTCACCGAGATCGATCCCATCTGCGGGATGCAGGCCTGCATGGACGGATTCGAAGTGGTGTCGCCCTACAAAGCCGGTCGCAACACCGGTCGCGCCGAGGACATCGACGCGCTGCTGCTTTCGACGACCGACCTCATCGTCACCTGCACCGGCAACAGCAACGTCTGCGACGCCAACATGCTCGCGGCCGTGAAACCGGGCGCGGTGATCTGCAACATCGGCCACTTCGATAACGAGATCGACACCGCCTTCATGCGCAAGAACTGGCGTTGGGAGGAGGTGAAACCGCAGGTGCATCGCATTTTCCGCAGCGAGGATCCCTCCGACTTCATCATCCTGCTGTCCGAGGGCCGGCTGGTGAACCTCGG
>SKUB01000307.1 GCA_007122315.1 Pseudomonadales bacterium | reverse complement strand
AGCGCTCACCTGCTGAGGGGACCACCGTCCGCCTGTTCGGCCGTGACCAGGATCCGGCCCAGATCGATCGCACTCGGGCCCATCTGGAGGCCGCCGGGGCCGGACAGCGCTTCAAGCTGGAACTCGACCTTGCACCGGGCCGCCTCGAGGATCTCGGTGCGCTGCCCGGACCCATCGGTCTGGTCACGGGCAATCCGCCCTACGGCCAGCGGCTGGCCAGCGACGGCGCCCTGACCGACCTCGGCCGCGCCCTGCGCCGCCGCGCTGCAGGTGCACCGGTGGCACTGCTGGTCGCGGCAGCGGCGGATGCGGTCACCAGCGATGGAGCGGAACTGCTGCGGGAACTGGACCTGCCACGGCTCGAGCGCCACCCCTGCAAGAACGGCCCCCTCGACGCCTGGATGCTCACCGGCGCCGTGGAGGCCGGCCGCTCGGACAGCGACGATCAGGTTCCGCCGCAGGCGCTGGAGCACGCGCGCATGTTCGCCAATCGGGTGCGCAAGAACGCCCAGCACCTGGCCCGCTTCGCCCGTCGCGTGCACACCGACGCCTATCGGCTCTATGACCGGGACCTGCCGGAGTATGCCCTGGTCGTCGACCGCTACGGCGACGCGCTGTGCGTGCAGGAGATGGCACCCCCCGCCACCATCGATCCGGTACTGGCCGAGCGTCGGCGTGAAGCGGCCCTGATGCTGTTGCCGGAGGCGGCGGGCATCGATCCGGCCGCGGTCCACTTCCGGGTTCGGCGCCGTCAGACGCCCACCACCCAGTACAGTCGTCAGCAGAGTGCCGGTGCGGCGCCGACCCGCACGCTGGTCGAGGAAGACGGCGCCCGCTTTGCGGTCAACCTCAGCGACTACCTGGACACCGGCCTGTATCTCGACTCACGGGGCGTCCGTCGCCGCATCGCGGCGTTGTCACGGGAGCATCCGGGCACGCGCTTCCTGAATCTCTACGCCTACACTGGAACCGCCACCGTGCAGGCGGCATTGGCCGGCGCCGCCGCGAGCATCAGCGTGGATCTTTCCCGGACCTATCTGGACTGGGCCGGCGACAACTTCACCCGCAACCGGCTCGACGATCGTCATCATCGGCGCGTGCGCGCCGACGTCCTCGAGTGGCTCGAGGGGCCGGGCCGCGAGGAGAAACCGTTCGACCTCATCCTTCTCGACCCGCCCACGTTTTCCAACTCGGCCCGCACCCGCAACGACCTGGACCTGCAGCGTGACCATGCGCGCCTGCTCGACGCGGCGTTGGCCTTGCTCGCACCCGCCGGCCGCCTCCTGTTCCTGAACCACGCGCGCAAGTTCCGGCTCACCTGGACACCGCCGGAAGGGGTCAGGATGGAGGACATCACCCGCGCCACCCTGGACGAGGACTGTGCCCGCGGCCGCCCCGCCCATCGCTGCTGGCAGCTCACCCGCACCTGACGCCGCTCGCGACGCCCGCTGCGCGGACGTCAGCTCCCACCGACTCGTAGCAAGAATCGTGCGTTACGCCAGTGGGAGCTGACGTCGCCCGCAGGGCGGCGTCGCGATCGCTGACTGCGCGCTCCCATTGCCACTGGCGAGCACCGAGCATCAAGCCAGTGTGAAGCGAATGTCGGCGCGCCTCACAGGCCCGCTGCGACCACTCAGTCCTGCTGCCGCCGCGCGACCGGCGGCGCCTCGGCCGCTGCAAGGCGCAAGTCAGGACCGCGTCGCAAGGCGTTGCGGACCAGCAGCTCCATCAGCGCCGGAAAGTCATACCCCAGATACAGCGCACCGTCCGGATACAGACTGGTCGGCGTCATACCCGGCAGATTGTTGACCTCGAGCAGCACGAAGCGATCCTCGGCGACGACGAAATCCGCCCGCGACAGATCACGACATCCGAGCCAGGCGTGGGCTGTCATGGCCACCTGCTGCAACTCGGCGGCCACGGCCGGCGCCACCTCCGCTGGCACGACATGCTCGCTGTGCCCCGGCGTGTAGCGGTGCTGATAGTCGTACCAGGTCCCCGCCGGCGTCAGGATCTCGATCACCGGATGCGGCCGCGAAGACACGCTGCCCCCGGCAGCAACGATGTCCAGCACGCCCACAGTGATCTCGCGGCCGTCGATACGTTCTTCCACCAGGACGACGTCATCGAGCTCCAGCGCCCTTTCCAGGGCACCTGCCAACTGCTGCAGGTCATCCACCAGAGTGACCCCCAGCGCTGAACCCTGCCGCGCCGGCTTGACCACGACCCGCACACCGAGATCGTCATGGATGCGCCTCAGCGCGGCGGCGAAATCGTCTCCAGCGCGCACGACCACGTCGCGCGCCAACGGCAGCCCTGCGGCGCGGAAGATCTGCTTGGAGACCAGTTTGTCCATGGCGCATGCGCTGGCGCGGACGCCGCTCCCCACGTAGGGGTAGCCAAGCATTTCCAGCATGCCCTGGACGGTACCGTCCTCCCCGGGCGGTCCGTGCAGCGCGGGAAAAACCACATCCGGTCGAAAGCTGCGCAGGGCATCAACGACACCCGAGTCGAGTTCGATGCATTGCACTGCAGTCACCCGGTCCCTGAGTGCAGCGGCGACACCGCCGGCGGACACTCGGCTCACGGCCGCCTCGGCAGACGGTCCCCCCTGCAGCACGGCGACGCGGACGTTGGATTCGGACATGGATCCTCACAGGGCCGGCACGGATGGCGCCCATTCTAGTGTCCCGGGCGGACAATCCGGTAACGATTCACTATCCTGGAATCAACCGAGTACCGAGCGGATCGGGCCATCGACGTCGGGCGGCAGTTCCGCAGACGCGATCAGATCTCTGGCTGCCTTGATGATGCCATCGGATTCGCCGCGGGCCGCACCATGTAACGAGCGAACACCTTGCTGCCGCACTTCCCCGTAGGGACTGGAGCCATAGCGGCTGGTCACGCCCACCTCGAGGCCCCGGCGCTTCGACCAGGTCACGAAACGCTCCCGGAACAGCAGCTGGAACATCTCCAGTTCTTCACCCGGGCCCAGCCACGCGAACAGGGTGAGATCATCCCGCTCAGCACAGGCGAAACTGCGCCGGTGAAGCCGGGTTCCGGTGTCGTCCGACTCGGCGTCATCGTTGCGGGCCGAACGAATCTCGTAGAATGCGTAGCGTGCCATGCTGCGTCCCTGTAACCGCGTCCGGCGTATCCGCGGCCTGCCGACATGTTACCCACGGGGAACCAGGAATGCCGCCTGCGGTCGGAGCTCTCGGGCCGTCGTGTCATGCGGGAGCGCCTCATGCGAGAGTGCCTGAGAGGCTCTACACTACCGCGCTTCGTCATCGACCCGGCTCGCAAGGAGTACCATGCATGGGGCATCACGCTGCCGTCCACAGCCTGCAGGACTGGCTCAATGGTCGCATCATCGCTCAGGAGCGTCTGGTCAGACGCCTGCTGATGGCGTTGTTGTGCGACGGGCACCTGCTGGTGGAGGGCGCACCGGGGCTCGCCAAAACGCGAGCCGTGAAAGATCTCGCCGCAGGCGTCGAGGGCGACTTCCACCGCATCCAGTTCACGCCCGACCTGCTGCCATCTGACGTCACAGGGACAGAAGTGTTCCATCCGGAAACCCGCGCGTTCGCGTTTCAGCAGGGGCCCATCTTTCACAACCTGCTGCTCGCCGACGAGATCAACCGGGCGCCAGCGAAGGTACAGTCGGCCCTGCTCGAAGCCATGGCGGAACACCAGGTGAGCGTCGGCCGCCAGACCTTTCCGCTGCCGGAATTGTTTCTCGTCATGGCGACCCAGAATCCCATCGAGCAGGAAGGTACCTACCCGCTACCGGAGGCTCAGCTCGACCGCTTCCTGCTGCATGTCCGCGTGGATTATCCCGACGCCGAAGCCGAGCAGCGCATCCTGCGGCTGGTTCGCGGCGAGAACCGGGGTGAATTGCCTGCGGCGCCACCGGTGAAGCTCAGCCAGGCGAGCCTGTTCGCCGCACGCCGCGAAGTCCTCGACGTGCACATGGCGGACGCAGTGGAGAGCTACCTGGTGCAGCTGGTCATGGCCACACGTCAGCCACAACGCTGGGGCGACGACGTGGCGAGGTGGATCGAGTTCGGCGCGTCGCCCCGCGCGAGCCTGGCCCTGGACCGCTGCGCCCGCGCGGGTGCCTGGATCGACGGGCGTGACTTCGTCACGCCGGACGACGTCCGCGAAGTGTTTCACGATGCGCTGCGTCACCGCCTCATTCTCAGCTTCGAGGCGGAAGCCGCGGGCGTGGACGCAGACGCCGTCCTCGCCGCGCTCATCGACCGGGTTCCTGTGGCCTGATCCCATGAATGTATCCGTACGCGCTGCAACTCCTTCGCCGCCGGCCGCACCCGGTCTGCACGGCGCGACGCCGGATCTGGAGGCGTTGATCGCCCTGCGCGGCAGCGCCCGGCACCTGGAGTGGCTGCTGCACCAGCGCGTGCGCGCCGCCCGCGCGGGCACGCGCCATTCACGCTTCCGCGGGCGCGGCATCGACTTCGCGGAAGTCCGCGTCTACGAACCGGGCGACGACGTCCGCCATATCGACTGGCGGGTCACGGCGCGCACCGGCCAGCCTCACACCAAGCTGTTCCAGGAGGAACGCGAACGGCCCATCCTGGTGGTGGCGGATCTCGGCCCAAGCAGCTTCTTCGGGACCCGACGCCGGATGAAATCCGTGGCCATAAGCGAGCTCGCCGCTCTGCTCATGTGGCGGGCCTTCGATCATGGCGATCGCGTCGGCGCCCTGATTCGCGACGCCGACAATCATCAGGCCTATCGGCCCCGACACTCCCGACGCACGCTGCTGCGCATCCTCCGCCATCTCGAGCACAGCTGCGCCGCCCTCGCGACGCGCTTCCATGCCGATGCGCCGCCGCGCGACCAGGCAGACACGGGCTTTCGCCTCGGCGATGCCCTGGCCCAGGCCCGCCGCGTCGCACGACCCGGCAGCCGGGTGCTGGTCCTGAGCGACTTTGCGGATGCGGACGCACTGACGGACGATGGCCAGGTGGCGCGCAACCTGCTCCAGCTCGGGCGCCACTGTGACCTCGAGGTGCTGCACGTGACCGATCCCTTCGAACGCGACCTGCCGCCTGCGGCGATCTATCCTGTCAGCGACGGTCGCGGCCGACGTCTGCTCGACACCGCTCCGCGGGCCACCCGCTCTGCGTGGCAGGCCCGCCATCAGGCGCGCACGGAGCAGCTCAACGCCCTGGTGCGACGGGCGAAAGGACGGCTCGGCGCATTCGGGACCGAAGACGATCTGGCAAGGCAACTGGGGAGGTGGCTGCGATGATCTTACCGCAACGCGACCCCTGGCAGCCCTGGAGCATCGATTCGCTTCCGCCCGGGGCCCTGGACCTGCTCAATACCCTGCGCGACATCCACGAGCCCGCAGCACCGGGATTCTGGCCGCCCGCTCCAGGCTGGTGGCTGCTTGCCCTCCTCGTCCTGCTCCTCCTGGCCTGGGCAGGACTGCAGGCACTGCAGCGCCAACGCCGGCGTCGCCCGGTGCAGCAGGCGTTCGCGGAACTGGACGCCTGGCAACGACGCGCCACGGCTGCCGGCGATCCCGCCGGCGAGGCCGACGCGCTGGCCGCCCTGCTGAAGCGGGTTGCGCTCACCCGGTATCCGCGTCATCGCGTCGCCCGGCTGAGCGGCGATGCCTGGCTCGACTTTCTCGACCGCACCGGCGCCACCGCCGCGTTCAGTCAGGGCCCGGGGCGCATTCTGGGAGATGCCCGCTACGCACCCGCACCCGACCTGCGACCCGAACCACTCGCAGCGCTTGCTCGCGAATGGCTGCACCGCCACCTGGACGGCCCCCCGGAAATGACTGCGGAGGGGCGCTGATGCCAGAGTTCGCCTGGCCGTGGCTGTTACTGCTGTTGCCGCTGCCCTGGCTGCTGCGCCGGCTCCTGCGGCCCGCAGCCCGCGCAGAGGCCGCTCTCAGGGTGCCGGATCTCGCACCGTTTGCAGACCTCGGCCCGAAGCGCAGCGGCGGCGACCGCACGCGCCCAGTCCGGCTGGCGCTGCTATGGGTGATGTGGATTGCCCTGCTGCTGGCAGCAGCACGCCCGGAGCTGATCGGCGATCCCATCGAGGTACCCGTGTCCGGACGCGACCTGATGCTCGCCGTGGATCTGTCCGGTTCCATGAATCGCGATGACATGGAACTCAACGGTCGCCCCGCGACGCGCCTGGAGGTGCTGAAGGTGGTGTTCGACGACTTCGTCCAGCGCCGCAGCGGCGACCGGGTCGGACTCATCCTGTTCGGGACCAACGCGTACCTGAAGGCGCCGCTGACCTTCGACCTGCATACGGTCAACCGGCTCATGCAGGAGACGCCGCTGGGCATCGCCGGCGGCCGCACTGCCATCGGCGACGGCATCGGCCTCGCGGTCAAGCATTTGCGCGACCGACCGGCAGAAAATCGCGTCCTGGTGCTGATGACGGACGGCGCCAACAACTCCGGCGAGCTCGAACCGCTGAAGGCCGCGGAGCTGGCCATACATGCCGGCGTCCGCATCCACACCATCGGATTCGGCTCCGATGATCTGCAGGCGCACAGGTTCTACGGCGGTACCTTTGGCGAACAGATGGTCAACCCTTCTGCGGACATGGATGAAGAGGCCATGCGTGAGGTGGCGAAGCTCACCGGTGGTCAGTACTTTCGCGCCCGTCGCAGCGAGGAGCTGCTGGAGATCTACCGCGGTCTGAATGCGCTGGAGCCTGTTCCCGGTCCCGACGAGATCCTGCGCCCGGTGCGCTCGCTGTTCCAATGGCCCCTTGGCATCGCCCTTTTCGCCAGCCTGGCGCTGGGGCTGCTCCATGGGGGTCGCAGCCTCTGGAGGTTCGGGTGATCGCGGCCCTGGCCGACTTCCATTTCCTGCGGCCACTGTGGCTCTGGGCGCTGCTGCCTTTGGCGCTGGCCGCACTCCTGCTGTTGCGTCGGCGCCTCGCCAACAGTGCCTGGCGCCGGACCGTGGATCCGGAACTGGCGCCATGGCTGGTCGAATCCAGCTGGGTGCGCACCGGCCGCCACCTGGTGGTGGGGGCGCTGCTCGCCTGGATGCTGACCGTACTGGCGCTGGCCGGCCCGAGCTGGGAGCAGCGACCGCAACCGGTGACCCGCGGCGGCGATGCCATGGTCATCATTCTCGACTTGACCCTGTCCATGTACGCCGCCGACCTCAGTCCATCGCGCGTTGTCCGTGCCCGGTTGAAGATCGACGACATTCTCGCCGAGCGCGGCGAGGGAGAGACCGGGTTCGTGGTGTACGCCGGCGACAGTCACGTGGTCATTCCGCTCACGGACGACACACGCACCATCTCTAATCTGTTGGGACCGCTGGAACCCAGAATCATGCCGCTGTTCGGTAATCGCCCGGATCGCGCTGTGGAGCAGGCGAATCAGCTGTTCATCGATGCCGGCATTCCCCGCGGCCGCATTCTGCTCCTGACGGATGGCGTACGGAATCCGCAAGCTGTGCTCGCAAAAGTGGACGACCGCTATCCGCTGTCGATTCTCGGTGTCGGCACCGAGGCCGGCGCGCCGATTCCGCTGGACGCTTTGAACCGGGAAGGCTACCTCCGGGCCGACGGTGACGTCGTCGTCGCCCGCCTCGATGAGAACGAATTGCGCAGTCTGGCCCGCAGCGCGGGAGGCAGCTATGCCCGCTTCACAGCGGATGGCAGCGATCTCGAGCACCTGCTGACGGCGCAAGCACCCTCGCGCGGCGCGACATCCGAGCGCCAGCGCGAGCTGGAGATGTGGGTGGACGCCGGACCCTGGCTGATCCTGCTGCTGATCCCGCTGGCCCTGTTTGCGTTCCGCCGGGGCGTCCTCGCTGCTCCGCTACTGGCCTTAGTCATGCTGCCTCCTGACGCGGCCGCAGCGGAGTGGCGTGATCTGTTCCAGCGTCCTGACCAGCAGGCGCATGGCGCCCTGCGTTCCGGTCAACCTGAAGTTGCCGCCGAACGCTTCGAGGATCCGGACTGGCGTGCCACCGCGCTTTACCGCAGCGAACGCTACGATCAGGCCGCGCGCGCGTTTCCAGGCGAGGACGCCCGCGCACACTACAACCGGGGCACCGCCCTCGCTCGAGCGGAGCGTTTCGAGGAAGCGCTGGAACACCTCGAAACCGCCCTCGACATGGACCCGGACTTCGAGGATGCGCGCCACAACCATGACCTGGTCCGCCGCATCCTCGAGCAGGATCGACCTGCGACTGAGAATGAGCAGGCAAGTCAGCGGGATGACCCGAGCTGGCAGGACGACGACGAAGGCTCTGCGGTGTCTCGGCGCGGCGAGCAGGGTGAGCCGCAGCCCGGCCAGCGGGACCCACGCCCGGGTGAGGAAGGTGCCCAGCGCGAGGGTGAACAGACGGAGGACCCCCAGTCCCAGAGCGGTCGCGACCATGAGCCGGATCCCGCTCAACGCGCCGAAACCGAGCGGGATGCATTCGTCAATGATCGCGAACGGGATCAGGCGCTCGAGCAGTGGCTGCGTCGCATCGCCGACGATCCTGGCGCTCTCCTGCAGCGGAAGTTCCGCTACGAGGCGGATCGGCGACGGCGTGAAGGCCGTTTCGATCCCGATGAAGCGGGTCAGCCATGGTGACGCCCATGCGCAACGCAACGACCTACGCGAGGCCCCAGTGGGAGCTGACGTCCGCAAAGCGGGCGTCGCGATCTGCGTCACGTCCGAACTCGGCAGCAGTCCGCGATCACAACGCCGCCCTGCGGGCGAGGTTCGCTCCCACTGAAGCTTCCAAACGCGGAGAGACGTCCTTCCTCAGGCGCCATTCATGGACCGCTTCATGGCTGCTGGCGCTGCTGCTCGTGCTCATGACGCCCTTCGCCCGCGCAGAGCTGGCCGCCAACGTGGACCGCCAGCTCATCGACGAGAACGACGTCCTGGTCCTGGAAGTCCGCTACAGCGGCCAGCTGCGCAGCGCCGACCTCCGCTTCGAACGCCTGGAGCAGGACTTCGTCATTCTCAACCAGCAACGGGGCCACCAGCTGCAGCTCATCGAGGGCCGGCCCCATGCGCAGACCAGCTGGACCCTGACGCTGCAGCCGAAACGCCGCGGCGCGCTGCTCATCCCGCCATTCACGGTCGAAGGTGCAAGCACGCAGCCCATCACGATCACTGTCACCGAGCCGACGCCCCAGGCACGCCGCGAACTGGCGGAATGGGTGTTCATGGAAAGCGACGTCAGCGCCGACTCCGTATGGGTCCAGGAGCAATTCACCTATCGCGTTCGTCTGTTCTACTCCGAGGAGGCCGTCCTGTTCGGTGAGCTGCCGCCCATGCCCCGTTTCGAAGAGGCCGTGGTGGAAACCATGGGGGGGCCCAGCAACCGCATGGAGACTCGCAACGGTCGCCGCTATCAGGTCATCGAGCGACGCTACGCCATCATTCCCCAGCGCAGCGGCGAACTGAGGCTGCCGCCGGAATCCTTCGTCGGTGCCGTCCGCGTCACCCAGCAGGGCGCCGTACGCCGCCGCAATCTGCGTCTCACCACAGACGGACACCAGATCGACATTCGCCCGCAGCCCGACGCCTGGCCCGCCGACGCGACCTGGCTGCCGGCCCGCGATCTGCGCCTGACGGATGCCTTCGACCCGCAGCCGCCACGCTTCCGCCAGGGCGAGCCACTGACCCGGACCCTGATGCTTCAGGCCCGTGGCCTGGCAGCCAGCGCGCTGCCTGAACTGGACTTCGGGCAGACGCCTGGCGTGCGCGTGTATCCCGAGCCCGCCATCCTCGACGAAGATCGCCAGGGCGAAGGGATGGTGGCCACGCGCATTCAGAGTTCCACCCTGATCGCCCAGGTGGTGGACTTCATTGAACTGCCGGAGATCAGCGTCCTCTGGTGGGACCTCGACACGGATGAGATCCGCCGCGCCGTCGTCCCGAGCCGCCGGTTTCCGGTTGCACCTTCGACCCTCGCGCCTGCACCACCTGAACAGCAGGCTCCGAAGCCGTCTCCTGCTGCACCCGAAGCGGACGTCGCACCGGGAACGCCCATCGGCGAGGTCCGCTCCTTCCCGATGCTTACGCTGCTGGCGGTCATGCTGTGGGTCGGGACCATCGGGTTCTGGTTCTGGCACGCTCATCGTCGGCGCCAGGGCCCGGCGTCTGCAGCACCTGCACCGACCCACTCCAGTTCCAGCCGCGAGCGCAGCGCTGTCCTGAACGCCTGCCATGCCAACGACCCGGCTGCGGCGCGACCCGCTCTGGAGCGCTGGATCCGGGCGCATGGTGGTCACGGTGAAACACTGCTGGACGCATTGCCCGCAAAACAGCGGGCCGAGTTGACGCCGCTACTGAGGGAACTGGACCGGGCCCTGTACGCACCGGCGTCGGACCGCAGCTGGAACGGGCGCGACCTGGCGGCCTGGGTCAAGCGGCATCCACATCCCACGGCGCAACGGGCGCAACGAAGGCCTGCGCTGCCTCCGCTTTACGCGCCGGACCCAAACTGACGCCCTCTCCCACGGCGCTTGATTCGAACGTTCCGCCAGTGGGAGCGAACGTCGCCCGTAGGACGGCGTTGCGATTGCGGACTGCCTCCGGATTCCGGCGTGACGCAGATCGCGACGCCCGCTTTGCGGACGTCGGCTCCCACTGACGCCTCAAGTTTGTCGCCGTTGTTCCTTGCGCGACTGCGCGATCCTCAGGCCTTCAGAGATTTGCTGACCACCTCGTAGATGTCCCGGGACAGATCCTCCACCGCCGCGACACGTTCCAGCGCCGCCCGCATCTTCGCCTGACGGGCCTCGTCGTAGCGCTGCCAGCGGGTGAGCGGCGTCAGCAGACGCGCACCGATCTGCGGATTGCTCGCATTGAGATCGATCACCCAGTCCACCAGAAACGCGTAGCCACTGCCGTCTTCGGCGTGGAAACAGACCGGATTCTGGCTGCAGAACGCACCGACCAAGGATCGGATCTTGTTCGGATTGCGGGCGTCGAAGGCCTCGTGTTTCGTGAGCGCCTTCACCCGGTCCAGGGTACCCGGCGCCGCCGACAGCGCCTGGGTCGCGAACCATTGGTCCACCACCAGCGCTTCGCTGCGGTAGCGGTCGAGAAAGTCAGCAAGCAAGCGCTCCGCCACCGGTGCGGCGGCTTCCCGCTTCGACCAGGCCACGACCCGGAGCGCCGCGAGGCGGTCCGTCATGTTGTCGGCGTCCTGATACTGCTGCTCCGCAAGCTCGAGGCCGTCTGCATCCGGCGCCAGCGCCAGATAGGCAAGCGCCAGATTGCACAGCGCACGACGCGCGAAACCCACTGCATCAGGCGTGTAATCCCCTTCGCGGTTGGCCTCGAAAATGGCCAGGAGACGCTCTGCGAACCGCGTACCGATCCGCTCCCTGAGCCCTTCCCGCGCCGCATGCAGACCTGCCACGTCCACCACGTCCATCTGCTGACCGAGATACTCCTCCGCCGGCAGCGTCATGAGCGCAGCCACCAATGCCTTCGCCTCGCCGTCATCCGGCGCCAGCAGCGCCGACTCCAGCAATCGACCCACCACACCCTCGAGCCGGTTGTCGAACTCCTGCTCCGGATTCGCCACCCGCTCCAGGATCAGCTCACTGAAGAAGGTCTGCGCCGCATCCCAGCGGGCGAAACCGTCCGCATCCGAGGCCATCTGCACGATCAGGTCCTCGCGCCTGCGGCGCATCCCCACCCGGACGGGTGCGGAGAAGTCGCGCAGGAAGGAGAGCACCGGCGGCGCCGGAACGTTCTTGAACAGGAACGTCTGCTCCGCCTCCTTCAGATGCAGCACCAGGGTCCCATCGTCCTTTGGATTTTCCACCTCCGTGGTGGACTCGACGGCGACCTCGAAGGCATTCTCCCGACCCGCATCGCCGAGCATCTCGATACCGTCCTGGCCGATCAGGCCCACCGCCACAGGAATGTGGAACGGCTGCTTCTCGGGCTGCCCGGGCGTCGCCGGGCAGCTCTGACGCAGCGTCAGGCGATAACTCAGGGTGACATCGTCGTAGTGTTCCTCGACTTCCACGCGCGGCGTGCCTGCCTGGCTGTACCAGAGCCGGAACTGCTGCAGATCGACCCCACTCGCCTCCTCCATGGCTGCGACGAAGTCGTCACACGTGACCGCCTCGCCATCATGGCGCTCGAAGAAGAGATCGGAACCCTTGCGGAAGCGCTCCGGCCCGAGAAGGGTATGGATCATGCCGACCACGGCCGCACCTTTCTCGTACACCGTCAGGGTGTAGAAGTTGGAGATTTCGATGTAGCTGTCCGGGCGCACCGGATGCGCCATCGGACCTGCATCCTCGGCAAACTGCATGGTACGCAGGACGTTCACGTCCTCGATGCGCTTGATGGTCGGTGAGTTCTGATCGGCGGAGAACTGGGAATCACGCAGAACCGTGAAGCCTTCCTTGAGGGAGAGCTGAAACCAGTCCCGACAGGTGATGCGGTTGCCGGTCCAGTTGTGGAAGTACTCGTGGGCCACCACCGCCTCCACGCGTTGGAACCCGGCATCGGTGGTGGTCTCCTTCGATGCCAGCACGCAGGAGGTGTTGAAGATGTTCAGACCCTTGTTCTCCATCGCCCCCATGTTGAAGTCATCGACAGCGACAATCATGAAGATGTCGAGATCGTACTCGCGCCCGTAGACCTCCTCGTCCCAGCGCATGGATCGCTGCAACGAATCCATGGCGTAATCCACCTTGTCGATGTTGTGGGGCTCGGTGTAGATCCGCAGCGTGACGTCGCGACCGCTCATGGTCGTGAAACGGTCCTCGATGTGCTCCAGCTTGCCGGCCACCAGCGCGAACAGGTAGGCGGGCTTCCTGAACGGATCTTCCCAGGTCACCTTCGTACGGCCGTCGTCGAGTATCTCGCGCGCCACCTCGTTGCCGTTGGAGAGCATGACCGGAAAGGCCTCGCCGTCACCGATGATGGTGGTCGAGAACGGCGCCATCACGTCCGGCCGGTCCAGGTAGTAGGTCATGCGGCGGAAGCCCTCCGCCTCGCACTGGGTGCAGTACATGCCGCCGGATTTGTACAGGCCCTCCAGTGCCGTGTTCTCCTCCGGGACGATGCGGGTGACCAGCCGCAGCCGGAACGTATCCTTCGGCGCGTGCAGGGTGAGGGACTCGTCGTCGACGCTGTACTCGTTGCTGCCGAGCGGTTCACCGTCCACGGCGATGGCTTCCAGTTCCAACTCTTCGCCATCCAGGCGCAGCGGTGCCGCCGGATCTGCCGCATCGGGATTACGCCGTAGCGTGAGTTCCGCGGTGACCTGGGTACCGCCCTCCGCCAGCTCGAAAGTGAGATCGGTCTGATCGATGAGGAAGTCCGGCGGCTGATAGTCCGCAAGGCGGATGGCGCGGGGTTGGCTTTCCTTCATGAGCATGGCTCTGGACTCCGAACATGACCGAGGCGCGCAGTGTACCTGCTGCCGTGGCCACTTTGCCTGCCGGCCCTGCAGGCGAGCCACATGGGGGTCGTACACGCACGCGCCGCCAACCCCTCAGCCCGCCGCCAGAACCTCCACCTCGTGCCCCGTGTACTTGCGGATGTTGATGACGCCGGAGCTGAGGATCAGGTACTGACCCTTGATGCCGAGCAGGGTGCCTTCGACGCTGCCAAGCTTCTCCAGCGCCAGCGAACGCACCTTCGCCGGAAACTCCAGCACCGGATAGTCGAAGCTCCACACCTCCGAGTCATCGGCGGGCTGTATCGCCTGGAGGCCGAATGTCTGCTGCAGGCGTTCGATCTCCGGCGCACAGCGCGCGAGCATCTCAGCCCGGGCTGCCACCAGATCCAGGGGCTCCGGGTCACCCTTGAGCAGCTGCTGCCACTGCGTGCGGTCGCTGACATGGGCCTTCAGTGCGACCTCCAAGAACCCCGCCTGCTGCCGGGTGGCGGTCCGGGCCAGCGGCAGCGCCTGCACCGCACCCTGGTCGATCCAGCGCGTCGGCACCTGTCCCGCGCGGGTGATGCCCACCTTAAGCCCGGTGCCGTTCGCCAGGTACACCACATGATCAGTCATGCAATGCTCGAGCCCCCACTCCGGCTCCCGGCAGGTGCCTTCCCGGAAGTGGCAGCGCTCCGGACTCATGATGCAGGTGTCACAGGCCGCGAGACTGCGGAAACACGGATAGCAGTAGCCCTGATTGAAGCTCTTGTTCGTCTTGCGGCCGCAGGCGACACAGTAGATGGCACCGTCGAAACGCATGGCCACGCGTTGGCCGAGCAGCGGATTCATCGCCACGTCGGCATCACCCACGGGCATGGTGTAGGCCACCGGTGAACTCGACTGGCAGCGCATCTTCGCCAGGGT
>SKUB01000369.1 GCA_007122315.1 Pseudomonadales bacterium | reverse complement strand
CCGAGGCTCGTGGAGCGCTCGTCGTTGGAGCGACCGTAGAGCGTGCTTCCGATCACGTTGTCGACGCGAATTGCGTCGTCCGGGGTGGATGACATGAATTCTGCTTTCTTGTCCGTGTCGGCCATGCCCTGACGAGCCTTGGCTGCAGTGCGGTCAGCGCCCGTGCGATCCTGCTCCGACTTCATGCCGTCTTGGTGCGTGGTTCCGTGCTGACCATGTTGTGAGCCCGTTCCATGCTGGCTCTGGGGAGCACCCGATTGATGCTGCGGGCTGTCTGCGTACGCGCCGCCGGCGGCGAAAGCACCCACTGGCAGCACCAGGGCACACATGGCGAATTTATTAAGCTTCTTCATGATGATTGGCTCCAACTCGGTGAGGATTCGGCTGAATTGCCGTTCGTGCCCGAGTTCAGTTTGTCGATCACCTCATCGAAGTTGCAGAAGCAGAAGTCGGACGTGACTCCTTGCTGCTGCTCTCACGCTGAAATGTTCGGTCCAGCTGATGAGGTGTAGGCGCACCCTATGTGCTCACAGGGCAGGCGTCCGTGCGTGGGCGAACAAAGGCATCAAAGAGGGACGAGCTCTGCCGAAGGCCGGCAAGCGGCCTCCTCGACCCAGGGGCGCAGACCGGGGGGAGCTGTAAGGGGCGCCGTGCAGTCAGCGCTTCTTTCCAGCGAAGCCCCCGTCGTTTGGGGCGTTGCGCGGCTGCAGACCGGGCCTTGGGAAGATTGCCTGAGACGAGCTCAGCGGTCGCGCGTCCGGGCTGACCACCCGGAGGGCCGCGACCTGCCGCGCAGCCCGGAGGCTGGCCCATCAGCTGCGCCAGGGGTCTGTTTCAGGCACCATGGTGATGATCCGACTGCCAAAATTTGTGGCAATCGATTAGTGTGCGGCGGTAATCGGCTCGGGGCCGGTCGCGCAGGGGCTCATGAGCCCATTTCCCAACCACTGAACGGTAGCGTTTCCACCCATGAAAAAGTACGAACCCGGCTTCGCTGAGCGGCAGAATGCATCCAAGAAGGCCAAGCAGGACTTGCTGGCCAAGGCCAAAGAGACGGCCAACGACCCGAACGCAGCAGCACGGCAGGAGGCCCGGCGCGAGGCGGCCGCCGCCCGCGAGGCGCGGCTCGCTGCACGCAAGGCTGAACGGCGTGCCGAAAAGGCACTCAAGGCTCAGGAGCAGGCCGAGGCGGATGCCGCCCGAGTCGCCGCGAAAGAGGCGGAGGAGCAGCGCCTCGCGGCCGAAGCCGCTGCGGCTGAAGAGGCGAAGGTTGCCCTCGCCGCGGCGCAGAAGGCGGCGCGCGACCGCCGCTACGCCGCCCGCAAGGCCCGCCGCTGACCCGATTCGGCAGGGCCCCTCTGTTGCGGCACCATAGCAGATTGCCGGGTGCCGCCCGCGGCCCCGTCTGATACATGATGCCGCAGCAGCAGGGTTCGAATCTCATGACTGAAACACAGCACCACGAAGTTGTGGTCATCGGCGCCGGTGTCTCCGGCATCTACCAGATCAAGCGCCTGATTGATCTTGGCATCGACGCGATGCTGTTCGAGGCGGACGAGGATCTCGGCGGTACCTGGTACCGCAATCGCTATCCGGGCGCGCGCTTCGACTCTGAGAGCTACACCTACGGTTACTCCTTCTCGCAGGAAGTGCTCGACGAGTGGCACTGGAAGGAGCGTTTCTCGCCGCAGCCGGAGAACCTGCGCTACCTGAACTTCGTGGCCGACAAGTTCCATCTGCGGCGCCACATGCGCTTCAACGCCCGCGTCGATGCCATGGTCTGGGACGAGATTGCGCGGCTGTGGCACCTGACGCTGCAGTCCGGGGAGACGGTGACCGCCCGCTTCGTGATCAGCTGCATCGGCGTCCTGTCCATTCCCACCCTGCCACGCTATGAGGGCATCGACGACTTCGAAGGCGACGCCTTTCATACCTACTGGTGGCCGAAGGAACCCGTTCCACTGGCGGGCCGGCGGGTCGGGGTCGTCGGCACCGGGGCCACGGGCATCCAGGTCATTGCCGAGATCGCCGACAAGGTCGGGGAGCTGACCGTCTTCCAGCGCCGCCCGAACTGGAGCACACCACTGAATAACGCGCCGATCTCCGAAGCTGAGATGGCGGCGATCCGGGCCCGCTACGACGAGATCTTCGCCAATTGCGCGGAGTCTCCCGGCGGCTTCGAGCACGTACCGGACCGGCGCGGCTTCTGGAGCCTGACGCCGGAGGAGCGGGTCGCGTTCTGGGATGAGCTCTACGAGCGGCCTGGATTCGCCATCCTGCAGAGCAACTTCGTGGAGATTTTCGCCGACGAGGCCGCGAACCGTGAGTTCTCGGAGTACATCGCCGGCCGTATTCGCGAACGGGTCAAGGACCCGGAAGTGGCCGAGAAGCTGATCCCCAAAGACCACGGCTTCGGCACTCAGCGGCTGCCGCTGGAAACGAACTACTTCGAGGCCTACAACCGCGACAACGTCCATCTCGTGGATGTCACAGAGACGCCCATCGAGCGCATCACCAGGACCGGGATCCAGACCACGGATGCGCACTACGAGTTGGACCTGATCGTCTTCGCCACAGGCTTCAACGCCATCACCGGCGCCTTCGATCACATGGAGATCCGAGGGACCGGAGGCAGGGTGCTGGGAGAGAAGTGGCGCGATGGCCCGAGCACCTGGCTCGGCGTGCTCACCCACGGTTTCCCCAACCTGCTCATGGTGGCCGGACCTCAGAGCGTATCCGGGTCGACTAACTTTCCCCGTGCCATCGAGGGTGGTGTGAACTGGGTGACCGGGCTGCTCGAGCACGCTCTCGAGCACGGTTACACCCGCATCGAAGCGGACAAGCAGGCCGAACAGGAGTGGGTGGAGGAAGTGATCCGTGCCCATGAACGGATCCTGCTGCGGCGCAGCCAGGGCTGGTTCACGGGCTACAACTCCAACGTCGAAGGCCACGAAGCAGGGAAAGTCCGCTATCAGGCCTATTTCGGCACCGCGCCGAAGTACGCGGCGAAGCTCGAAGCGGAAGCGACCGCGGGCTACCCGCAGGTCGATTTCCGATAGCGGGACGGATCACGGGAAGTCATGGCGTCCGTGCCGCTTCACGGACGCATGGTCCCAGACATCAGGACAGGTCCTGATCCGGCCCCGTCTTGGCCTGGGAAAACTTACTTCAGGTCAAGAGGCCGATAATAGTCCTTACCCTGTCTGGCATACTCGCCCCGCAACTTCCGGAACGTTTCACCGGCCGATCCCTCTTCTGACAGCGTCAGGTTTTGCCGGAAGAAGTTGATGCTGTCCGGGTTCAGCGATCGAGCCAGGTTCCAGTACTGTTCGGCCTTTTCCTTGCGGCCGTGCTGTCGAAACAGGTTGCCGAGTACGAACGCTGCATCTGCCCGCTTCTGATCAGCACTGAGTTCGCGAATGTTGCCGGTAACCGCGTGAGGCGGCTGCACGTACTCGCTCGCAGCCCCCTTGGCTGCCCAGTCCTTGACCGCCGGCGCATAGGCGTCGGTGCCGAACTGGAATTTCTGATCGCCATCACCGATTTCATGCGTCTTCGCGTAGGTGCCCTCGTCGATCCGGACGATTCTTCCCTCTTCGTCCACCCAGGCAGCCGAAGGCACGTTCACGAAGTGAAAGGCGCTGCTGATGATGTGGTTCTCGTCCACGACCTGTACATAGGTGGGCTTCGCTGCGTCGAAAATCGGACCTGCAACGGCCTCGCCGCCTGTATCCTCTGCCGCGGAAATGATGACGAAATTCGGATCGTTGATGTCTTCCAAGATGCGTTGCCACACGGGCACGTCAAATTGGCATCCTCACCAGGAGGACCAGGTCACGATCAGGGCTTTCTTACCCTTGAAGTCTGACATCCGTATGACGTTGCCCTGACGGTCAGTCACCTCGAAGTCCGGCGCCATGGCGTCGACCATCATGGATTCACGCTTGGCGGGGATCTCACCGAAACTCCAGACCCGATCCTCCTCGTCAGCCACACAGGGTTGCTCGAGAAGATCGGCGAATGCGGTCAGATCGAACCATTGCCTGCCGTCCCGCTCGACGAAAAACCGATCGTTCAACGGTATGCACATGGCCTGGTAGCACGCGCCTTCCGGCTTCAACTCGAATCCGTTCACGCGGG
>SKUB01000337.1 GCA_007122315.1 Pseudomonadales bacterium | reverse complement strand
GCGACCTTCGCGAGTGCCTCGAGATTCCCAGCGCTCTGCGGCGACTCGACTGCTTCGACCGCCTGGCACGGGAGGTCACCCGCGAACCGACCCAACCTGATGACGCCGTCCCCTCGGCCACTGTGAGACCTCCGAGCGCAGACGCCAGCCGAGGCGCAACTGACGCTCAGCGCAATCAGCCCATCTCCAGCAGCATCGTGCAACTCGAACAGCGCCCCCGGGGAGAGTGGGTCTTCCATCTCGATAATGGCCAGATCTGGACCGAGGTCGAGCCGGGCCGCGGCCGCTACCAGATCGACAGCGATGTCCGCATCACCCGCACCTTGCTGGGCAGCTACATGCTGAGCGCGGACGGCGGCCGCACCACGCGCGTGCGCCGCATCGATTGACTCCTGTCCCGCGTCGTTGCGTTCCTGAGGCGCGACCAACCTGAAATGTCTGTCGAGGAGCCATCGCGTTGGACATTCAGACCATTCGCGCCCTGATCCACGAGATCCCCGATTTCCCGCAACCGGGCATACTGTTCCGGGACATCACGCCTGTGCTGGCCGATCCGAGAGCGCTGCGGGCAACGGTGACGCACATGGCGGAGGCCCTCGCACCCCATCGACCCGAGGGCATCGTCGCCATCGAGTCCCGGGGCTTTCTGCTCGGCTCGGCGCTGGCCATGCACATGGACCTGCCGCTGGTGCTCGTGCGCAAGCCGGGCAAACTGCCCCGTCCGACGCAGCGCGTCAGCTACGAACTGGAGTACGGCAGTGACGCCCTGGAGGTTCACGTCGACGACGTGCGGGCCGACACCCGCTACGCAGTGGTGGACGACCTCATCGCCACTGGCGGCACCTGCCGCGCGGCGATCGAACTTCTGCGCCAGCGCAATGCCGAAGTGGCGGTAGTTGGCTTCCTGATCGAACTGGAGGCACTTGGCGGGCGTGCTCGACTCGATGCCCCGGTGACGAGCCTCCTCTTGTATAGTTGAAGCTCGAGCATTGCTGCCACCCGTCATCTTGGCGCGGCAGCGCTGTGACTGGGGTGCCGCCCGAATGGAGCGACGAGGCGGCGGATTGTGGGGAATCGCTCCAAGGGAGTAGCCAATGGGTCATGCGGATGGCGACCAGGAGACTGCGCTCGCCTACCAGCGTGGAGTACTGCCTGACGTTTCCCGGACGTTTGCGCTGACCATCCCCGAGCTTCCAGCGAGCCTCGAACTGGCGGTGGGCAATGCCTACCTTCTGTGCCGCATCGCCGACACCATCGAGGACGACCCTGAGGTGGACGATGGGCTGCGGAGGCAGCTCCACGCAGAGCTCGTCTCCGTCCTCGAACAGAACCGCTGCGCCCGCAGTTTCGCCGACCGCGCGAGCGCCGCGCTCGGCGACGCCACCAGCGCTTCGGAGCGCACCCTGGTTCAGGACATGCCGCGGGTGGTGGGCATCTATCGGCAGCTTTCGCAGACCCAGCAGGCCGCCATCAGCACCTGCGTCGTGAAGATGTGCGAGGGGATGCCTGAGTACCAGCATTCAGAAAAGGCCGGCGGCCTCGATGACATGGTCGAGCTCGACCGCTATTGCTACCACGTTGCGGGCGTCGTCGGTGAGTTGCTCACGGAACTGTTCTGTGAGCACTCGGACGCCATCGACGCGCATCGACCCCAACTGTTCGCACTGGCCGCGTCGTTCGGCCAGGGTCTGCAGCTGACGAACATCATCAAAGATGTCTGGGATGATCACGCGCGCGGCTACTGCTGGCTGCCTCGCGACATCTTCAATGAGCAGGGCTACGATCTCGATCAACTCGCACCTGATCACGACCGGAAGCGATTCCGCGCCGGGCTCGAACAGCTTCTCGGCATCGCCCACGGGCACCTGCAGAATGCACTGCACTACACCCTGCTCATTCCCCGCAGCGAGTCGGGCATTCGTCGCTTCTGCCTGTGGGCGATCGGCCTTGCTCTGCTCACCCTGCGCAGAGTGCGTGCGAACCCGGACTATGTCTCGCCCAACGATGTCAAGGTGTCGCGGCGAGCCGTCGCCATGGTCGTTCTCTGCACGCGCCTGACATCGGGCAGTGATCGCGCTCTGCGGGCGCTGTTCCGTCTTGCGGCGCAGGGTTTGCCCCGCGCTCCAACGAACCTCTCTGCGATGGCACTCGGCTCCAGCCGAGCGGCATCCTGACTGCACTCAACCCGCCGAATTTCAGGAATCACCGCATAACTCATGAATATGCATGCCGAACCCTCGCGCGGACTCGCCGCTGAACTGAACAAGGCAGTCACTCGCGCCAGCGCCAGCCTGATTCGAGAGCAGCGCAGCGACGGTCACTGGTGTTACGAACTCGAGGCGGATTGCACGATCCCGTCCGAGTACATTCTGATGATGCACTTCTGCGACGAGATCGACGACGATCGGCAGGCCAGGATGGCGCGCTACATTCGTCGCCACCAGACCGAGGAAGGCGGGTGGCCCCTTTATCACGGCGGTGACGTCGACATCTCCTGTACGGTGAAGGCGTACTACGCCCTGAAGCTCGCGGGCGACGATGCTGACGCCCCGCACATGGTTCGGGCCCGGAACGCCATCCTCAGCCGCGGCGGTGCCGCTCGAGCCAATGTCTTCACCCGCATCGCCCTGGCGCAGTTCAGGCAGGTGCCCTGGCGCGCCGTGCCGTTCATACCGGTGGAAATCATGCTGCTGCCGCGCTGGTTTCCCTTCCATCTCAGCAAGGTGGCCTACTGGTCACGCACCGTGATGGTGCCGCTGTTCATCCTCATGAGCCTGAAAGTCGAGGCCCGCAACCCCACCGGGATCGGCATACCGGAACTGTTCACTGTGCCGCCCGAAGTGGAGCGGAATTACTTTCCAGTGCGCTCCCGCCTGAACTGGCTGCTGTTGCGCGTCGAGCGCACGGCCCGCCTGCTGGAACCGCTGATTCCCGGAGCCATCCGCCGGCGCGCCATGACCCGGGCGGAAACCTGGATGCTGGAGCGCCTCAACGGAGACGGTGGCCTCGGCGCGATCTTTCCGGCCATGGTCAATGCCTACGAGGCCCTCGGCGCCTTGGGTTACGCCGCCGATCATCCACTGCGCGCGCAGGCCCGCCGCGCCATCGACCTGCTGGTGATCGAACGCGAAGAGGAAGCCTACTGCCAGCCCTGCGTGTCGCCCGTTTGGGACACCAGCCTTGCCAGCCATGCTCTGCTCGAGGCCGGCGATGCGGACGCCGTCACCGCTGTCGAGCGTGGCCTCGACTGGTTGCTGGAGCGGCAGATTACCTGCTCCGGTGACTGGTCTGGGCAGTGCGCGGATGCGGAAGGCGGCGGTTGGGCCTTCCAGTACCGCAACGATCACTACCCGGACCTGGACGACACCGCCGTCGTCGCCTGGGCCATGCAGCGGGCCGGGCATGCGCGTCATCAGGCCAGCATCGAACGTGCGCGCAGCTGGCTGACCGCACTGCAATCCCGCAATGGTGGCTTCGCCGCCTTTGATGCGGACAACACGCACTATCATCTCAACGAGATTCCCTTCGCGGACCACGGCGCGCTCCTGGACCCGCCCACGGCGGACGTCAGCGCTCGCGTCGGCACCCTGCTCGGCGCACTGCCCGAGGAGCAGCGCGGAGATCCTGCCGTGGTCGCGGAGCTCAGCACCTACCTCGATCGAGAACAGGAACCGGATGGTTCCTGGTTCGGCCGCTGGGGAACCAACTACATCTACGGCACCTGGTCGGTGCTGCAGGCGCTGGAAACCCTTGGCGTGCCGCCATCGGATCCCAGGGTCCGGCGGGCGGCGCGCTGGCTCAAGACGATGCAGCACGCCGACGGGGGCTGGGGCGAACACAATGACAGCTACGCCTGCGGCCCCGAGGACCCGCCCGCCTCCAGCAACATCGGCAGTACGGCATTTCAGACGGCCTGGGCGCTGCTGGGGCTCATGGCCGCCGGTGAGGGCAACAGCCCGGAAGTGCGCCGCGGCGTCGCGTATCTGCTGGCCGCCCAGCAGGCCGATGGACTCTGGACCGACCCCTGGTTCACCGCGCCGGGATTCCCGCGGGTGTTCTACTTGCGCTACCACGGCTACAGCCGCTTCTTCCCACTGTGGGCCCTCGCCCGCTACCGCAACCTGCAGGCGAACGCCGAGGGGCAGCGCATCGAGCCGTATCCTGCGTCTGGCCCGCAGGATCCGTCCGCCCAACCCGCGTGAAAGCGACAGGTGCTGCGATCGTCATCGCCGCGCTGAAGGCGGAGGCACGCACCCTCCGGCGGCGGCGGGATCTTCACATCCTGGTCAGCGGGCCAGGCCCCGACGCCGCCCAGCGGACCGTCACCACAGCACTGCGCGCTTCACCCTCGGCGATCATCAGCTGGGGCGTCGCCGGCGCGCTGCATCCGGATCTGCGCCCGGGTACGGTGCTGTGGCCACAACGCGTGGTCACAGAAGACGGGCGCACCTTTCTCGCAGCAGCGCAGCGCGGCTCTGCGACCTGCCTCGTGAGCGTCTCCGCTCCGGTGTGTACGCCTGAAGAACGGCAGGCACTGGCCGAACGCTTCGATGCCAGCAGCGTCGACATGGAAAGTGCGACCATCGCCGCCGCCTGTCACGCTGCGGGCGTCCCGTTCCTTTGCGTACGGGCCATCGCAGATGCCAGCGACTTGCGACTCCCGGTCTGGATTGCAGCAGCCATGGGGGCGGACGGCCGCGCCGCTTTAACCCCTGTTTTGCGCAACCTGCTGCGCCGACCTCAGGATCTACCGGCACTGCTCCGGGCGGGACTGGGATTTCGACGCGCGCTCGCGGGCCTCGAGCGCAGCGCTACGGAGCTGCGTGTGTGAAGCAATCAGACACGCCGGACAGGATCGGCTGCAACCCGCCGCGGCCAGGGTTTGCGGTATGCTCCGCGCCCAATGTCTCCGCCATCCGCTGGAGGAATGCGGCCCTGTGAACCGTTCCGCGAAGCAGCTCAGCCAGACGGCCGTCGCCCATCCGAACATCGCCCTGATCAAGTACTGGGGCAAGGCGGACGCTGAGCTCAATGTACCTGCGGTCCCCTCCATCTCCATCACCCTGGACGCGCTCGCGACCACGACTTCAGTGAGCTTCGATGCTCGCCTCGAAACCGACAGCATCAGCCTCAACGGGCTCGAACTCGATGCGGATTCGAAGCAGGCCCAGCGCATCCGCGATTGCCTCGATCAGCTCAGAGTGCTTGCGGCGACGACCTGCTGCGCCAGGGTGCAGAGCCACAACGACTTCCCTACCGGTGCGGGCCTCGCATCGTCCGCCTCCGGATTCGCAGCCCTCGTGGTGGCTGCCGCGGCGGCCCTGGAGCTCGAACTGTCGGCCGCTGACGCTTCCCGTCTTGCCCGTGCGGCGTCAGCCTCAGCGGCGCGTTCGCTGTACGGTGGCTTTGCGGAGTTGCCCGCCGGTCAGCCCGGTGAGGACGTCGCGGCCAAGGCCATCGCCGGGGTCGAGCATTGGCCGCTGGAAGTAGTCATCGCCATCTGCGCCGAAGGGCCGAAGACCACGGGCTCCACCCAGGGCATGCTCGACTCCGCTGCCACCTCGCCGTTCTATTCTGCCTGGATCGATACTGCTACTGCGGACGCAGACGCGGCGCGGGCAGCCATCATGGGCCGCGACTTCCCCGCCCTCGCTGCAGTGGCCGAGTCGAGCTGCCTGAAGATGCACGCAGTCATGCACACCACCCGACCCGCGCTCATCTACTGGAACGCTGCGACGGTGGCCACCCTGGAGCGGATCCGGAGCCTGCAGCAGGCTGGCATGGACGTGTTTTTCACCATGGACGCGGGACCGCAGGTCAAGGCGGTGTGCGGGCCCGGGCACGGCGCCGAAGTGCAGGCTGCGCTGGCGACCGTGCCCGGCGTGCATCGCGTCCTCCATTCCGGGCTGGGTGGCCCGGCCCGGACCTGCGACCCATGCAGCTGACGGCCAGCGCACCCGGCAAGGTGATGGTGAGTGGTGAGTACGCCGTCCTCAGTGGTCAGCCGGCACTGGTCATGGCCGTCGACAGGCGCGTTCGGGTCCGGCTGGTGGCGGCAGATTCATGGCGCCTGTCCAGCGATGGTTTACCCGAGGCGCATCCGGTTGCAGCGGACTTTCTGTCCCGGACTGGTCGCCCTGCGACCCCCGTCGCCCTCGCCCTGTGGTGCAGCGTCCGTGCCCTCGGATGTCGAACCGGGCCACTGGCGGTCACGATCGATTCCCGGGCCATGCAGCAGGACGGCAGCAAGCTCGGGCTCGGTTCATCAGCAGCCGTCAGCGTTGCCCTGACGGCCGCGCTGGCGCACCATGCGGGCCTGGGGCAGGCGTCCCTGGAGGTCTGTTCCCGCGCACACGATCAATTGCAGGGGACCGCCGGCAGCGGCTTCGATGTCGCCGCCGCTGTGCGGGGTGGTTGGTTCGAATTTCAGCGTGATACGGACGGTATCCATACTGCGGACGTGGCACCACCGGCCGCCGCGCTGAGATTCGTCTGGACCGGGCAGGTCGCCCGGACCGCCGGATTCGTGTCCCGCTATCGAACGTGGGAACAATCGGATCCGGACAGCAGCAAGGTGGTGTCAGCGATCGCTGCGGCCACGCGGGCAGCACTCGCGGCATGCCGAGCGCAGCAGGCTGATGCTTTCGTGGCCGCCGTGGCTGACAGCGCAGCCCGGCTCGAGGAGCTGGCAGCGGCAGCAGATCTGCCGATCTTCGCCGGAGGCCATGCCGAGCTGCTGCAGATGGCCAGGTCGTGGGGGGTCAGCTACAAGCCCTGCGGCGCCGGTGGCGGAGACCTCGGTCTCGCCACGGCGGAAGACGAATCCAAGCTCGCTGCGTTCATGCAGGCGGTACGCAGCGAGGGCTATCAATCGCTGGAACTGGAGTGTGATGTCCATGGCGTCAGAGTCGAGCGACAGGAAGCCAGGGTCGAGGATTCCTGACTTCTATCGGCTGTCGGTCAACGAGCGTGTTCGAGCCATCGAGGCCCGGGGTCTGATCTCCCGCGCCGATGCGAGCGTCCTGCTCAGCGGCGAACATACCCTGAAACTCGCCAGCGCCGATCGCATGATCGAGAACGTGATCGGGGTGCTCGGGCTGCCGCTGGGTCTCGGACTGAATTTCCTCATCAATGGCCGCGACTACGTCGTGCCGCTGGTGGTCGAGGAGCCGTCCATCGTCGCCGCTCTGTCCTCAGCCGCCAAGACTGCGCGGCTCGGCGGGGGCTTCTTCGCGGAAGCAACGGATCCCATTCTGATCGGCCAGGTCCAGATCGTGGCCCCCGCCGATCCCGACGGCGCAGTCACGGCGATCCTCGAACATCGGGACGACATCATCAATCTCGCCAACACGTTGCACCCGAAAATGGTGGCACGCGGCGGTGGCGCCCGGGACATCGAGGTACACCGGCACACGGCACCAACGGACGGTCGCGAAATGGTCGTCGTGCATCTGCTGGTGGACACCCGCGACGCCATGGGCGCAAATCTGGTCAACACCATGTGCGAGGGGGTCGCATCGCTGCTCGAGAGCATCACCGGCGGCCAGGTCTATCTGCGCATCCTCTCGAACCTGACCGATCGCGCCCTGGCACGGGCCGAGATGACGGTCCCCCTGGCCAATCTCGCGGGGAAAGGCTATTCCGGCGAACAGGTCCGCGACGGCATCATCCTGGCCAACGACTTTGCTCGCGTCGACCCCTACCGGGCCACGACCCACAACAAGGGCATCATGAACGGGGTCGACGCCGTCGCCCTGGCAACCGGCAATGACTGGCGTGCCATCGAGGCCGCGGCCCACGCCTACGCAGCCCGCGACGGCCGCTACAGCAGCCTGACCGAGTGGTTTGCCAACGAGCGCGGCGATCTCGTCGGCCGCATCGAGATGCCCATGAAGGTGGGGACCGTCGGCGGACCGCTGCAGTCCAACGCCACCGTCGCACTCAATCACCGCATCCTCGGCGTCGAGAACGCCCAGGAACTCGCGGCCATCATGGCGGCTGTGGGTCTCGGCCAGAACTTCTCCGCCCTGCGTGCCCTGGCCACCGACGGTATTCAACAGGGTCACATGACGCTTCATGCGCGTACGGTGGCCAACGCCACGGGCGCGCCACCTGAACTGTTCGAGTCGCTGGTGGAACGCCTCATCGAATCCGGCGAGATCAAGATCTGGCGGGCTCAGGAAATTCTCACTGAACTGCGCGAGGGTAATGGCTCTGCCGTCGCCAGGGCAGCTCGGGGCATGGACGCGGAGAAAGAAGCCGAGCCGCGCGCATCCGCGCATGGCAAGGTGATCCTGCTCGGGGAACACGCCGTGGTCTACGGCAGCCATGCCATCGCAGCACCGGTGCCGCTGGCAGTGGAAGCACGGGTCATGGACAGCGGCGAAGGCGTGCTGCTGATGATCCCGCGCTGGGGCCTCGAGCAGCGCCTGAAATCGTCCGACGAAGGGTTCGCCCGCGTGCTTGCGAGCATCATCGACGAGCTCGAACTCAGTGGTCGCAACATGACCATCGAGGTGTTCCCGAAGGTGCCGCGCGCCATGGGACTCGGCGCCTCCTCCGCGCTCGCCGTCGCGGTGATCCGGGCACTCGATCAGCACTACCGGCTCGCGCTCGACGATGAAGAGGTCAACCGCCTCGCCTTCATGTGCGAGCAGGCTGCCCACGGCACGCCGTCCGGTATCGACAACACCCTCGCCACCTACGGCCGCATGATGCTCTACCAGCGCGGCGAGGACGGCGCCAGATTCCAACCGCTGGATCCGGCCATTCCCCTTAATATGGTCGTTGGTATTTCCGGCCAGGAGAGCCTCACCGCCCGCACCGTGGCAAGCGTTCGGCGGGCATGGGAAGGTGCGCCTAACCGCTACCAGCGCATGTTCGACGAGATCGATCGCCTGACCCTCGAGGGCATGCATGCCATCACGGAGGGCGACACTCGCGCACTGGGAGAGCTGATGAATCTGTGTCACGGCATTCTCAACGGGCTGCAGCTGTCGACGCCGGCCCTCGAGGATCTGGTGGGGATCGCCCGCAGCAACGGCGCCGTCGGTGCCAAACTCACTGGCGGTGGTGGTGGCGGTTCCATGGTGGCGCTGTGCCCCGACGGGGAACCCGAAACTGCACGGCGCGTCCAAGAAGCGATGCGCAACGCCGGTTACGACACGCTGGAGGTGACCATTGGCTGAACAGGCAAAGCGTGATGCAGTGGTCTCCTCAGAGGCCGAACAACTGATTCTGGTCGATGCCGACGACGAACCTGTCGGCTACCTCGACAAGGCCGGCTGTCATGACGGTGAAGGCATCCTCCACCGCGCCTTCTCTCTGTTCGTCTTCGATCCACAAGGCCGCCTGCTCCTGCAGCAGCGCGCACCCGGCAAGCGCCTGTGGCCCGGATACTGGTCGAACAGCTGCTGCAGTCATCCGCGACGGCACGAAACCATGGCGCAGGCGGTGGAGCGACGCCTGCACGAAGAACTCGGTATGAGCAGCGAACTGGAGTATCTGTACAAGTTCACCTATCACGCAGCCTATGGCGACCTCGGCTCCGAACGTGAGCTGTGCTGGGTGTACATCGGTCGTGGTGAAGGGGATCCCACCGTCAACCGCAACGAGATCAGCGCCTGGCGCTGGATCGCCCCCGATGAGCTCGATCGCGAACTCGCGCAAAATCCTGAAGCATTCACGCCCTGGCTCAAACTGGAGTGGTCACGCCTGCGCCAGGAGTTCATGGATCGCATTCAGCGCCTCTGACCCACTGCGATGTTCGAACCAACGAGTTATTGCAGCGGCGAAGAACACATTTGCACGATTCGGGAGTCCACAGTATGAGCGTGCCCTTCATCCAGCAGCTCCGCGTCGGCAGCTACATCCTCGGAAAGAAGCTCAAGGGTGAGGCGCGTTACCCGCTGGTGCTGATGCTGGAACCTCTGTTCCAGTGCAATCTCGCCTGCGCAGGCTGCGGCAAGATCGACTACGAGGACGCCATCCTCAGGCGCCGAGTGTCTGTGGATCAGGCACTCGCAGCCGCCGACGAATGCGGCGCGCCCGTAGTGTCGATTCCCGGCGGCGAGCCGCTCATCCACAAAGAAATGCCCGAGATCGTCAGAGGGCTGGTGGACCGCAAGCGTTTCGTCTATCTGTGCACGAACGCGCTGCTCTTAGAGAAGAAGCTGCACGAGTACGAGCCATCGGTGTACCTGACGTTTTCCGTGCACCTCGATGGGCTGCGGGAACGGCACGACGAATCGGTCTGTCGCGAGGGGGTGTTCGACGTCGCCGTACGCGCCATCGGCAAGGCGCTCGAACGGGGCCACCGCGTCACCGTGAACTGCACGCTCTTCGACGGCGAGGATCCCAAGGACGTTGCGGACTTCTTCGACTACGCCATGGAACTCGGCGTCGAGGCGATCACCGTTTCACCAGGTTACAGTTACGAACGCGCACCGCGACAGGACGTTTTCCTGCCCCGATCCCGCTCCAAGGAACTGTTCCGCAACATCTTCCGGCTCGGCCGCAATCGCAACTCGAAGTGGCGCTTCAACCAGTCGAGCCTGTTCCTGGACTTCCTTGCCGGCAACCAGTCCTACCAGTGCACCCCCTGGAGCAGCGTGACCTACAACGTATTCGGCTGGCAGCGTCCCTGCTATCTGCTGGTGGACGAAGGGTACGCGGAGAGCTTCGCGGATCTCATGGAGAACACGGACTGGGACGCCTACGGCGTCGGCCGCAATCCCAAATGCAACAATTGCATGGCGCATTGCGGCTACGAGGGCACTGCCGTGGAAGACACGTTCCGCAAACCGCTGCATGCGTTCAAGGTCATGCTGCGCGGACCCGAGCTCGAAGCACCCATGGCACCCGAAGTTCCGCTGGTCGAGGCCACCGCGGCGGACAGTGAACCCGCAACCATTGCCGTCCGCGAGGTTCGTGGATGATCTGGCTGGCAGGGGCGGCTGCCCTCTGCTGGCTCACCGTCCTGCTGCTGCCCTGGCAACCCTGGAGATTGCGTGAGCACATCGAGGCGGATCGCGGCCCGACCGATCGCGGCCCGACCGAATGCGGCCCAGCCGATCGCGGCCCGGATCCCCTCAGCGACGTTCGCATTCTGATTCCGGCGCGCAACGAAGCGGAGCTTCTCGGCGGCACCCTCGCTGCAGCACTGGCCCAGGGATCCGGTGTCACCGTCGTGGTCATCGACGACCAGTCCGAGGACGCCACGGCAGTCATTGCCCGGGCCGCCGGACCACGGGTCCATGTGGTCCCAGGCGCCCCCCGGCCCGCCGGTTGGAGCGGCAAACTCTGGGCATTGCAACAGGGTCACAGCCAGCAGCGCAGGCCCTTCACCCTGCTCATCGATGCGGACATCCGGCTCGCGCCGGGCACTGTGCAGGCGCTGCGGAACCAATGGCAGCAACAGGGCGACGGCCTCGTCTCCGTCATGGCCACCCTGCGCATGACCACGTTCTGGGAGCAACTTTTGCTGCCCGCATTCATCTACTTCTTCCGTCTGCTGTACCCGTTCTCGCTGGTCAACCGGCGTCGGACCCGGGTCGCTGCCGCAGCTGGAGGCTGCGTCTTTCTGCCTACCACGCTGATCGACGAACTGAACCTGTTCCGCAGGGTCGGTCGGGAGTTGATCGACGACTGTGCGCTGGCCCGGGAGGTCAAGGCCAGCGGTCGGCCACTCTGGCTCGGCGTGTCACGTTCCGTCTCGAGTGCGCGACCTGCCGCCGACCTGAGCACGCTGGCCGCAATGGTTCACCGGACTGCATTCACCCAATTGGGCAATTCCGCTACGGTGCTGCTGATGTGTACGGGGTTGATGATGCTTGCGTTCGCGGTTCCGCCACTTGCCGTCGCCGGCGGGGGTCTCAGCAGTGTCCTGGGCCTGTTGGCCTGGGGTGCCATGAGCCTGAGCTATCTGCCCACCCTGCATTTCTACGATCGGGCCCCGGCCTGGGCCTTACTGCTGCCGGCCATCGGCCTGCTTTATCTGCTGTTCACGTGGCAATCGGCACGCTCTGCCTGGAAAGGTGAGCGCGCCCGATGGCGTGGACGGACCTATGCAACAGGAACGGATTCATGACGCAAGCCATCGGTATCAGCGGGTTCGCAGCCTATCTGCCACCCTATCGGGTGAACCTGAGCGCATGGTGCGACTGGACCGGTGAAAGCTGGGACAAGATCCGCGCCGTCGTCGGCCACAGCTTCCGGATGCGGGGACCCGGCGAAAACGTCTACACCATGTCCGCGAGCGCCGTGATGCGCCTGATCCGTCAGTATGACCTGGACCCGAGTCGCATCGGATTCCTGGCCCTCGGGACCGAAAGCAGCACCGACAATTCGGCCGGCGCGGTCATCGTCAAGGGCATGGTCAACGAAGGGCTGAAAGCCGAAGGGCGCCCTCTGCTGCCACGCCACTGCGAAGTACCCGAGTTCAAGCATGCCTGCCTCGGTGGCATCTATGCGGTGAAGAGCGCATTGCGCTATCTGGCTCTCGACGGGCGCGGCAAGCAGGCATTGGTGATCTCCGCCGACATCGCCGAGTACGCCCGCGCCAGCAGCGGTGAACCCACCCAGGGAGCAGGCGCAGTGGCCATGCTCCTCGAGGCGCAGCCGCAGCTGCTGGAAGTGGACCTCGCGCAGGCAGGCAGCGCATCGGACTACCGCGGACCCGATTTTCGCAAACCCTTCGCCCGCTTCGCCGGCCAGAACATCGCCCCGGGGACACCGCTGAAGGATTTCCCGGTCTTCAACGGCAAGTACTCCACCACCTGCTACGTGGATGAAGTCCTGCTGGCCATGGAGGACATGTTCCAGCGCCGTGCTGCCGACCGCCGGGGCTACCTCGATGCCCTCGCTGCGGTGTTCATGCATCGACCCTATCAACGCATGCCGGAGACCGGCTATGCGATGGCCTACATCTACGCACTGGCTACCGGCAGCGGCAACGATCACGCTTTGCTGGCCGAGATCTGTGCCAGCGCCGGCATTGACGATGTCGCTGCCGTGATTGCCGAATTGAACGGCCGTCCGGAGGTCTTTTCCCTGGTGGCGAACGCGCAGGTCGACGACGACGTCTATCCCCTCGCGATGCAGGCCCTGCGTGCGTTCCGCAAGCACCCGGTGCATGCCGCTTCGGTGGCGGGACGCCTGAGCCTGGGCGCCGAAGCCATGCGTGACGTCGGCAATCTGTACTCTGCCGCCCTGCCCGCCTGGATGGCGGCGGGCTTCGAAGAGGCCGCCGTCGGCGGACAGGAACTGGGCGGGCGCGACGTTCTGGCCATCGGCTATGGCAGTGGCGATGCCTCAGAAGTCATTCCAATGCGCGTCACATCCAAGTGGCGGGAAGCCGCCCGGAGGATCCGCTTTCAGGACAGTTTCGACGGCGCCCGTGAGCTGGATGAGGACGACTATGCATGTCTGCACGAGCATGGCCACCTTGCCACCGCCAGTGCCGGCTCCGAATTCCTCATCGACCGGGTGGGTTGCGGCAGCCGGGGCGACTACGACGATCTGGGGATCGAATACTACCGCCACGTGCCGCGAAACCCGACTTCCGGCTGATCGCTCCGCAAGTGATCCTGCGCGCCCATGCCTGCGGCCGGCCTGAGCGCGGGAGCGGCGCCGTAGCTGACGGCGGGAGGGACGCCGGCTGATGCCACTGGCCTGGGTGACAGCGCAACTCACACGGATGGCAGCCACCTCGGCACGGCGGCCCGCCTTCGCCATGGCCGTCCTGCTGATCATCACCGTGATCGCCGGCGTCCACGGCAGCGTCACGTTCCGGATCGATTCCGACACCGAGAAACTCATCCGTCAGGACACGGACTGGCGGCGCCAGTTCGACCAGTTTCAGGCCGCGTTCCCCATGCTGGTCGATACGGCACTGGTGGTGGTCTCCGGGACCTCCTTCGAAGCCGTCGACGGGACCGTGGTCGAACTCGCGCAGGCACTCGAAGACGCTGACGACGTGATCACGTCCGTGTTCGCGCCGGACGCGGATCCTTTTCTGCGCGACCGCCGCCTGCTGTTCCTCACTCCGGAAGAGCTCGACGGCGTCATCGGTCAGTTGGCGGCGGCCCAGCCGGCGCTGGCCCAGCTCTCTGCCGATCCCAGTCTCCGCGGCCTGTTCGACCTGCTGACAACCGGCATCGAAGCCCGTGAGAACGGTCGTCTGCCAGCCATGCTGCCGCCACTCATCGAGGACGTCAGTGCGAGCGCCAGCGACGTCGCAGCCGGAGGAGCCGGCGCGATCCGCTGGCTGGACAGGATCCTCGGCACCGATCAGGTCGACGGTCTCCACTACGGCATCATCGTCGTTCAGGGAGAAATCGACTTCGATGAGGCCCGACCCTACGCG
>SKUB01000135.1 GCA_007122315.1 Pseudomonadales bacterium | reverse complement strand
CGTCGGGAGGCGGGCGTGCAGCCGCCGCGAGGAGAAATCACAGGTCTGCTTGCAGGAAAGAGGGCACCTTCGCTTCGCGCCGACACCCGACATCCAGCTACATCCGGCTGCGGCGCTCCTGCCATGCCGCGGTCAACTCGTCGCGGAATGCAGGCGCCGCTATGCGGATCATGGCCCTGGCACGGGCGTCCACAGAGCGGCCCTTGAGTTCGGCGACGCCGTACTCGGTCACCACGCAGTCCACGTCCGTACGGGCCGCCGTGATCGCCGTGCCCGAAGCCAGGGCGGCAACGATGCGGGACAGGCTGCCATCTCTGGCGGTGGCGGTCATGGCGACGATGGAGCGGCCGCCCGGCGACGTCGCGGCACCGCGCATGAAGTCCACGGAGCCACCGGTTCCGGAGATCTGTCTGCCGGCGACCATTTCTGCACTGACCTGTCCGAGCAGGTCCACTTCCACCGCCGAGTTGATGGAGACGAAGTGCTGCAGTTCGGAGATGACGCCGACTTCGTGAGTGTAGCGGGCAGGTCGGAACACCACGTCAGGTCGCTGTGCGAGCTTGTCGTAAAACGCCTCCGAGCCCAGCGCCATACCGGTGATGTGCAGGTTGCGATCGATGTCCTTACGGGCACCGGTGACGACACCGCGCTCGATCAGGGCCAGTCCCGCATCGTCGATCAGGCCGCCGTGCAGACCGAGGTCGTTGTGCTCACTGAGTGCGGCCAGAACGGCGGCAGGAATACTGCCGATACCAGTCTGAATGCAGGCGCCGTCCGGAATCAGCCCGGCGACCTCCTTGCCGATCATGCGGCTGACGGAGTCGAGCTCCGGCGGCGCCAGTTCTGGCAGCGGGTGCTCGGTCTCCATCAGGTAGTGAATCGCGTCTACCGGCATGCGCGGTGCGCCTGCAGGGCTGCTGAGAGCGGTATTGACCTCCGCGAGGACGCGCAGACCATTGCCGAGCGCAGCTTCGAGGAAATCCAGGTTGGGGCCGTGCCGGAACGTATCCTTGCCGTCGCGGCCAAGCTGAACCAGCACGAGATCGAAACTGCGGCAGGTGGCGAGGTGGCCATAGACCCGCCGCATGTGCATGGGGAGGAAGTCCACCCGCCCGGTCTCGAAAGACCCGCGAATGCTGCCCGAGAGAAAGAAGCTCTCCATCCGTGCTTCCGGATGCCAGCCGGCGAAGTCGAAACGGTTCATGCCGGGCAGCGGGAACTGGACGAAGGTCACGCCCGCCGCGCATTCAGGTCGGGCTCGCAGTGCTTCGAGCAACCCGGAAGGTTCGTTGCTGGCACCCGGAACGAACACCCGCATGCCGGGCCGCAGCAGGTCCGGGACCTGCTCCGGTCGCAGGATCTCTGGCAAGACGTCACCCCCTCGGCGCCGCTCAAGCCGTGCAGGAGCCCCCTCCCAGCACGCAGAATCGAGCGCAATGCACATGATTGAGGGACACGTCGCCAAGCGACTCCGCCAGCGTCGCGCCCAGTTCGAAGCGCGCATCATAAGGCAGAAGGGTGCAGGCCAGCACGGCCGGGCGTTCGGCATCCCGACGACGCACCACCATGCGCGATGACGCACACATGATCGAGTCCGGGTCCACGCCGAGAATGCCGAAGCAGTCGGTGCTGATCTCCGGGACATCTGCCGCAGGGTCCATCTCCGGAAACAGCAGCAGCCGGGAGGGATCATGGGCATCCACCGCAAGGCCTTCGCGCTCGAACAACTGCTCGAAGCCGGCCCGCAGCATCGGCTCTGCTTCGCCCCAGCGCGTCCGCCCAGCCACGCTGAGGTCGAATCCCTGCTGTGACAGCCACCGCAACCCTCGCAGCACCGGGGTCCAGGACTGCCGGCCCCGCTCCTCCCGATGCAGACTGGGATCGAAGTGATCCACGGACACCCTCAGGCTGAGCCGGTTGCCGAAGCGCGCCTTCAGTTCGAGCAACCGTTCAGCGTGTTGCTGCATGGGTCGCATGCCGTTGGTCAGCACCAGGGCATCGAAGCCCCGCTCGAGACCAAGTTCCAGAATGTCGATGAAATCGGGGTTGAGGAACGGTTCACCGCCGGTATACCCCAATGTCTTCACCGGGAGTCCGAGTTGCGCAATCTCGTCCAGAAACGGGAGCACGTCAGCCACACCAAGATATGCCAGGCGGTCATTCGAAGGCGAAGACTCGATGTAGCAATTGGTGCAGGTCAGATTGCACTGCGTTCCGGTGTTGAACCACAGGGTTTCCAGCGCCCTGAGGCCCACGCGGGCCCGCGAGGACCCGTCGAGGGTGCGGTCGGGATCGGAGAAAGGTTCTAAGGCGAGCGTCGCTATGCGTTCCATGGAGGCGCAGGCTACCCGGTTGCAGGAAGCGATACCAGCGCGCCATGGTCTGTCGGGTGGTAGCATCGGAACGAACGCAACTCACGGAGGTTGTCATGAATCTGGAGGTCTTTTCCGATTCGGTCTGTCCCTGGTGCTGGATCGGCAAACGTCGCCTGGAGCAGGCGCTTGCACTGCCGGGCTGCGAAGACGTGACGGTCACCTGGCGGGCATTCCAGCTCTACCCCGAGATCCCGGCGGAGGGGATGGACCGTGACGACTTCATGCGGGCCCGCTTCGGCAGTTCCGGGGGCCGCTCGGAGATGTGGCAGCGGATGGAAGCCGAGGGCGAGAAGGAGGGCATCACCTTCCGGTTCGGCGCCATGAAGCGCATGCCCAACACGCTCCACGCTCACAGGCTCGAACGCTGGGCCCACGTCGTAGGCGGTGCCGAAGGCCAGGATCGCATGGTGGAGACCCTGTTCGAGACCCACTTCGTCGCCGGTGAGGATCTCGGCGACAAGGACGTACTGGCTGCCGCTGCGGGCCGTGCAGGCTTCGACGAAGTCGAGGCGCGCAGCTGGCTCGATACCGACGAGGGCAGCAGGGAAGTACTCCACGAAGTCCAGTGGTCTCGGGAGAATGGCATCACTGGCGTGCCCTGCTTCGTGCTACCGAACGGCTATGGCATTCCTGGTGCGCAGGACCCTGAAACGCTGGCGAAGCTGATTCGCCGCGGCAAAGAGCTCGAGGCACGCGCTGCAACTGGGTGATGCCTGCAATCCGTTTGTCGGCCCGACCTGGGCCCCACAGGCGCTGAGTCAGTCGTCAGTTTCAGCAAGGTCCGTGGCGCGGCAGCAGGCCGCGACCTGTTGCCGTTCATACTCGAGGGCGGGACCCGCTATACGCCCGCCGTCGCCCGTCTCCAGCCAACGTCGGACGCGGCCGGCATCACCAAGCGGCGTATGGGTTCCGAAGGAATTCAGCAGCACCACCGCGATCGGCCGCGACTCGACCTCCGTCACCATGACCAGACAGCGGCCTGCGTCGTTGAGGTATCCGGTCTTGCTCAAACCGACGTCCCAACGACCGTTCCGTGTCAGGCGATTGGTATTGCCGTAGGGCAGGCTGTAAGCCGGATTGCGGAACTGGACCTGAAAATTCGTCGTCACCGAGTAGGTTCGGATCAGCTCATGTTCCCATGCAGCTGCCACCAGCCTGGCCAGATCCGCCGCAGTGGAGCGATTCTCACTGGAGAGGCCATCTGCATCCACGAAGTGCGTGGCGTTCATCCCCAGCGCCCGGGCCTTGGCGTTCATCTCAGCAACGAAGGCATCGAACCCGCCGGGATGGTGACGGGCCAACAAGTGTGCCGCCAGATTCTCGGAGGACATCAGCGCCATGAGCAGCAGATCCCGGCGGCGCGCTTCCGACCCGATCCGCAACCGCGAGTACGCATTGGCCGGTGCAGCGCGATCCCGCTTCAGGATGGGCAACCAGGCATCGACGTCCTCACCGCTTTCAAGGACGACGAGTGCCGTCATCAGCTTGGTGATGGAGGCAATGGGCGCCGGGGTGTCGGCATGTTTCGCATACAGCGTCTCACCGCTGTCCAGCGCCACCACCTGGGCATGAACCGAGGCCAGCGTCAGCCGTGCCGGATCCGGTGCGACGCTTGACGTCCCTGCAGTGGCCGCAGCCGACAGCACGGCGCAGCAACACAGGATCCCGATTACCCCATTCCGCATACCCACCCCTATTGTCCGTGTACTTGTCCGTCTACGCCCGCTGCCGAGTCAGTTCCGAAGCTACTGCTGTGGCTGTTGTTGCTGTTGTTGTT
>SKUB01000374.1 GCA_007122315.1 Pseudomonadales bacterium | reverse complement strand
GATCGCAAAGCCGGCCTGCGGCCGACTTTCGCTCCCACTGACGCTAGCAAACGCCTCGTACTTTCAACGAGTGATGCGTTGTTCCATGAGAGACTGCAGGCGCCGCAGGCGACGCAGCGATGGATGCGTAGCGTTGCGCTAGCGGCTGCAGGCCCTGCGGACCGGGGCGAAGCTGCGGCGGTGGATGGGGCAGGGCCCGAGCTGCGCCAGCGCCGCGACGTGCTCGGCACTCGGATAGCCCTTGTGACGGGCGAACCCGTAACCCGGGTACACCGCGTCGAGCTCGACCATCTCCGCATCCCGCGCCACCTTGGCCAGAATCGAGGCCGCAGCGATCGCCGCCACCCTGCCGTCGCCGCCGACGATGGCCGTCGCCGGGCAGGGCAGACTCGGCGTGCGGTTGCCGTCCACCAGGACGTGGCCGGGCGTCAGGGTCAGAGCGGCCACCGCACGCTGCATCGCGAGCATGCTGGCCATGAGGACGTTGATGCGATCCACCTCCTCCGCTTCCGCGCGTCCCAGCGCCCAGGCCAGTGCGCATTCCCGGATCTGCAGCGCCAGCCCGTCGCGGCGGGAGGCGCTCAGGCGCTTGGAATCGTCGAGCCCGACAATGGGCCGGGCCGGGTCCAGGATGACCGCCGCGGCCACCACCGGACCGGCAAGCGGTCCACGCCCGACTTCGTCGACCCCGGCGATGCGGATGTCCTGGGCCAGACCCTCGATGGGATCGTCCCAGGACAGCTCGAACTGGGGCGACGAACGCTTCAAGACAGCGCCTCCCGGCGTGCCAGCAGGTCCAGAAACGCGGTGGCCGCACGATGCGAAGCACCACGGCTCAGGGTCCCGGCCAGCTCGGCGAAGCGGCCGCGCAGCCAAGCGCTGCGAGGCCGCTGGGCCATGAGTGCCTCTGCCAGCGCCTCCCCCGTGACCGCTTCCTGAAGGAACTCGGGCACCAGGGCCTCGCCTGCGAGGATATTGGGGAGCGCCACCCAGGGCGTGCGCAACCTGGAGCGGACGAGCCAGGCCGACACGGGATCGAGCCGGTAGGCGACCACCATGGGAACGCCCAGCAGCATGGCTTCCAGGGTTCCGGTGCCGGACTTCACCAGCGCCAGATCCGCGGCAGCGAGCACGTCCGTCGCGCGTTCCGTCACCACCCGCGCGCGGACGTTGGGGTAGTCGCGCCGCAATACCGCCTCGATACGAGCAGCGGCCGGTGCATCCACGGCGGCGATCAGCGCCAGGCAGTCCGGCTGCGCGGTCTGCACGCGCGCCACCGCATCGAGAAAGGGATCGAGCATACGGGCCAGCTCGCCCGGGCGGCTGCCGGGCAGGACCGCAACCACGCAGTCGGCATCAGCCCCTCCGGAGGCAACGAACTCGGCCCGGAGCTGGGCCCGGCTGGGTGGTTCCGCCAGCGTGTCCGCCAGGGGGTGGCCGACGAACACCGCCTCGACACCGCTGTCGACGTAGAGCGGCGGCTCGAAGGGATACAGCGCAAGGACCTGATCGAGGGCGCGATGAAAGTGCCGCAGGCGTTCCGACCGCCAGGCATAGACCGCCGGGCTGACGAACTGCGAGGTCGGGATCCCGCGGCGCTTCAGATCACGCGCGAGCACCAGATTGAAGCCGTTGAAGTCGATGCCGATGAAACCGCAGATGCCGGCCCTTGCGAAGTCGTTGCGCAGCCGCCGCCTGGCTCGCAACAACCCGGGCAGCCGCAGCAACGGCTCGATGAATCCGTTCATGGTGAGACGTTCGCTGCGGATACGGCAGTCGAGGCCCGCCGCCCGCATGGCAGGACCGCCGGCGCCGAGAAACGAGATGTCGGGTCGCTGCGCAGTCAGGGCCGCCATCAGGCCGGCGCCGAGCCGATCCCCGGAAGCCTCGCCGGCCACGATGCCGATGCGCACAGGCTTTTGGGCGGGATCAGTCACCGGGCTCCCGGAAGCGCCGCGGCCGGACGATGCCCTGCCGGGACGCGCGCACGGAGGCGGACAGCTGCCCGAGATGACCTTCCGGGTCCGGCATGGCCTCGATGTGCTCGAGAGCCTGTTCGATGCGCAGGTGGGACTGATAAAGCGTGCGAAAGGCCTGCTTCAGCCCGGTGATCGCGGCCTCGGAAAAGCCGCGCCGGCGCAGGCCTTCGACGTTCAGACTGACGGCCACGGCAGGATGTCCGGCCACGGTGACGAACGCGGGCACGTCCTTCAGCACCAGGCTCATGCCTGCGACCATGGCGTGAGCGCCGATGCTGCGGTACTGCGGAATGCCCGCGTAGCCGCCAAGATTGGCCCAGTCACCCACCTGTACATGGCCTGAGATCGAGGCGTTGTTCGCGAACACGCAGTGATCACCGACCACGCAGTCGTGGGCGATGTGAACGTAGGCCATGAACAGGTTGTGGCTGCCGATGGTGGTCTCGCCCCGATCCTGCACGGTGCCGCGATGCACCGTCACGCCCTCCCGGAACACGTTGTGATCACCGATCACGAGCCGGGTGGGCTCACCATCGTAGGATCGGGCAGGCGTGCCTTCGCCGACACTCGCGAACGGAAAGAAACGGTTGTGGCGGCCCACCGTCGTGGGCCCCTTCAGGATCACGTGGGATGCGACCTCGCAGTGATCACCGAGCGCCACGCCCTCGTCGATGATGGACCAGGGACCGATGCTGACAGCGTCACCGATCCGCGCCGTGGGATGGATGATGGCCCGCGGATCGATCATGGCGGCACTCCCCTCCCCGGTTGTTCTGACATGACTATGGGCCCGGCCGCTGTGCGCAGACAAGGTCGCTGCGAACCGGCCGGTCGCGGGACCGGCGAGCGCGCAATGCGCTCAGGAGGTCGGCGCCTCCACACACATGATCTCGGCTTCACACGCCAGCTTGCCGTCCACCTCGGCCCGGCAGGCGAAGCGCGTGAGCGTGCGTCGCTGCTGCAGCATCTCCGCTGACATCAGCAGCTGATCGCCCGGTGTCACGGGGCGCTTGAAACGCGCCTTGTCGACTCCGGCCAGATAGAAGATCGAGTCTTCTCCCGCCGTGCGCCCGGCACTGACCAGGGCCAGCACGCCGGCGAGCTGAGCCATCGCTTCGATGATCAGCACGCCCGGCATCACGGGCTGCCCCGGGAAGTGGCCGGGAAAGAACGGCTCATTGATGGTCACGTTCTTCAGGCCGCGGATGCGCACGCCGGTGTCGAGTTCCAGGACGCGATCGACGAGCAGAAACGGATAGCGATGCGGCAGCTGTTCCAGAATGTCCCGGATCGCCAGCGATGTGTCGGTCATCCAGATCCCTCTTGTGAGCGGTGAGCAGAATTCGGTCGCGCCGCCGGGCATCAGCCTGGCTTGTCCGGATCCTTGTCCACGCCATCATCAAAGTGGCTCAGGCCCAGGCGGCGTTCGAGCGCCGTGAGCCGGCGCACCCAGCGATCGAGCTCGGCGAACCGGAGCACATTGCGCTTCCAGCTGGTGGAGGGTCCATGCAGGGTCCCGGAAGAGTACTGCCCCGGGGCCTGAATGCTCCGCGATACGTGGGTCATGCCGGTGACCACGACATCGTCGACGATGGTGATGGGACCATCACCGCCGACCCCCACACCGCCGGCAAGCACGCAGCGCGCCCCGATCCGGGTACTGCCGACGATCCCGACGCAACCGCAGACAATGGTGTCCGCCCCGATCTCCACATTGTGGCCAATCTGCACCTGATTATCGATCTTCACGCCCCGTTCGATGACGGTGTTTCCGAGCGCACCGCGATCGATGGTGGTGTTCGCACCGACCTCGACGTCATCGCCGAGGACGACGCTGCCGAGCTGCGCGATGCGATGCGCCCGCCCGTCCCCGGCGCGGGCGAATCCGAAGCCGTCGGCACCGATGACGGCACCCGGATGAATCAGGACCCGGCAGCCGATGCGCACGCCATGGCCAATGACGACCCGGGCCAGGATGCGACTGCCGGCACCGATTTCCGCCTGCTGCTCGATCACCGCACCCGCGCCGATCTCGACGTCATCGGCAAGCACGACGCCATCGGCGACAACGGCTCCTGCGCCCACCCGCACCCGCTGCCCTACGCAGACGGAGTCGGCCAGCACAGCAGATGGGTGGATGCCTGACGGCAGCCGGATCGGGGATTCGAAGCAGCGCGACAACGTCGCGTAGGCGAGATAAGGGTCATCGACCACAAGCGCCACCGACGGTACCGCTGCCGCGTCGCGCTCGGCCACGAGCACGGCACCTGCGCCCGTCCGGGTCAGGTGTTCGCGCCAGTGCGGGGAAGACAGGTGGGAGAGATGCAGCGCACCGGCCTGGTCCAGAGGCGCCAGGCCGGTGATGGTACGGTCGGCATCACCGACGAGCCTGGCCCCCACACGACGAGCAAGCTCGCCCGTGGTGAAGGCCTGCTCACCCATGGTCCGCAGCCGGTCAGCCGCGCTCGTCGAGTCGCTCGGTCAGCTTGCGGGTGATGTCGTGCTGCGGGTTGACGTAGATCACCGCCCCGCCGGGGACGATCATGTCGTACCCCTCACGTTGCACGAGATCATCGAGTGCTGCCTGCACGCGAGGCCCCATCTGCCGGAACAGCTCATTGCGACGACGCTGCAGCGTTTTCTGGTAGCTCTCCGCGCGGAACTGCAGGTCCGCCGTCAGGCGCTCGTAGTCCTCGGAAAGGCGGATCCGCTCCTGCTCGCTGAGCACGTCGCCGTCCCGCTCGACCCGCTCCTCGATCCGGGAACGCTCCGCGGTCAGGTTGCGAATGGTCTCCTGGTCACCACGCAGCTCCTCCTGCACGCGACGCAGAAAGTCCTGGGCTTCACGGGTCTGGCCGATGGCCTCGTTCACATCGACCACCGCGATCTTGAGCTGAGCGGCGGCCGTCTGAGCCATGGACAGCGCAGCGATCACCGCGACCACCGTCATCAATTTTCTCACTTGCGGACTCCTGTATGCAGCGCGGGGAACCGAACCGGTCCCGCCTGAAACTGACGGAAAAGTATACACGCCGACCTGGATCGCTTCGACGATCCGCATTCTGTGGGCAGCGCGTGAATCCTGCCTGAACCCGCGGGAAACATCTTAGAAGGTCCTGCCGAGCTCAAACTGGAAGAATTCGGTCTCGTCACCCTCTTTGGAATTCAGGGCCCGGGCAATACCCACCGTGATGGGGCCGAGGCCGGTCAGCCAGGTGACGCCCATGCCGACCGAGTAGCGGATTTCGCTCAGATTCGGACTGTCACAGAACTGACTTACCTGGGGGCAACTGGTGTTGAAGACGTTGCCCGCGTCGAGGAACAGCACCGGGCGGAACTGACGCTGATCCTCTACGAAAGGCATGGGAATGATCAGCTCCGCGCCACCGGTGATGAGCACGTTGCCACCGAAAGGCTGCACCCGCCGCCGGATGAAGGGATCATTCGGGGAGGGCGTGGCTCGCGGTCCGAGGGTATTGGTCTCGTAGCCCCGCACCGAGCCGAAGCCGCCGGCGAAGAAATGCTCGAAGAATGGCAGCCCGTCCGTATCGCCGTAGCCATCGCCGTAACCGAGTTTCGTGTGCAGGCGCAGCGAGAAGCCATCGCCGAGAGGGAAGAACCGTTGCCCCTCATAACGCAGGCGCCAGAACAACAGATCGCTGCCGGGTACGGACGCCTGCAGCGACAGGTTCTGGGAGGATCCGCGGGTGGGAAACAGGCCTCGATCGAGCTGAGAGGCACTCCAGCCTGCGGTGGCCGAGAAGTTGAGGAACTTGCCGCCCTCGTTGGCCAGAAACTCGGAGATCTCCAGCGCCGGGAAGCGGCCTTCGGTGATGTCCGTGTATTCGACGTTGAGGCCGAAGTTGACGCGCTGCGTCTCGGAGATCGGATAGCCGAAATTCATGCCCGCGCCGTAGGCATCGGTCGAGAAGCGGGCGATGTTACGCTCGTCGAAATTGGTGCGCCGCGCGAATACGTTGAAGCCGCGACTGACGCCATCCACGGTGTAGTAAGGATCGAAATAGTTGAAGTTGACCGACTGCTGAAAGCGCGACCAGCTCACCCCGAGCCCAAGTGAGTTGCCGCTACCGAGAACGTTCCGCTCTTCGTATTGGGCACCGAGAATCAGACCTGAAACCTGGGAAAAGCCGAGGGTGGCGGAAATGCTTCCCGATGGCTGCTCCCGCACCGAGAACTCGACGTCGATCTGATTGTCGCTGCCGGCCACGGCAGGCGTCTCGACCCGAATGTCACGGAAGTAGCCGAGTCGCTCCAGCCGCAGTTTGGACAGGTCGATCTGGGAGGTGGAGGCCCAGCCGCCCTCGAACTGCCGCATTTCCCGCCGCAGCACCTCGTCCCGGGTCACCGTATTGCCACGGAACGAGATGCGCCGGACGTAGGCGCGCTGACCCGCGTCGACGAAGAAGCGCACGTCGACGGTCTGATCCTCCTCGTTGACCTGGGGAACGCCGGTGGCGTTCGCGAACGTGTAGCCCGCGTTGCCGAGAGCGGCCACGAGCCGCTCCTCGGATGCGGTGATCAGCGCCTGCGAGAAGGTCTGGCCGGGAAACACCAGCAGCAGCGGCTCCAGCGCCTGCACCGGTACATCGGAGAGCTCGCCTGCCACCTGCACGTCGCCGATGGTGTGCTTCACACCCTCCTCGACGTTGATGGTGATGTAGACCTCGCTCTTGTCCGGATTGATCGACACCTGGGTCGAGTCGATGCGGAAGTTCACGTAGCCGGAGTCCCGGTAGAACGCCTCCAGACGCTCCAGATCGCCGGCCAGCTTCTCCCGGGAATAGCGGTCGTCGCTGCGCCAGAAGAACAGCGGACTCGGCAGCTTGAGTTCGAATTCGTCGAGCAGTTCGCGATCGCTGTAGACCGTATTGCCGACGATGTTCAAATGCCGGACCTTGGCGACCGACCCCTCTTCGATGTCGATCCGGATTGCGACCCGATTCCGGGGCAGTTCCTCGACGGTCGAATCGATGGACGCACCGTAGCGGCCCTGCCCTACGTACTGACGCTCGAGTTCGAGATCGACGCGCTCGAGCGTGGCCCGGCGAAAGATCTCGCCTTCGGCCAGGCCGGAATCGCGCAACCCTTCGAGCAGCGCCTCCGTGGGGATGGACTTGTTGCCCTCGATCTGGATGGAATCGATGGCAGGCCGCTCCGACAGCATGATGACCAGGACGTTACCGTCACGTCCCACCCGGATGTCACTGAAGAAACCAGAGCGGAACAGACTGCGAATGATCTCCTGACCCGTCGCCTGGTCGACCCGATCGCCCACATTGACCGGGAGCAGATTGAACACCGAGCCCGCGGATACCCGCTGCAGGCCCTGGACGCGGATGTCGGAGATGACGAAGGGCGACGTCATGGCCTGCTGCGCCGGCACGACGGATGCCAGAGGCAGCAGCAGCATGAAGACGAGCAGGCGCAGAGCCAGTCGCCCTCTTCCCGAGGGCGTGTCACGGCCGCCCGCAGAGGAATGATTCTGCAGAGCAGGCTTACGCACGGTTGGACCTGGATTCATCAAGATTTCGTGGGACCTTACACAGAAGGATCAGTGTGATCGAAGAACGATCGGCGACCCACCGAAACGGAATCGCAACGGTCGGAGATGGCTTGCACTGCAAGAAATACCGGCACCTCTCTCCCCATCAGAGCCGTGCAATGTCGTTGTACACCGCAAGCAGCATGAGCCCTGCCACCAGTACGATGCCGATCTGGGCACCCACCTGCTGCGTTCTCTCCGATACCGGGGAGCCTTTGATCAGTTCCATGACGCAGTAGAGGATGTGCCCGCCATCCAGTACTGGAATGGGTAACAGGTTGAGCACGGCGAGACTGACGCTGAGCAGCGCCAGAAAGGCCAGGAAGGTTTCCAACCCGGACTGCGCGGAATCGCCGGCAACTTTAGCAATGGTGATCGGGCCACTCAAGTTTCGCGTGGATACGAGGCCGGTCACCATCTTGCGCAGGATCTCCAGGGTCAGCACCGTGGTCTCCCAGGTCTGACCTGCGGCCCGCGGCAGGGCCTCGAACACGCCGAAGCGCGACACCCGATAGATGGGGCCGGTACCGACGAAACCGATTTCGCGGCCATCGTCCAGCGTTCGGGGCTCCGGGGTCAGGCTCACCGTCAGCGTACGGCCGGCACGATCGATCTCCAGATCGAGGGCTTCGCCCGGTGCCTGCTGCACCTTCTCCACCCACTCGCGCCAGCCCTCCACGGCCACACCGTTCACCGCCAGGATGCGATCCCCGGCACGCAGATCCGCGCGCTCGGCGGCACCGTCCGGCACCACTTCGCCGAGCACCGCCGGAAACGGCCGCAAACCGAACTCGCTGATGAGGTTGGGATCGTCCATGCCGGTGAGCCAGCGCTCAACCGTCACGACATGCCGCTCGCTGCGATCCGATCCAGGCCGCCGCGTCACCAGCTCCACCTCGCCGCTGTCGCCGAGTCGTCGGACCAGGCGCATGTTCAGCGCCTGCCAGGTGGGCGTGGGCCGCCCGTCCAGTTCGATGATCTCGACGTTGGCCGGCACTCCGGCACGCCCCAGCGGTGAATCTTCCGGCACATCACCGATCACCGGCGCGAAGCCGGACACACCGGTGACCGAAATCAGCCAGTAGACCGCGATGGCCAGCAGCAGATTGGCCACCGGGCCGCCGAGGGCAATGGCGATGCGCTGCCAGGGTGTCTTGGCGTTGAAGGCATACTGCCGCTCCTCCGGCGTCACGCCGCCCTCACGCTCGTCGAGCATGCGGACGTAGCCGCCGATGGGCAGTGCCGCGATGCTGTACTCGATGCCGCTCTTCGCGCGCCGACTCCAGATGGAGGGCCCCATGCCCACCGAGAACTTGAGCACGCGGACATTGCACCAGCGGGCCACCAGCAGGTGGCCGTACTCGTGGACGGTCACCAGGATCCCGATGGTCACGATCAGCGCGAGGATGGTCTGCAGCAGGTCCATATGATGTCCGTCGTGAACTCCGTAGTTTCGACCGTCGATGCGGCCGAGAGTTGCGCGGTGCTGCCAGGCGAGCGGCTATCCGTAGTGATAGCCACGCTCCCGACCGTGAAATTCAGACGCCGAGTTCCGAACCGAAGTGCCCGAGCAGGACGGCCGCCACCGGAGCCGCTGCCAGCACGGCGTCGATGCGGTCGAGCACGCCGCCGTGGCCCGGCAGCAGAGTACCCGAATCTTTCGCGCCGGCGACGCGCTTGGCGAGACTCTCGAACAGATCGCCGAACACCGACGCCGCCACCACCAGCACGGTGATCACGATCACCAGGCCCAACGCCGCAGCGAGCCCGCCTGCGAAAACCATCGTCAGGGACACGAGCAGCGCCGCCACGACACCGCCGAGCAGTCCCTCGATGGTCTTGCCTGGCGAGACCGCTGGCGCGAGTTTGTGACGGCCGAAGGCCCGGCCGACGAAATAGCCGCCGATATCAGTGGCCCACACCATGAGCATGGTCCAGAGCACCAGCCAGGGTCCCAGGGTGCCTGCCTGCAACAGGACCAGGGCGGACCAGGCCGGAATCAGCACCAGCAGCCCCGCTCCAAGGCGGACACTGCGCAGAGACCAGAATGCGCGCCCGCGCGGAAACAGCACCACCGCACACGCCGCGACGACCCAGAAGCCGGTACCCACCACCGCGACCGGCCACAGCATCTCCAGCAGCAGCGCCAGAACCGCCAGCAAGCTGCAGACCGCGAGTGCCGCGGCCTTGCCGATGGCGCCGAGCTCGCACAGCCCGCACCACTCCCAGGCCGCAAGCAGCAGGATGAGTCCCAGAAACAGCGCGAACAGCGGATGGGGCAACAGAAACAGGGCGGCCAGAAACAGCGGCGCCAGGACCAGCGCCGTGACGACCCGACGGCCGAGATTGCTCACTCGTGCAGCCGCCGCCCGAACCGGCGCTGGCGGCAGGCGTAACTCTCGATGGCGGCCAGCAGCGCGTCGCCGCCGAAGTCGGGCCAGTAGGTTTCCGTGAAGTACAGCTCGGCATAGGCGAGCTGCCAGAGCAGAAAGTTGGAGATACGGCATTCGCCACCGGTACGGATGCAGAGGTCCGGCGCGGGCACGTCGCCGAGTGCCGTGACGCTGGCGACGAGCGCCTCGTCGATGGCTTCCGGGTCGAGCGCTCCACTGCGCGCCTGCTGGGCCAGATTGCGACAGGCGTTGACGATGTCCCAGCGGCCGCCGTAGTTGGCGGCAATCATCAGGGTCATGCGTGAATTGCCCTGGGTGCGCTCTTCCGCCATCCGCATCAGGTCGCGGATTTCCGGGGAGAAGCGGCTGCGATCACCGATGATGCGGATCTCGATGCGATTGCGGTCGAGCTCGTCCACGTCGTCGCGCAGCATCCGCTTCATGAGTTCCATCAGCAGCGCCACCTCGCGCCGGGGCCGGCGCCAGTTCTCGGTGGAGAACGCGAACAGGGTGAGCACTTCGATGCCGAGCTCGGCAGCCTGCTCCGCCACGGGCCGCACCGTACGTGCGCCGGCGCGATGCCCTGCAGAGCCCGGAAGGCCACGGGACCGCGCCCAGCGGTGATTGCCATCCATGATGATGGCCAGATGACGCGGAACCAGCGCTTGGGCGGCTGCAGGTGTGACTGCGACAGATTCCTTCATGCAAGCTTCCCGTACCTGATCCAGACAGCGGACCCTGCTGCGTTCATACGACTTCAGATCTCCATGAGATCCGCTTCCTTTTCCTGCAGCAATTCGTCCACCCGGGCCACGAAACGGTCCGTGAGCTTCTGAATGGCGTCCTCGGCACGGTGCTCTTCATCCTCGCTGATGGCTTTGTCCTTCAGCAAGGTCTTGGCCTCCGCGTTGGCATCGCGTCGCGCTCCACGAATGGCCACGCGGGCGTTCTCTGCCTCGGCACGGGCATTCTTGCCGAGCTGTTTGCGGCTTTCCTCGGTGAGCGGCGGCATGGGCAGACGGACCACGTCTGCCGTGGAGGACGGCGTGAGGCCGAGATCGCTTTTCAGGATCGCCTTCTCGATCACCGGCACCATTTTTTTCTCCCAGGGCGAGATCAACAGCGCCCTGGCATCCTCCACAGTCACGCTCGCCACCTGATTCAAAGGCGTCGGCGTACCATAGTACTCCACCATGATGTCATCGAGCAGGGCCGGGCTGGCCCGGCCGGTGCGGATCCGCGCAAAAGCCTGCTTGAGCGCATCGATGCTCTTCTCCATGCGCTGCTCGGTCTGCTTCAGGATGTCGTTGATCACGCCTCGCCTCCGTGAATCAGGGTGCCGTCCTCTTCGCCGAGCATCAATCGAAGCAACACGCCCACCTTGGTCATGTTGAACACGCGCACCGGCATGTTGTGATCCCGGCACAGACAGATGGCCGTGAGATCCATGACCCCGAGATCCTGCTCGAGCACTTCCTGGAACGTCACCCGAGACAGCAGTCTGGCATCAGGCACCCGTTGTGGATCCGCCGTGTAGACCCCATCGACCTTGGTCGCCTTCAGCACCAGGTCAGCCTCGATTTCGATCCCACGCAGGCAAGCGGCGGAGTCCGTGGTGAAAAAGGGGTTCCCCGTACCCGCTGCGAACAGCACCACGTCTCCTGCGCGCAGGAAGCGGATGGCTCGACGCCGATCATAATGCTCGACCACGCCGCTCATTGGAATGGCAGACATGACGGTGGCGCGAATATTGGCCCGTTCCAGGGCATCACGCATGGCCAGCGCATTCATCACCGTGGCCAGCATGCCCATATGGTCGCCGGTGACCCGGTCGAGGCCGGCCGCATTCAAAGCCGCCCCCCGGAACAGGTTACCCCCGCCGACCACCAGGCCCACCTGCACACCGATGCCGATGAGCTGGCCGATCTCCACCGCCATGCGGTCGAGCACTTTCGGGTCGATGCCGAAGTTCTGCTCGCCGAGCAATGCTTCGCCGCTCAGCTTGAGCAGGATACGCCCGTAGCGCGGCGTTCGGCTCTCGCGGGCCACGGGCTCAGCCCTGTCCGCGCGCCTGCGCAGCCACCTCGGCCGCGAAGTCCGTGGTCTCCTTCTCGATGCCCTCGCCCACCTCGAAGCGGACGAATCCGAGACAGCGCGCACCGGCATCCGCGAGCAGCTGCTTGACCCGCTTGTCGCCGTCTTTCACGAAGGGCTGCTCGAGCAGGCTCACTTCAGCCTTGAACTTGCCAAGTCGGCCCTCGACCATCTTGGCGACGATCTCTGCCGGCTTGCCGCTCTCTGCTGCCTGAGCCTCGAAGATCGATTTCTCACGGGCCAGGATGTCCTGGTCGAGGTCTTCCGGTGCCACCACCTGGGGCGCAATGGCCACCACGTGCATGGCCAGGTCCCGGGCCAGCTCCACGTTGCCGCCCTCGAGTGCCACCAGGGCACCCTTGCGATTGTCGGCGTGCACATAGGCACCCACCACCGGAGCTTCGATCCGGGCGATGCGCCGAACCGACATGTTTTCGCCGATGCCCTGCACGAGGGCTTCGCGAGCGGCCTCGAGCCCGCCGTCGAGCAGCGCCTGGACGTCGTCAGTCCCCTGCTCGAACGCGGTATCGGCCACCTGCTGCACGAAGGCGATGAACTTCTCGTTGCGAGCGGCGAAATCGGTTTCCGAGTTGACCTCGGCGAGCACCGCGCTGCGACCGTCATCGGCCACCTTCAACCCGAGCAGGCCCTCGGCCGCCGTGCGTCCGGCCTTCTTGGCCGCCTTCAGCCCGCTCTCCTTGCGCAGCTTGTCGATGGCCGCTTCCATGTCGCCGCCGGTCTCCGTCAGCGCTTTCTTGCAGTCCATCATGCCGACTCCGGTGCGTTCCCGGAGCTCCTTCACCATTGCCGGAGTGATCGCCATTGCCTGGATTCCTCTGATCGTCTGTTCGTGTGATGCCGGGGCGCGCCCGCACAGCTGCTGCCTGCGGGCTTGCGGAACCGGCACGCCCTCGAGGCAGCGCCGGCTCCACCAGCAGGTCAGCCTTGGTCGGACCCTTCGCCAGTAGCCGCGACTTCCGGCTGGGCGTCGTCGTCGACCTCGACGAACTCGTCTGGAGAGACGCCGCCTTCTGCCTGACTCCTGCCCTGGAGGATCACATCCGCCAGCGCGGTGATGTACAGACGCAGGGCCCGGATCGCATCGTCGTTGCCGGGAATGACGTAATCGACGCCACGCGGATCGCTGTTGCTGTCCACCACGGCGATGACCGGGATCCCGAGCTTGTTGGCTTCGCTCACCGCGATGCGCTCGTGTTCCACGTCGACGACGAACAGGGCGTCCGGCAGACCACCCATATCCTTGATGCCGCCGATGGACCGCTCGAGCTTGTCCATTTCCCGCTGCCGGGTCAGGGCCTCGCGCTTGGTGAGCTTGTCGAAGGTGCCGTCAGAGGACTCGGTCTCGAGCTCCCGCAGCCGCTTGATGGACTGACGAATGGTCTTGTAGTTCGTGAGCATGCCGCCGAGCCAGCGGTTGTCCACGTAGGGCATGCCCACCCGCGAGGCCTGCTCGCGGATGATCTTCGCCGCGGCCCGCTTGGTGCCGACGAACAGGATCTTCTGCTTGCGGGAGGCGAGCTTGCGGGCATAGTCGAGCGCCGTCTGCAGCCGAGGCAGCGTCTCTTCGAGATTGATGATGTGGATCTTGTTACGCGCGCCGAAGATGAACGGTGCCATCTTCGGATTCCAATAACGGGTCTGGTGCCCGAAATGCACGCCCGCCTGCAGCAGGTCCCGCATCGAGATATCGGTCATGACTGGTCTCCGGGTTGAGCCTCCACGATTCCCACGACCCAACCTTCAGCTATCGAAGGCACCCAGGGACGTGTGTCGAACCGTGTGCGAAGTCAAAGTTGATTAAGGTCAGGGTCGGGCCGTTTGCCACGACCCACCGGTCCACTCCCGGGCAGCGAACGGTCCAGCACTCCTCGAACTGGATCCGATTGCCCCGGAGCGGCGCGGTTTATACCATAGCCGGCTTGCCACTGGAACCGAGCCCGGAACAAAACGCTCCGGCCCCCACCCTGGATGCCCATGCAGATTTCCCTCAAGACCGGCGCCGACATCGACGGCATGCGTACCGCCGGGCGCCTCGCCGCCAGCGTTCTGGAGATGATTGGTGAGCACGTCCGCCCCGGCGTCACCACAGGTGAACTCGACCGGATCTGCCACCGCTTCATCGTCGATGACCTCGGCTGCATCCCGGCGCCGCTCAACTACCGTGGATCACCCGGACAGCCGCCCTTCCCGCGCTCCATTTGCACCTCCGTGAACCAGGTGGTCTGTCACGGCATCCCGTCCGACTCCAAGACCCTGAAGAAGGGGGACCTGCTCAACATCGACGTCACCGTGATCAAGGACGGCTGGCATGGCGACACCTCGAAGATGTTCCTGGTGGGCGGCGGCGCCAGCGTGCTCGGCG
>SKUB01000153.1 GCA_007122315.1 Pseudomonadales bacterium | reverse complement strand
TGCGCCGCTACGAGGCGGAGGGCAGACGCGCCGAAGACCTGCCCCTGGTGCATTACGCCTGCGAGTACGCGCTGGCCCGCATCCAGGAAGCTTTCGAGGGCATCCACGCCAACTTCGATGCACCGGTGATCGGCTGGTGGCTGAAGCATCCCGCCGCCTTCTTCCTCCGGGTCAACAAGCTCTCCGACGGACCGTCAGATCGCCTGATTCCGGATACAGCCGCCACCCTGCAACGTCTCGACGATCAGTATCGCCGCCTGACCGCGGGCATCGCCGACGTGGAAGAGGGTTCCTCCGGCTCAGGAAGGATGCTGCGCGCATTCCGCCTCAATCAGGAGGCACGGCCGCTGCTGGCGAAGATCGCCAAGGTGAAGGACCTGCCTTCCGGCTATGAAGCGGTCGAAGCCGCATTGGAACAAGGCGTCATCACCGAGACCGAAGCACAGCAGCTGCTTACTGCGCACGAAGCGGTACGAGCGGTGTGGGAAGTGGACGTGTTCGAACCGGAGCAGTACTTCAGGCCATCGCTGAGTTCCGACGCCCCGACCGGTGCCGATGCGGAAGTGGCGTTCCCGCCACCGGCCAGTGCCCAGCAGAGCTGACTGCGAGGGACTCAGCCCAGCCAGGCACGGGCGTTCCGAAACAGCCGCATCCAGGGTGAATACTCGCCCCAGGCGTTCGGATGCCAGGACAGCTGCCGGGTCAGGAACACGCGCTCCGGATGCGGCATCATCAGGGTGACGCGGCCATCGGCGTTGGTGATGCCCGCGATCCCGCGGGGCGATCCATTGGGATTCGCGGGATAGCGTTCCGCAGTGCTGCCGTCCCCCTCAACGTAGTGGGCGACCACCCGTCCGCTGCCTGCCAGTGCGTCGAGCTGGGTGGCGGATGCGAACTCTGCCCGGCCCTCACCATGCGCCACGGCCACCGGTATCCGGGTTCCCGCCATTCCGGCAAACAGCACGGAAGGACTGGCGTCGATGGTCACCTGCACGAGGCGGGCCTCGAACTGCTCGCTGCGGTTGCGCACGAAGCGGGGCCAATCCTGCGTCCCAGGGATCAGTTCAGCGAGCGCAGCGAACATCTGACAGCCGTTACAGATGCCCAGCGCGAAGCGGTCGTCACGGCCGAGGAAGCGCGCAAACACATCCCGCGTACCGTCATGGAACAGAATCGACTTCGCCCAACCCTCGCCGGCACCGAGTACGTCCCCGTAGGAGAACCCTCCGCAGGCCACGAGGCCCTGGAATCCGTCGAGGTCGCGACTGCCGGCCATCAATTCCGAGACGTGGACATCCACTGCCTCGAATCCTGCCAGGTGGAACGCAGCCGCCATCTCCAGCTGCCCATTCACGCCCTGCTCACGCAGGATCGCGATCCGGGGCCGCGCACCCGTCCCGATCAGGGGCGCAGCAGGGTCGTCATCGGGGTCGAACGTGAGTTCCGCTACCAGTCCCGGCTCCTCCGGGTCAGCGATACGGGCGAACTCCTCGTCGGCACAGGTCGGATCGTCGCGCAGGGACTGCATGCGCCGGCTGGTCTCTGCCCAGATCGCCTGCAGCGCCGCGCGGTCCCATGTCATCCGTGACCGCCCACCCGAACGCACCTCTACACGATCGTCAGTCGAGGGGGCGCCGATCACGCTGACATAGCTCTCGAGACCGTACTCATGCAGCGTGTCGAGGGCCGCCGTTGCCTGTTCAGCCGCGACCAGGACGACGGCACCGAGTTCTTCGGCGAACAGCCGCGCAAGCACGGCTCCCTCATCCGTGACGTCATCGCCAAGATCGAGGCAAACACCCTGACGTGATGCGAATGCCATCTCGCAGACGGCAGCCCAGAGTCCTCCATCCGAGACATCGTGATAGGCGAGAAGCAGATCCTGGCCCGCCAGGGCGCGAATGGCATTGAAGAACGCCCGCAAGCGCGCGGGATCATCCACATCCGGCGCCTCGTCTCCGAGCTGACCGTGGACCTGAGCCAGCACGGATCCGCCGAGGCGATGGCGGCCGGCACCGAGATCGATCCACAGCAGCCGGGTGTCAGCATGCCGGTGCCGCCACTGGGGCGTCAGGGTGCGGGTGACGTCACGTACCGGGGCGAACGCAGACACGACCAGGGAGACGGGCGCGACGACGCTTCGGGGCGCTCCATCGTCCTCCCACAGTGTGCGCATGGACAGAGAGTCCTTGCCCACCGGAATGCAGATCCCCAGTGCCGGACACAGCTCCATGCCGACCGCATGCACCGCCTCGAACAGGGCCTGATCCTCATGACCGTGCCCGGCCGCGGCCATCCAGTTGGCCGAAAGCTTGACGTCACCGAGGTCCGCGACATCGGCCGCGACCAGATTCGTCAGCGCCTCACCCACCGCCATGCGGGCAGCAGCAGCAGAATCAATCAATGCCACAGGGGAGCGTTCACCCATGGCCATCGCTTCGCCCGCTACCGTATCGAACGCAGCCGCGGTGACTGCCACATCCGCCACCGGAACCTGCCAGGGACCGACCATCTGGTCGCGCGCCACCAGGCCGGTGATGGAACGATCACCGATGGTGATCAGAAATGCCTTGCTGGCGACTGCCGGAAAACGCAGTACCCGCTGTGATGCTTCCCGCAGTTCAATGCCTTCCAGATTCAAAGCCGGAGGCCGACGTCGCACGGGCGAGAAGTGGCGCTCCATCTTTGGTGGCTTGCCGAACAGAACCGACAGCGGCAGATCCACCGGCGCCTCGCCGAGCACCTCATCCGCAACGTACAGTCCGTGCTCGGCCGTCGCCGTTCCCACCTTGGCGAAGGGACAGCGCTCTCTGCCACACAGCGCAATGAAGGTCTCGAAGCGCTCCGGGTGCAACGCCAGCACGTAGCGTTCCTGCGCCTCGTTACACCAGATCTCGAGGGGAGAGAGCCCCGGTTCAGAACTGGGAATGGCGCGCAGGTCGAAGCGGCCGCCCACACCACCGTCCTTCACCAGCTCCGGCAGCGCATTGGACAGACCGCCTGCGCCCACGTCATGGATCAGGGCAATGGGATTGGCGTCCCCCAGCGCCCAGCAGGCATCGATGACTTCCTGACAACGTCGCTGCATCTCGGGGTTGCCGCGCTGCACTGACGCGAAGTCGAGCTCGGCGTCACTGGCGCCGCTGGCCATGGACGATGCGGCACCGCCGCCGAGACCGATGAGCATCGCGGGTCCACCGAGCACCACCAGGGGTGCGCCCGGAACCACCGGTTGCGATTGCACATGCTCGGCTCGGACATTGCCGAGGCCGCCGGCGATCATGATCGGCTTGTGATAACCGCGCATTTCCGGGCCATTGCCGAGGTCCACCGCCTGTTCAAAGGTCCGGAAGTAGCCGCACAGCGCCGGGCGACCAAACTCGTTATTGAAGCTCGCAGCACCGATGGGACCCTCCAGCATGATGTCCAGCGCTGAAGCGATGCGTGCCGGACGGCCATAGTCCGTTTCCCAGGGCTGCTCGTAACCGGGAATCTCCAGGTGTGACACGCTGAATCCGGTGAGCCCCGCCTTCGGTTTCGAACCCCGTCCGACCGCACCCTCATCGCGGATCTCACCGCCGGAACCGGTGGCGGCACCCGGAAACGGTGCGATGGCCGTCGGATGGTTATGAGTCTCCACCTTCATGAGGATGTGGATCGGTTCGGCATGGAAGCCATAGCTGCGGCTGTCCGGATCAGCGAAGAACCTGGACGCGTATGCCCCCTCGATCACGGACGCGTTATCCACGTAAGCGGACAGCACGCCACGGCCGTTGCTGGCTTCGAAGGTGTATCTGATCATGTCGAACAAGGACCGCGGTTGGCGCTCCCCATCGATGGTCCAGCTGGCGTTGAAAATCTTGTGCCGGCAATGCTCCGAGTTCGCCTGGGCGAACATCATCAGTTCGACATCGGTGGGATCCCTGCCGAGATCGGCAAACGCACGGCACAGATAGTCGATCTCGTCCGGAGACAGCGCGAGTCCGAGACGGGCATTGGCTGCACTGAGCGCCGCCATGCCGTCCTCACCAAGCTCCACCCGATCGAGACGCGCCGGCGCTGTGTGCCGGAACAACAACTCTGGATCAGCGTCCGGAGCGAGCACCACCTCCGTCATCCGATCATGGAGCCATGCCGCCACCCCCTGCGGCTCCCGCAGCGTGCCCGTCGACCACCAGCGGATGCCGCGCTCGATGCGCGCCACCTGGCCAAGCCCGCAGTTGTGGGCAATGTCCGTCGCCTTGCTCGACCACGGCGACTGCGTACCCGGCCTCGGCACCACCAACGCAAGTGGCGATCCCGCCACCACCGCGGAATCCCGGGGACCATAGCTGAGCAGGCGCTCGAGGACGCCGCGCTCGCGGTCGGACAGCGGCGCTGTGAGTTCGACGAAGTGAACGAAACGAGCTTCGAGCGTGCGGATATCGGGCTCGTCCCTGCGCAGCCCTTCGCAGAGCTTGCGGCGACGAAAGTCCGACACCGCTTCGCCACCGGGTATTTCGAGAAGGGTTACGGCGTTCAAGCGTCACGGGCTCCAAGCTGTGGTTGCGTGCGACGGTCACGGAAGAAACGACGCAGCATCCCGGCCGCGGCATCCGAGAGGACACCGGCAGTGACCGTCACCTGATGATTCAGGGCCGGATTGTCGAGGACCCGCGCGGTGCTGTGCACCGCGCCGGATCGAGGCTCGGCAGCGCCATAGACCAGTCGTGCCACGCGGGCGTGCACCAAGGCGCCTGCACACATAGTGCAAGGCTCGATGGTGACATACAGGGTGCTGCCGGTGAGCCGGTAGTTGCCGAGCTTGCTCGAAGCCGAGCGCAGGGCCTCGATCTCCGCATGCGCGGTGGGATCATGACTGCCCACAGGACGATTGAAGCCCTCGCCGACGATTTCACCATCCTGGACGATCACCGCCCCCACCGGCACTTCGCCCGCTGCGGCGCCCTGCTCCGCCAGGGCCAGCGCCCGGCGCATGAAGTGCTCGTCCTCGATCTCTGGATCAGTCGCCATGTTGGCCCGGATCGTCGTGGGTCCGCGCAGCGCGCAGACCGTCGCTGCTGCAGAGCGCTGCCTCTATTCCCACTCGATGGTGGCGGGTGGCTTGCTCGAGATGTCGTACACGACTCGCGAAATACCGGCAATCTCATTGATGATCCGGTTCGATACCCGGGCCAGCAGATCGTGGGGCAGTTCGGCCCAGCGCGCGGTCATGAAGTCGATGGTCTCCACTGCTCGCAGGGCCACCACATACTCGTAGCGACGGGCATCACCGACGACGCCCACCGACTTCACCGGCATGAACACGGTGAAGGCCTGGCTCACCTTGTGATACCAGTCGGCGGCATGCAGTTCCTCGATGAAGATCGCATCCGCGGCACGCAGCAGGTCCGCATAGGACTTCTTCACCTCTCCGAGGATGCGCACGCCGAGGCCGGGGCCCGGAAAAGGATGGCGGTAGACCAGATCGTAGGGCAGGCCGAGCTCGAGCCCGATGCGACGCACCTCGTCTTTGAACAGCTCCCGCAGAGGCTCCACCAGTTCCAGGTTCATGCGCTCCGGCAATCCGCCCACATTGTGGTGGGACTTGATTACGTGGGCTTTGCCGAATCTCGACGCCGCCGACTCGATGACATCCGGATAGATGGTGCCCTGAGCAAGGAAGCGGGCGCCGTCGATCTTCGCCGCCTCCCGTTCGAACACCTCGATGAAGGTCTGGCCAATGTGCTTGCGCTTGGTTTCCGGATCGGCAACGCCTTCGAGCCGGGACAGGAACTCGTCCTCCGCATCGACGCGGATGATGTTCAGATCGAAGGTGTTGTCGGTGGCCGCAGCAAACGCTTCCATGACCTGCTCGCCCTCGTTCCGGCGCAGCAGGCCGTTGTCGACGAACACGCAGGTGAGCTGCTTGCCGATGGCACGGTGCAGCAGTGCCGCAACCACGGAGGAATCCACGCCCCCCGAAAGTCCGAGAATGACCTTGCCCTCGCCGATCTGCGCCCGCGCCTGGGCGATCGCATCCTCGACGATGTTGGCCGGCGTCCAGAGTGCCTCGCAGGCGCAGACATCGCGCACGAAACGACGCAGGATGCCCTGCCCCTGCCGCGTGTGCGTCACCTCCGGGTGGAACTGCAGGCCATAAAAACGTCGCGTCTCGTCCGCCATCACGGCGATGGGCGCATTGTCGGAAACGCCGACCAGTTCGAACCCGGGCGGAAGTGCCGACACCCGATCACCGTGACTCATCCAGACGTCCAGCAATCGCGATTCGCCTTCACGGATGTCCTCGAGCGTTTCCAGAATCCGGCAGTCACCGGTGACACGAACCCGGGCGTGGCCGAACTCGCGGTGATCAGAACCTTCCACCTTGCCGCCGAGCTGGCCGGCCATGGTCTGCATGCCGTAGCAGACACCGAGGACGGGAACACCGAGTTCGAAAACCGCCGCAGGTGCCCGCGGCGTCGTATCCAGGGTCACGCTCTCCGGGCCCCCGGAGAGAATGATGCCGTGGGGTGGCGACTCGGTGAGGAATCCGGCGTCCACGTCGAACGGCACGATCTCGCAGAACACGCCCAACTCGCGCACGCGACGGGCGATGAGCTGGGTGTACTGGGACCCGAAGTCGAGGACCACAATCCTCTGGGTATGGATGTCCTGACTCATGAGCCCCTGCGATCAACCGAGCGGATAGTTGGGCGCTTCCTTGGTGATGCTGACGTTGTGAGGATGACTCTCGATCATGCTCGCATGAGTCACCCGCGTGAACTGTGGACGGGCGCGCATGGTCGCGATGTCCGGCGAACCCGTATACCCCATGCTGGCTCGCAGACCGCCCATGAGCTGAGTGACGATCGCACCCATGGGACCACGGTAGGGGACTCGGCCCTCGATGCCTTCCGGAACCAGTTTGCCGGCATCGGTCTCCGGGCCCTGGAAGTAGCGATCCGACGATCCATGGGGGCCGGCCATGGCAGCGAGCGAGCCCATCCCACGGTAGGCCTTGTAGGTGCGTCCCTGGAACAGTTCCACCTCACCCGGCGCCTCGTCGGTGCCGGCAAGCAGGCTGCCCACCATGACCACGTGGGCACCGGCAACGATGGCCTTGGCAAGGTCACCGGAGAAACGGATCCCGCCATCGGCGATGATCGGCACGTCGGTGCCTTCCAGTGCGGCGGCCACTTCTGCGACCGCCGTGATCTGCGGCACGCCGATACCGGTGACGATACGAGTGGTACAGATGGATCCTGGGCCGATGCCCACCTTTACCGCATCCGCACCCGCCTCCACCAGCGCGAGCGCGCCCTCTGCCGAGCCGACGTTACCCCCGATCACGTCGAGCTCCGGGTAGTGCTTCTTGAGCCAGCGAATCCGTTCCAGCACGCCTTTCGAATGCCCATGGGCCGTGTCCACCACGAGCACGTCGACACCCGCCTCCACCAGGGCGGCCACCCGCTCCTCAGTGTCTGCCGAGGTACCGACGCTGGCGCCGGCGCGCAGCCTGCCCTGGGCGTCCTTGCAGGCGTTGGGGTACTTCAGTGCCTTGTTGATGTCCTTGACCGTGATCAGACCCCTGAGCTCGAAGTCGTCATTGACCACCAGCACCTTCTCGATGCGGTAGCGGTGCAGCAGCTCCATGACTTCCTGCTGGGTGGCGCCTTCGCGCACCGTGACCAGCTTGTCCTTGGGCGTCATGATCTCCGACACCTGATTGTCCAGCTGCGGCTCGAAGCGGACATCCCGGCTGGTGACGATGCCGAGCAATTCTTCGCCTTTTACCACCGGCACCCCGGAGATGCTGTGCTCCCGGGTGAGCTCGATGAGATCGCGCACCTTGGCATCAGGGGAGATCGTAATGGGGTCGCGGATCACGCCGCTTTCGTACTTCTTGACCAGACGCACCTCGCGCGCCTGCCGCTCGACGGTCATGTTCTTGTGAATAATGCCGATGCCACCTTCCTGGGCGATGGCGATGGCCAACCGCCCTTCCGTGACCGTGTCCATGGCGGCGGACATCAACGGAATGTTGAGCGGAATGTTGCGCGTCAGTCGGGAACCCAGGGCGACCTGCGAGGGCAGGACTTCCGAGTAGGCAGGCAGGAGGAGAACGTCGTCGAACGTAAGTGCATCGTGGGCTATGCGGAGCATGCGAACGGTCCTCCCCGCAGATGAAGCGCGCAATCCTACGCTCCGGTCTGGGCGATGTCCACTTAGGCCCGGGACCAGCCCGTCCGGAGTGGTAGGATGGGCCCATGAGCAGCACGTCACCCCTTCACGGCCCACCCAGAACTGCCGACCCGACCCGCCGGGTCCTGACGCCGAGCCAGCTCAACGCCGAGGCGCAGGTCGTTCTCGAGGAGAGTTTTGGCCTTATCTGGCTCGAAGGTGAGGTCTCCAATCTGGCGCGACCTGGCTCGGGTCACTGGTATTTCAGCCTCAAGGACGCCCGCGCCCAGGTCCGCTGCGCCATGTTCAAAAACCGCAACACGCGGGTCCGGTTCCAGCCTGAGAACGGTCTGAAGGTCCTGCTGCGCGGTCGCGTCAGCCTGTATCAGGGGCGTGGCGAGTTTCAGGTGATCGTCGAACACGTCGAGCCGGCCGGCGAAGGCGCATTGCGCCTCGCCTTCGAGCAGCTGCGCGCCCGTCTGGAAGCCGAGGGCCTGTTTGCTGCGGAGCGCAAGCGTCCGGTCCCAGCGCTGCCCCGCCATCTCGCCATCATCACGTCACCTACCGGTGCGGCCATCCGGGACATCCTCACAGTGCTGGCCAGGCGCTGGCCCGCGGCCACCGTGACGCTGCTGCCAAGCGCCGTTCAGGGCGATGCTGCGCCGGCAGAGCTGATGGCTGCGCTGGCACGACTCGACCGCTGGCGCGAACAGGCGCCGGAGGCGGCACCTGAACTGGTCATCATCGGTCGCGGCGGCGGCTCCCTGGAAGATCTTTGGGCCTTCAACGACGAGGGCCTGGCCCGCGCCATCGCCGCCTGCGCCATCCCCGTGATCTCAGCGGTGGGCCATGAGGTGGACGTTTCCATCAGTGATCTGGTGGCGGATCTCAGGGCACCCACACCCTCGGCCGCAGCCGAACTCGCGGTACCGGACCGCAGCGAGTGGTTGCTCAGTCTCAGGACGCTGCAACGCCGACTGGCCATCGCATCCCGTCGCCGCCAGGAGCAGGCCGGCGAGCGCCTGCGACACCTCAAGCGCCGGCTGCGCCATCCAGGCCATCTGCTGCGGGAACGTGTGCAGCGGGTGGACGAACTCGATCTGCGGGTGCGGCGCGCGCTGGAGCGCAGGCTGGCAGCCATACGTGATCGGCTCCGGACGCATCGTCGCCGCCTGCAGCATGCCAGCCCAACAGGGCGACTGAGCCGCGGCAGGGATGCCCTGGAGCGTCTCCGGCGCAGGCTGCATCAGGCTCGGCCAAGCCTGCGCGTCAGACGTGAACGCGACCGGCTCGAAGGACTCGAGCGCCGCCTCGAACGGGGCGCAACGGCAACCCTCACCCGCAAGCGGGAACAGCAGCAACGGCTCGTCAGCACGCTCAATGCGTTCAATCCGCTCGCGGTGGTGGATCGCGGCTACGCCATCCTCAGTCGACCGGATGGCACCCGCTTCGGGGTCGTCATTCGAGACCCCGACGCCGTGGAAGCCGGAGCAACCCTGCATGCCCTCCTCGCGGGTGGCGTACTGGAAGTGAGCGCGCGAGGCCGCCGGAAAGAAGACTGAGCTGCTGCCGGGCCTCAGCGCTTTTTCTTGACGTGCTGGCGCAGGCGTTGCCGCTTGCGCACCTGGCGCGGGGTGAGCACGTTCTTGCGTCCCGCAAAGGGATTGCTGCCCGCCTTCAACTCGATCTTCAGCGGCGTGCCGCGCAGATCCAGCGCCGCCCGGAACGCATTCTCCAGGTAGCGCCGGTACTGATCCGGAAGGTGCTCCACCTGATTGCCGTGCACCACGATCCGCGGCGGCCGCAGGCCACCCGCATGGGCGTAGCGCAGCTTGATGCGACGGCCGTGCCGCAGGGGCGGCGCATGCGCGCGGACAGCGTCTGCCAGAATCGTGGTGAGCCGCGGCGTCGACAGGCGCCCCGTGGCGGCGCTGTGAGCCTCGTGAATGGAGCGGTAGAGTTCACCGACACCGGAGCCGTGCAGGGCGGAGATCAGGTGCCGCCGCAGCCAGGGAGCAAAAGTCAACTTGCGGTCGAGCTCCTCCTGCACAGCACGGCGATCGTCGGTATTCATGCCATCCCACTTGTTGATGGCCAACACCGCTGCCCGTCCGTGTTCGAGGACCGTCCCAAGCAGGTGCAGATCCTGGTCTACCAGGCCGTCGCGGGCATCCACCACCAGAATCACTACATCAGCCCGGTCGATGGCCTGCAGCGTCTTGACGATGCTGAACTTCTCGACGGTTTCGGAAACTTTCCCACGCCTCCGCACGCCCGCGGTATCCACCAGCGTGTAGCGTCGCTCGTCGCGCTCGAAGGGAATGAAGATGGAGTCGCGTGTGGTGCCGGCTTCATCGAAAACGACGACCCGATCCTCACCGAGCAGGCGATTGACCAACGTGGACTTGCCGACGTTCGGGCGCCCGACCACCGTGATGACCACGCCGCGGGCTGCAAGCGTGTCCGGATCCTCATCGCCCTCGCCGTCGGCAGCGAAATCGACATCGTGCTCATCCGGCGGAGGCACACGCGCGAGCACCGTCTCCACCAGATCGCGGATGCCGCGGCCGTGGCTCGCCGAAATGGCCGCCACCGCGGCGAAGCCGAGCGCGGAGAACTCCGCGAGCGCCGTATCCTCGCCGATGCCATCAGTCTTGTTGATTACCAGGACGGGTTCGCGACCGAGTCGTCGCAGGCGCTCGATGATGAGCTCGTCGCCCGGCGTGATGCCAGAGCGCGCATCCACCATGAACAGAATCACATCCGCTTCATCCACGGCGGTCAGCGTCTGCTTCGCCATGGCTTCATCGATACCCGCGTGCTCACCGGTCAGTCCGCCGGTATCGATCACGACGCAGCTCCGCCCCTCCAGCCGCGCCAGACCATACTGACGATCACGGGTGAGCCCCGGCAGATCCGCAACCAGAGCGTCCCGGGACCGGGTGAGGCGGTTGAACAGGGTGGACTTGCCGACATTCGGTCTGCCCACCAGCGCGAGCACCGGCGATACCACGATTTCCCCTGACTGGTTGCTGACGGTCCGCGACCGTCAGTTGCGCTCCACGCGCAGCGCTTCGAGACGCCCACTGTTGCCGAGCACATATAGTTTGTTGCCGTCGCTCTGCGGCGACACCCGAATGCCGCGACGATCGATGCGCGTACGCGCAATGGGCCGCCCATCGGACTGTGCGAACACGTGCAGGTAGCCTTGGGCGTCACCGACGGCCACGAACGGGCCCACTGCGGCCGCACCCGAGACACCGCGGCGAAGCAGCCCATCCTGCTGCCAGACCACCGCGCCTGACGACTGGTCTAAGGCGTGGATCCGGCCGCGGTCGTCCACCACGTAGACTTGCCCATAGCCCTCCGCCAGCGGATTGAAGCTCGACAACGGGCGCTCCCATTGCACGAATCCATCCTGCAGGCGCATCGACTTCACCGCGCCCTGATAGCTGGCAGCGAAGGCCCCGGAGGGCGTGATCAACGGGGTTCCGTCGAGATCGGCCATGCGCTCGAGCTCCGAACGCCCCGAGGGCACGCCGACTGCCGTTTCCCAGACCACCTGGCCGTTATCCGCCCGCAGCGCCGTCAGGCGGCCGTTGGAAAATCCCTGAAACAACAGCGGATCGCTGAATACGGGTGCGGAGGTGCCACGCATCGAGAGCACCGGAACCTGGGTGTCATAGCTCCACACGCGCCGTCCATCCGACCGGGACAGTGCTCGCAGGCGGCCATCGCCGGTGACGACGAAAATGCGCTCGCGGTCGGATGCGGCAGGAGACAGCACTTCGCTGGACAGCGTCACGCGCCAGAGCTCACCGCCATCGTCTGCTCGCAGCGCGATGAAATCGCCTCGTGCGGTGCCAATGAAGACCGCAAAGTCGTCCGCATGGACGCCGCCGGTGACGAAGCTGCCGCGGTCGTCGTCCCGCTCCCAGATGGCGAAGGGACCGAGCAGCGCACCCTCGGGTATGCCGACACGCGTCTGCCAGAGTCGCTCGCCGGTTTCCGTTTCGCGTGCCTCGACCAGCCCGTAGGCATCCGCTGCATAGATTCGACCACCGCGCAGAGCTGGCTGCAGGCGGTTGTATCGCCGCCCGAGGCCCGCACCAACGGAACTGCGCCACTCGGTGACGATACGGGCCTCGGATTCGAAATCCATCAATGGAGCAGGCGCCAGCTCGTCATCCTTGCTGGAGAACGGGTTGATCCGCTGCATCCAGGCACAACCGGACAGGAGCGCAGTGAGGACGAGCAGCGTCGCCAGACGAGTCAGGAGGCGCGGCTGATACTTCATTGCTGCCCCCCTGCGATCCGACCGCTGAGGTCACGACGCTTGATGTCGAGCAGCGGACGAGGGCTGTCAGCCGTGGCGAGGGCACGATCATAGGCCGTCAATGCATCGGCTTCACGCCCCAGCGCCAACAGGGCATCGCCGCGCAGCTCATCGGCCAGGCTCAGCTCGCCCCGGCTGACGATGGCGTCGAGGTGCGCAAGCGCAGCCTCGGGATCGTCGTCATCCAGCAAAACCCGCGCCAACCGGATGCGCGCCAGATCCTCCATCTGTCGGGGAAGTCTGAGTTCGAGGACTTGTTCCAGAGCCAGTCGGGCCGTTTCGTGATCACCGGCGTCCATGGCTCGCCGCGCAGCATCGAACGCAATCAGCCCGCGATACGCCGAACGTGGATAGTCCTCCCGCAGCCGGTCCGCGAGGGCCTGACGTTCGTCGCCGGAAGCCTGCTCCCAGGCACTATAGAGTTCGGCTGCGCCTTCTGACTGAGCAAGACTCTGCGCCTGCCACCAGTTCCAGCCGAGCACCCCCGCGATCACCAGGACAACGGTTCCCAGGAGGAACATGCCGTTTTCCCGCCACCAGCGCGCGATGATTTCGACGGTTTCCTCGTCACTGCGATACTCACTCACTTGCCATCTCTCCCTTCCGTTCGAACCGCCACCAGTGCTCGCAGTTCCTCGAGCAGCGCCTCCCGGGTCAACGTGCGCTGGTCGCCGCCCGCGCGCAGGGCCTTGACCGCAATGGTGCCCGCTGCAACCTCCGACTCGCCCAGAATGAGCGCGACCTCAGCGCCGCTGGCATCTGCCCGTTTCAGCCGAGTCTTGGGCTTGCCGCCGCCACAATGCATCTGCAACCGCAGACCCGGCACCTCGGCCCGCAGGCTTCGGGACAGGGACAGGGCCGCAGCCAGGTCCGCATCGTCCAGGCTCAGGAGGTAGACGTCCACCTCCCGGTCGATATGATCAGGCAGCGCACCCACCTCGTCTGCCAGCAGCAGAACCCGCTCGATGCCCATGGCGAAACCGACTGCAGGCGTAGTGCGCCCGCCGAGTTGAGCCACCAGGCCATCGTAACGGCCGCCGGCGCATACTGTCCCCTGGGCACCCAGGCGGTCCGTGGTCCACTCGAACACGGTGCGCGTGTAGTAGTCGAGCCCGCGCACGATGCGCGGATTGACTACATAGCGCACGCCCGCTGCATCGAGCAGTCCCTTGAGCCCGTCGAAGTGGGCCGCGGACCCGGCGTCCAGATAGTCCATGAAGGACGGCGCGTCGGCGACGATTTCCTGGGTCTTGGCAACCTTGGAGTCGAAGATGCGCAACGGGTTCTGCAGCAGGCGGCGCTGGCTGTCTGCATCGAGCTCCTCGCGCCGCGGCGTCAACCACTCCACCAGGGCTTCCCGATATGCAGCGCGCGCCTCCGGCGAACCGAGGGTGTTCAGCTCCAGCGTCACCGCATCTGCAACCCCCAAGGTCCGCCACAGTTCCGCCGTCATGATGATCAGCTCAGCGTCGATATCCGGCCCTTCGAAGCCGAAGCACTCGACGCCGATCTGCTCGAACTGGCGGTAACGTCCCTTCTGCGGCCGCTCGTAGCGGAACATCGGTCCCGCGTACCACAGCCGCTGGGTCTGGTTGTACAGCAGACCGTGCTCTTCACAGGCACGCACGCAACCCGCCGTACCTTCAGGACGCAGGGTAACGGAGTCGCCGCTGCGGTCAGTAAACGTGTACATCTCCTTGGCAACGATGTCCGTGCTCTCGCCAACCGAGCGCGCGAACAGACCGGTATGCTCGAGCACCGGGAGACGGATCTCGCGATATCCCCAGCCCGCGAGGATGGCCTTGGCCCGGGTTTCGAGCCACTGCCAACGTGCCGAACTACCGGGCAGAACGTCGGGCATGCCCCGTACCGACTGAATCTTCTTCATGGAACTTCCCGAGTAACTTGGAGGGGCCCCGGACGGGAGCCTGCGTTCAGCGTCCGACCACGAGCGAAGCGACGTCATTGCGAATGTGAGGTGCGACGTCCACGGTCTCGCCGTTGTAGGCCACCTCGACCCCATGCGCGTAGCCGAGCAGGAGACGGAAGGGGCCGGTGCCGGTGAGTTCGAGCTGCTGGCCGGCCCGATGCAGGTCACCGTGGAGGTCACGACCATCCATGTCACGGACCTCGACCCAGCAGTCATCGCTGAAGCGAACCAGCAATCGGTCCTCGCCGCTGGCGAGGACGCGCACCAGGCGCCCATCCTCCGCCCGCTCCCGCTGGATCTCGGCTCGGGTTTCGGCGGTCCTCGCCGCAGGCGTGGCAGGCGCAGTTGCGCGGTTCTCGGCTGCGGTCGCAGGCGCCTGAGCGATCGCCGAGTCTTCGGATGTCACCGTCGCCTCTGCGGATGTCCGAACCTCCGCTGCAGCCATGGCCTCCTCGGCCTCGGTCGACGTCTCCGATGCGGCCGGTGGCACGATACGCGGCTGGGTCGGATTGAGCGGGACGCGCGCCGCAGGTTGCTCAGGCGGGCGTGCGGAAGGTTGTGTCTGAACAGTGGCCTCGAGGCCCCCCTCCGGCCAGATCGCCACGAGGAACACCACCACCAATGCGGCGGTGACCAGGCTGAGCACGGTCATGACCAACCCCGCGTGGCCGTGCAGGGTGCGCGCGAAGCCGCGCGACTTCACGACCGAACCCGGCGACACGATCAGCCTGTCTTCCTCGGCGGGATTGCGCCACGCTTCCAGGGCCTCGTGGATTTCCGCTTCGGGGAAATCCATCAGGCGGCCATAGGAGCGCAGGTAACCCCGGACGAACGCGAGGCGCGGCAGCTGATCGCGATCTTCCGCTTCCAGCGCCGAGATCACCTCCACCCGCAGGTTCAGTGCTCGCGCAAGGTCAGCCTGATCGAGACCACGGGCTGTACGAGCCGCCGCGAGCCGCGCACCGAAACCTCCGGCCTTCGCGCCAGCCTCGGCAGCCGGTTCCTCGCTGGCCGCGGGCTCGTCTGCGTGCAGGCGTTCATCCGCCACGCATGGACTCCTGGTAGCGCAGGTACTCCGCAGAGGATGGGTAGAGGTTACGCAATTGCAGAGCGTAGCTGGCTTCGGCGTCGTCGTTCTCGAACACCCGCGCGAGCCGGATACCGAGCCAGAGACTGCGGGGAGTCTGCCTGGCCAACGCCCGGTAACGATCGAAGTAGGTGGCCGCCTGGGCATAATCCGAGTCATCGAAGGCCAGTTCCGCCAGCTCGAGCAGGGACACCGGCATGCGCTCACGCAGCATGATCGCGCGGTTGAAGGCATGCCGCGCCTCGCTCCGCGCCTCGACCTGCAGGTTGGCCAGGCCGAGGTTCTCGTAGGCTACCGCCCGATGGGGGTTGTCCGGATCCGCTACCGCCCGGGTGAGCTGCTCCACCGCTTCCCGGTAGCGCCCCTGGTCGAAGAGAAAGACGCCAAAGTCATTGCGGACCCGGGGCTGATTGGGGCCCAAACGGATCGCCTGGCGGAAGTGCCGCTCCGCCAGATCGGCCTCACCTTCCAGCGCATGGATGCGCGCCCGCATGCTCTGGGTTTCCCAGGATCTCGGATTGATCTGCTCGGCCCGCTCCAGGGGGCGCTTCGCCCGGTTGAGGTCACCAGTCTCGAGATAGCCTTCAGCAAGATCGAGATGGGCGCGCACCCGCTCTTCCGGCGTGCCGCGCTCGCCCGGCCCGGCAGGTGGCGCACCGGCACACCCTGCGACGGTCAGCAGCAGGACTGCCGCGTAAACCCGCAGCCTGCAATACATGCGTTCACACCGCCTGGTGGGTGATGACACCATGATCCTTCAGTCTCGCTATGTAGCGCTCGCGCCTGCGAGTCCGGTCCTGAAAACTGCCGGCCAGCTGGCCGCAGGCTGCGTCGATATCCTCGCCGCGGGTCGTTCTCAACATGGTCGCGAACCCGCGTTCGAGCAAGTGAGTCTGGAACGCACGTACCCGCGCTTCAGTGGGGCGACGATAACCCGATCCCGGGAACGGATTGAAGGGGATGAGGTTGATCTTCGAGCGATCACGGAGATCGGCCAGCAGCGTCGCGAGCGCGTCCGCCTGCTCCAGACTGTCATTTACGCCGTCGATAAGCGTGTACTCGATCGTCACCGAGCGCCAATCGCCGAGCCTCTCCAGGTAGACCTTCACCGCATCGAGCAGTTCCGCAATCGGGTAGCGGCGGTTAATGGGGACCAGCTGATCGCGCAGCGCATCGTCCGGTGCATGCAGCGAGATGGCCAGCGCCACGTCAGTGATCTCCGCCAAGCGTCGGATCGCCGGAGCCACGCCTGCCGTGGACAACGTCAATCGGCGCTTGGAAATACCGTAGCCGAGGTCGTCGAGAAGAATGTCCATGGCCGCCACCACCGCATCGTAATTGAGCAGCGGCTCCCCCATACCCATGAGGACGATGTTGGTGATGGCCCGGTCGCGATCCGTGACCACCCCCTGCAGGCGCTGTGCCGCCTGCCTGACCTGGCCGACGATCTCCGCGCTGGTGAGGTTGCGGTTGAACCCCTGCTTGCCCGTGGCGCAGAAGCTGCAATCGAGCGCACAGCCAACCTGGGAGGAGATGCACAGCGTTCCCCGATCCTTCTCGGGAATGAACACCACCTCGATGCGCTGACCATCCTCGAGTGCCATCAGCCACTTGCGCGTGCCATCGGTGGAGACGAATTCGTGCATGACCTCCGGGGTGCTGACCACGGCCAGCCCGGCGAGGCGCTGGCGCAGGTCCCGCGACAGATCCGTCATGGCGTCGAAGTCGTCGACACCTCGATGATGCAGCCACTTCATGACCTGGACGGCACGGAACGGACGCTCACCGAGTTCGGCGAACAGGGCCTCGAGGCCTGCGCGGGGCAGACCGAGGAGATTCACGAGTGGGCCGTCGGGCGTCATGGTCATCAGTCGTTCCGGGCGTGGATGTCCAGATCGCTGAAGAAGTAGCCGATCTCGCGTGCCGCTGACTCGGGCGAATCCGAGCCGTGCACTGCATTGGCATCGATGGACGAAGCAAAATCTGCCCGAATGGTACCAGGATCCGCCTTCTTCGGATCGGTCGCGCCCATGAGCCGGCGGTTGGCCGCCACGGCATCCTCGCCTTCGAGTACCTGCACGACCACCGGACCCGAGGTCATGAACTGCAGTAGATCTTCGAAGAACGGCCGCCCTTCATGCTCGGCGTAAAAGCCGGCTGCCTGAACACGGGACAGATGCAGCAGACGCAGGGCGACGATGCGCAGCCCCGCCGCTTCGAACCGCGCCTGGATCTCGCCGATGTGATTCTTGCCGACTGCGTCGGGCTTGATGATGGACAGGGTGCGTTCGCGAGCCATCGTGCTTGCTCTCCAATTCAATCGCAAAAGTGGGGGTGGCCAAGGCGCGCGACATTATACGCACCCGGCATGTTTTTGCACCGAAGTGAGGGGCGCAGTGCGTAAGTGGCCACTTACGTGGAGCTGTACCTCAGCGCCCCGCGGCGAGAGGCGATTCCGCGTGCGCCGAGCGCAGCCGTGTCACGGTATCGACCACACGCTCGGCCGCGAAATCCACCTCCTCCGCAGTCGTGAAACGACCGACGGAGAACCGGATCGAGGCATGGGCAAGCGCGTCATCGAGCCCGATGGCACGCAGCACGTGGGACGGTTCGATGGTGGCTGTGGTGCAGGCGGAGGCCGTCGAGCAGGCGACGTCCGCGGACAGGGCCAGGATCAGCGCCTCGCCGTCGACGCCGCCGAACGCCAGATTCACGATGCCCGGGACCGAGCGTTCGGCGCCACCATTGAGCTTGACGTCCGGGAGCACCGCGAGAGCATCGAGGAAGCGCGTGCGCAATTGCTGCAGGCGCTGCATTTCCGCCCCAAGGCCGGCGTCCGCGATGACGCAGGCATGCCCCATGGCGGCGATCTGGTGCGTGGCCAGAGTTCCCGACCGCAGGCCCCGTTCATGCCCGCCACCGTGAATCTGTGGCTCCACCACCAGGTCCCGGTGGCGGCGGACATACAGTGCGCCCACACCCTTCGGCCCATAGATCTTGTGACCGGAGAAGGACATCAGATCCGCGCCGAGGGCAGCGACATCCAATGGCATCTTCCCGAGCGCCTGGGCCGCATCTACATGCAGCGGGACCCCAGCTGGCCGGGTCAGGGCAGCGATGGCCTCGATATCGTTGCAGACCCCGAGTTCGTTGTTCACGGCCATCAGCGATACCAGCACGGTCTCCGGCCGCAGGGCCGCCGCCACCGCCTCGGGCGCCACCACACCGGTCGGCTCCGGATCCAGCCAGGTGACCTCGAAGCCCTGCCGCGCAAGCCAGAGACAGCTGTCGATGACGGCCTTGTGTTCGGCCCTGGAGGTGATGACGTGCCGCCCACGGTCGCGACGCGCCAGCGCCACGCCCTTGATGGCAAGGTTGTTCGATTCCGTGGCGCCGGAGGTCCAGACCACCTCCCGAGGGTCGCAGCCAATGCACTCCGCCAGCTCGACCCGGGCCTGCTCGACCCGCTCTTCCGCATCCCAGCCGTAGCAGTGCGAGCGGGAAGCCGGGTTCCCGAATACACCCTCCGCAGTCAGGCACTCGGCCATGACCGCAGCCACCGCCGGATCCACGGGGGTGGTCGCGGCGTTGTCCAGGTACACCGGCAGATTCGAGTTTCGAGTCATCGTGTCAGGGCACCGTTTCGAGCAGCGATGTGTCCAGAGGGTCCGTGCCGTCACCCGCGTCGGCCCGCTGCCGGCTCGCCACGGCACGAACTTCAGGGCGCTCGACCATCTGCTCCAGCGTGACTTCGGCGAGGAAGGCGTGAACACGCGCCGACAGGTCACTCCAGAGCTCGTGGGTCAGGCAGGTGCGGCCGCCCTGACAGTCACCACCGCCGCCACAGCGCGTGGCATCGAGGGACTCATCCACGGCATCGATGATGTCCACCACCGAGATCTGCAGGCCCGCTTCCGCCAGCCGATAACCACCACCGGGGCCCCGCACGCTGCGCACCAGACCATGGCGTCGCAGCCGGGCGAACAGCTGCTCCAGATAGGCCAGGGAAATGTGCTGACGGTTTGCGATCTCCGCGAGGGTCACCGGACCTTCGGTCCCGTGTAACGCCAGATCGAGCATGGCGGTAACCGCGTAGCGACCGCGGGTGGTGAGTCGCATGGGAACTCATCCTCGAAAACCAGCGGATCAGGACGGGATTGTCCAGTACCCGATAGCTGCGATCAACTTTGTTCCGACCCGCGGTGCTCGAGCGGACCCGATGAACTGCCTCAATCAGGCGCAGTATCGCGAGAGCCCTTGCCCGCGAGGCCGGCCCGCTTCTGCACGTTGGTCAGCAGTCCGCGCAGGATGTTGATCTCGACCTGATCGAGGCGGGTACGGAAGAACAGCCGGCGCATGCGCAGCATCACCTGACCCGGCTCCCGGCGGTCGTAGTAGTTGATCTGATCCAGCACTTCGGAGAGATGCTCGAGCAGCCCTTCCACCGCCGCCGCATCAGCCCAGGGTCGGTCCCAGGCGGGCTCCGGCGGGCGCGCTCCGGCGTCGAGCCAGGCTTGCCGGATCTCGTAGGCCACGATCTGCATCGCCATGGCTACGTTCAGGGACGTGTAGGCAGGATCCGTTGCGATGTGGAGATGGCGCTGGCAACGCGCCAGTTCCTCGGTGGTCAGGCCGCTGGACTCACGTCCGAACAGAATGGCCACTTCGCCGCGAGGCACCTCGTCCAGAACGGCTCGAGCAGCCTCGCGTGCATCCACCAGCGGCCACGGCACACGCCGGTTGCGGGCCGAGGCGCCAATCACCAGGGTGCAGTCATCGATGGCCTCTGCAAGCGTCGAGACCACGTTGGCGCCATCCACGACGTCCACCGCCGACGCGGCGCGGAAGCGGGCTTCGTTGTCCGGGAAGCGCAGCGGATTGACCAGAGTCAGGCGGTTGAGGCCCATGGTCTTCATGGCGCGCGCCGCCGCGCCGATGTTGCCGGGATGCGTCGGCTCCACCATGACCATGCGCACGCGCTGCACCAGCTCCGGCGCCAGCGGTGGAGAACCCTGTTCCTCTCTCATTTACCCTCTCATGGAACAAAACGTAAAGTGTTGATATCGAGCGGCGTTCGCTAGTGTCGGTGGGAGCTGACGTCGCCTGCAAGGCGGCGTCGCGATCGCGGACTGCCCTCGATTCGAAGCGTTCTGCCGCATCACGCCAATCGCCACGCCCGCGGTCGCAAGCCATCCAGGGCTTGCGCCCCTTCGGGGCAGCTGAAGCTGACCCTCGCATGCATCGCCGTTGTTCCTTCCGCGATCGCGTGACCGATCGTTCGTCGCTGGCTCCCACTGCAGGCGAGTTCTGGTAACCTTGCCGCCCGTTGCGAACCGCCCCCTCAAGTGGAGACCCGCCATGCAGCCCATGGCCAGCATGGCCTTGCGCGCCGCCCGGCGCGCCGGCCAGATCATCGTTCGTGCCCTGGATCGGGTCGACACCCTCGACATCCAGGAAAAGCAGAAGAACGACCTGGTCTCCGATGTGGACCGGGCCGCCGAGTCCGCCATCGTCGAGATCCTCTCCAAGTCCTACCCGGACCACGCCTTCCTGTGCGAGGAATCCGGGCTGATCGGCGCCGCAGATGCCGAATACACCTGGATCATCGACCCGTTGGACGGCACCACCAATTTTCTGCACGGCATTCCGCACTTCGGCGTATCGATCGCCTGCCGGGTACGCGGCCGCATCGAGCACGCCGTCATCCTCGACCCGCTGCGGGATGAGTCATTCGTGGCCTCACGGGGACACGGCGCCCAGCTCAACGACAAACGTATGCGGGTCACCCGGCGCCAGCACCTCGAAAGCGCCCTGGTCGGCAGCGGCATTCCTCCCGGCGAGGTGGATCGCCACCTGACGCCTTACATGGCCATGTTCGAGACCGTCACCCGCCGCTGCCGCAGCATGCGTCGCTCAGGCTCCGCGGCACTCGACTTGGCCTACGTCGCCGCCGGCCGGCTGGATGCCTTCTTCGAACCGGGACTCAAACCCTGGGACATGGCCGCCGGAGCGCTGCTGATCTCGGAAGCGGGGGGGCTGGTGGCCGACTTCACCGGCGACATGCACTACCTCACCACCGGCAACATCGTCGCGGGCAACCCGAAGTGCTTCAAAGCGCTGCTGCAGGCCATCGCGCCCCACGTGGTGGCGTCCATGCGGCCGGAGAAGGCATCCTGAAACGGATTGCTGCTTCGAGTACCCCAGCGCTCTGCCCGGTGAAGCCCGTCAGGGACTGAGCGGCTCCTGGTCCGCACCTTCCTTGACGGGAACGAGCAGATCCTCGCGATCGATCCCGAGCGCCACCAGCACGTTGGCTGCCACGTAGATGGACGAGTAGGTCCCGATGAGGACGCCGACGATGAGCGCCTCCGAGAAGCCCTCGACGGTCTGGCCACCGAAGATGAACAGCACGCCCAGCACCAGAATGGTGGTGAGCGACGTGACCAAAGTGCGGCCGAAGGTCTGATTCAGGGAGATGTTGATGACCTCGATCGGCGTTTCCCTGCGCAGGCGCCGGAAGTTCTCCCGGATGCGGTCGGAAATGACGATGGTGTCATTCAGCGAATAGCCGATCACCGCCAGCACAGCAGCCAGCGAAGGCAGGTCGAAGCTCCAGTAGAACAGTGAAAACGCGCCCATGACGATGATCACGTCGTGGGCCAATGCCACCACCGCGCCGATGGCGAACTTGCCGCTGAAGCGGAACAGCACGTAGATCATCACCAGCACCAGGGCGGCAAGCATGGCCAGGCCACCCTGCTCCCTCAGTTCGTCACCCACCGTGGGCCCCACGAACTCCGAGCGCCGCAACGTGACGTCAGCGCCGTAGGCATCGCGCAGGCGTCTTAAGAGCTGATCGCCGATGGTGGCCTCGTCGCCCACCAGGTCCGGCGGCACCCGGACCAGTAGATCCCGGGGCGTGCCGAAGTTCTGCACGACGATGTTCTCGTAGCCGTCCCGCTCGAGCTGCACGCGCACCGCCTGCGGCTCGATGGCCTCGGGGAACTGCACTTCCACCAGCGTTCCGCCGGTGAAGTCGAGGCCGAAGTTCAGCCCGCGGAATCCCAGCAGCGCGATGGAACCGACGACCAGGACAATCGACAGCATCGTGGCGATGCGCCTGATGCCCATGAAATTGATCGCGAGCTCGAATTCCCAGAAGCGTTGCCGCTTCTCCATGTTGCGACGATCGACGTCCTGATCCGATTCGCTCATGGCCCGCTCCTCAGATCGCCAGCCGGCGGATATTGCGTCCGCCATACATGAGATTCACCAGCGCCCGGGTCACCATCAGTGCGCAGAACAGCGAGGTACAGATGCCGATGGACAGCGTCACCGCAAAGCCGCGCACCGGGCCGCTGCCGATGGCATAGAGAATCACCGCCACGATCAGGGTGGTGATATTGGCATCGAGAATGGCGACGAAGGCGCGGTCGAAGCCCGCCGAAATGGCCGCCTGGGGCGATCGATACTGCAATTCCTCGCGAATGCGCGAGAAAATCAGCACGTTCGCGTCCACCGCCATACCGACGGTCAGCACGATGCCCGCAATGCCGGGCAAGGTCAGGGTGGCGCCGAGCAGGGACATCACCGCCACCAGCAGCACCAGGTTCACCGCCAGCGCGATGTTCGCCGCCAGCCCGAACAAGCGGTAATAGACCATCATGAACACCAGCACCAGCGCGAAGCCGATGGCTACCGAGGTGAAGCCGGCGCGGATGTTCTCCTCGCCGAGCGACGCGCCCACCGTGCGCTCCTCGACAATGTACATCGGTGCCGCGAGGGCGCCCGCCCGCAGCAGCAGCGAGAGATCCCGCGCCTCGCTCTGGGACAGGCCGGTGATGCGGAAGCGCGTGCCCAGCGCCGCCTGGATGGTGGCCACACTGATCAGGCGCTGCTCCTCGTAGGGCACCTGCACCAGCACCATCTCTCCGTCCACTTCCTCGTAGTGGGAACGGGTGAGGGTCTCCCGGAACAGGATGGCCATCTGACGACCGATGTTGTGGCGCGTCGCCTCGTGCATGCGCTCGCCGCCGCGGCCATCCAGGGTGATGTTCACCTGGGGCATATTGGTTTCCGGGTCGTGACCGGCCTGGGCGTTGCCGACCCGGTCACCGGTGGCGATCACGGAGCGCTGCAGGTCCACTTCGCGGCCCTGGTAGGTGAATGTCTCGACCTCGCTGCGCGGGTGATCCGCGCTCGCCACCAGTCGGAACTCCAGGTTCGCGACCCGGCCGATGATGTCCTTGGCCCGGGACGAGTCCTGGATGCCGGGCAGATCGATCACGATCCGATTGCGCCCCATGCGCTGCACCAGGGGCTCCGAGACCCCGAGTTCATTGACCCGGTTGCGCAGGCTCTGCAGGTTCTGGGAGATCGCGTAGTCCTCGATCTCGCTGACCACGTCGCTGCGCAAACGCATCACGAGCCCGGGATCGCCGTCCACCGACTCGGCGGAGAGGTCGAATTCCCGAACCCGATCGACGAGTACCGCGCGGCCGGCGTCGCGGTCAGTGGCATCCCGGAAGCGGATGCGGATCTCAGGGGGCTCGAGGGTGGTTTCGATGGGCCGCAGATAACGCAGGCGCTCGTTGCGGAACACCGTCCGCACCTCTTCTTCGAATCCGTTCAGGCGGTCGCGGACTGCCGTCTCCATGTCCACCTCGAGCAGGAAGTGGACACCACCGGAGAGGTCCAGCCCGTAATTCATACGGGTGCCGCCGATGTTCTCCAGCCACGCCGGGGTGGTCGAAGCCAGATTCAGGGCGATGATGTAATCGTCACCGAAACCTTCGCGAACGAATGCCTGACGAATGATGTCCTGGGCCCGGAGCTGGGTCTCGTTGTCCCGGAAACGGATCACCGCCTGGCGGTTCTCGATACCACTGCGGGTGGGCTCGAAGCCAGCGGCGATGGCCGCCTCCTCGGCCAGGCGCAACACGTCTTCCGGAATCCGCGCCTGCTCGCCGCGGCCGGAAATCTGTACCGCGTAGTCAGGAGGAAACAGGTTGGGCGCTGCGTACAGACCACCAAGCAGCACCACCACCAGCACCACCATGTAGCGCCACATGGGGAAGCTGTTGAGATTACCAGCGGCGACGCGGGAGCGGCCGCCGCCGAGCGTGACCAGCCCCGGCGGCGCTGCGTCCGCTCCCTGGGACTTGCCGCGGACTCGTGCCATCAGTCTGATCCAGAGTCGAGCTTCTTCAGGGTGCCCTTCGGCAGCGTCGCGACCACGGCCGCACGCTGAAACCGCATCTCGGTCCCCGCCGCCACCTGACAGCGGATGAAGTCTTCCTCGACCTTGGTGATCTGGCCGACCACGCCACCGCTGGTGACCACTTCATCGCCTTCCTCCAGCGCGGAGACCAGCGCGCGGTGTTCCTTGGAACGCTTGAGCTGCGGCCGGATGAGGAAGAAGTAGAAGATGACGAACAGCAGGATGAGGGGCAGGAACTCGAGCCAACCGGCACCGCCCTGACCGCCGCCCGCCTCGGCCGCCCAGGCCTGGGCGAAAAAGACGCTCATGTGTCACTCCTGGGAAGGACGTAAGAATGCGCACGGGGTATGCCCCAAGCGCTGAACAGCCCTGAAACGAAGGGCGCGAATGTACCCGAGTCGATGGCGGCACGCAAACCAGCCATCAGCCCAAGGTAGTAGTGCAGATTGTGCAACGTATGCAGGTGCGCGCCGAGCATTTCGTTGCAGCGATCGAGATGATGCAGGTACGCGCGGGAAAAGTGGCTGCAGGTGTAGCAGTCACAGGCAGGATCCAGGGGCTCCGGATCGTCGCGGAAGCGTGCGTTGCGGATGCGGATCACGCCTCGGGACGTGAACAGGTGACCGTTGCGCGCGTTCCGCGTCGGCAAGACGCAATCGAACATGTCCACCCCTCGCGCCACCGCCTCCACGATGTCCCAGGGCGTGCCGACGCCCATCAGATAGCGCGGCGCAGCGGCTGGCATCCTCGGCGTCAGGTCGTCCAGCACAGCCAGCATTTCGGCCTGGGGTTCGCCCACGGACAGCCCGCCGATGGCGTAGCCGTCGAAGCCGATGGCCTCGAGGCCTTCCAGGGAGGCCGCCCGCAGATCCCGCGACATGCCGCCCTGCACGATGCCGAACAAAGCAGCGTCGGAGTCACCGTGGGCGACACGGGAGCGCTTGGCCCAGCGCAGGGACAGTTCCATGGACGCACGCACAGCATCCTCCGGCGCCGGATAGGGCGTGCACTCGTCGAAGATCATGACGATGTCGGAGCCAAGCAGGCGCTGGACCTCCATGGAGCGTTCCGGCGACAGGAAGACCTTGCTGCCGTCGATGGGCGAGCGGAACTCGACCCCTTCCTCGCGGACCTTGCGGAGCTCCCCGAGGCTCCACACCTGGAACCCACCCGAGTCGGTCAGAATGGGGCGCTGCCAGCCCATGAAGCCATGCAGATCGCCAAGCCGGTCGATGAGTTCGGCGCCGGGCCGGAGCATGAGATGGAACGTGTTGCCGAGCACGATCTCGGCGCCGACGGACTCGAGATCCGCAGGCGTCATGCCCTTCACCGTGCCGTAGGTCCCCACGGGCATGAATGCCGGGGTCTGCACCTCGCCGCGCGGAAACGCGAGCCGCGCGCACCGTGCGCCACCATCGACGCTACGCACTTCGAATTTCATCCGCGCGGTTCCAGCGCCGAGGGATGCGGCCAGACCAGCATGGCGTCACCGTAGGAGAAGAAACGGTAGCGCGCCGCTACGGCCTGCTGGTAGGCCGCCAGGGTGTGATCGAGCCCGGCGAAGGCCGCCACCAGCATCAGCAGAGTGGACTCCGGCAAATGAAAGTTCGTGATCATGGCGTCCACCACCCGGAAGCGGTGGCCGGGATGAATGAAGATGTCGGTCTCCATGAGCGCAGGTTGCACCCGTCCGGCGCCCATCGCCGCGGACTCCAGGGTTCGGACAACGGTGGTTCCGACAGCGATGACACGCCCGCCCCGCTCGCGACAGGCAGCAATGGCCGCCGCAGCTTCCGCGTCCACTTCGAAGCGCTCGCGATGCATGCGATGCTCCTCGAGGCGGTCGACGCGCATGGGCTGGAACGTACCGGCACCGACATGGAGGGTGACGAAGATCTGTTCGATGCCCGCCGCCTGCAGTTCACTGAGGAGGTCCGGCGTGAAGTGCAGGCCGGCCGTCGGCGCAGCGACTGCCCCTGGCCGCCGCGCGAACACGGTCTGGTAGCGCTCCCGGTCACGCTCCGTGTCGCCACGCCGGATGTAGGGCGGCAGCGGCATGTGGCCAATGCGTTCGAGTACTGCTTCGACGCCGCAAGTCTCAGGAAACTTGAGCCGCAGAAAGCCTTCCTGCTCACCCTGGACGCCGACCCGGATGCGACCTTCGTCGAACAGGATCTCCGAACCTGCACGGGGGCGCTTGCTGGCGCGCACCTGGGCCAGGATCTCGCCGCCGGCCAGCACCCGCTCGACGAGCACCTCCACTTCACCGCCCGTGTCCTTGTGGCCGAACAGCCGCGCCGGGAGCACCCGGGTGTCGTTGAAGACGAGCAGGTCACCGGGCCGCAGCTCGGCGCCGAGGTCACGAAAAGCGGTGTGGCGACAGGCCCCGCTGCTGCCGTCGAGCAGCAGCAGGCGACTGGCGCTACGATCCGCCGGCGGCTCCTGGGCGATCAGCTCCGAGGGCAGATCGAAGCGGAAGTCCTTACGCTCCATGGCCGAAGGCGGCTCAGTCGCCGAGGCGGGTGATGCGTTCACTGCCCCCCTCAGGGAAGTCGTTGGCGCGCACCCGCCGCTGCAGCGCCTCGATGAGGTAACGATCCAGTGCCTGAGGCAGGCTGAGACCGAGGTTCACAGACGTACCGCCAAATGCCGGCTGACCCAGCACGCGACGCGCGGTGCGGTCGGTGGTCGCAATGGCGACGGCCGAGGCATTTTCCCTGACCTCACCCGCCTCCACCAGGACACCGCCACCGGACAGTCGCAGCTCCCGCACGCGGGTCCCGGGGGTGACCACTTCACCCTCTTCGTCCAGAACCTGGGCGGTCCCGGCCGGATCCCACTCCAGTCGCAGCCCTCCCAACTGCAGGAACTCCGGACCACCGCCATCGGCGAGGGCGAACTCCAGCAGGCGCTTGAGCGCCGCGGCCGTGACCGTCGGCACCAGGGTGATGAGCACATCCGGGTCGACCAGGTCGAAGACGTCTGCGCGGCTGAGAGAGCCCGTCGGAATCATGGCGTCAGCGATCACGCTTTCCGCCGGCACCACGGCGACGCCGGGATTCACGGTGCCGAATGCCTGCGCCTGCGAGCGGGCGAGCGCGAGAACAGTGTCGGCAAGCAGATTGCCGAAGTTGGTCTCGACGCTGGTAAGGCTCGCCGCGGTGGCATTCAACTGCACCTCGACGTCGGCCGCCTCCTGGGTGGCAAGGTCCTCGATGGCTTCGAGCAATGGATCGATGAGCTCGGCCTGCAGTTCGGCATCGGGCATCACGCCATCGGCCAGACTGGCATCCGCCACCCGGATCGGCCCTGAATTCAGCTCGTCGATGTCGAGCAGGCGGCCAAGGGGATCGAGGCGCACATCGAGCCGGCCGAGATAGCGATAGCGGCCCGCGGTACTCACCAGCGGTACTTCACGGCCCGCAGCATCGGTGGCCCACTGCGGGTAGACCCCGGCCACCAGCGACTCATCTCCAGGCACCAGCAGATCCTCAGGCCCGGCCAGGAGGCTGCCACCGCCCGCCGCCACCATGATGTCGACGTGCTCCAGTGCCGCCGCCAGGGCGCGTTCCGCATCCAGATCCGCCTGCTGGGACAGCAGGATCACGATCCGCGCACCCCCGGTGCGCAAAGCGTCCACCTGCGTCTGGACGACTTCCACCAGTTCATCCGCCGGGGCGACAGAGAGCCGACGCGGGCTGGACACGCGGGCCAGATCCGGTCGCGTCGCCGACACCAGACCGATCCGGCGCCCGCCCACTTCCACGATGCGGATGGGCGGCAGCCGCTCATTGAGAATGGGCGCCAGTACGTTCTGCTCACCTGTCACGTCCAGAGTCGACGTCAGCAGCGGAACCGGCGGGGAGAACACGGACAGGAAATCAGCCAGCACCACCGGGCCAAGGGCCAGATCACGCGGCCCGAGTCCCAGAGCCGCGTAGCCGAGCCTGGACATGGCCTCACCGTCGAAGAAACGGCCCTGTCGATCCAGGCTGGGCTGCAGCACGCGGCCGGGGCCGATCTGATCGCCGGCGGAGACCAGAATGTTGCTGCCGAACGTGCGGCTGGCGAAGCGCGTGTCCTCCACCACTGTGGCGAAGCGCGCGATACCGCCGAATTCGGCGCGCTCAGCACCGGCGTCGATCAGCGCGCCGACAGCACCGGAGTGATGCAGGACGCTGAGATTGAACGGCGGGAAGCGCGCGAGATAAGCCTGCTCCAGCGTGCGTCCGAGTTCCGTCTCGCGCTCCGCCAGAGCCTCGTTGATCGCCTCCGCGCGGGACTCGAAGGCCGGCGCGTCAAGCACGCTGTCGTCCACCAGATCCATGTACAGCGCTTCGAAATCCGCGTTGTCACCGCCACGTACGCCGTTGAACAGCAGCGTCGCCGCCTCCGTCAGCAGCTGCAGGTCGGGATCGGTGGCCACGGCTTCGCGCAGGGCCGCCTGTCGCGCCAGCGGATCGATGCCCGGGTCGTCGCTGAACTCCTGGGCCACCAGCCGTGCGATGACGGTGGTTTCCGGCAGGATGATCTGCCCGGGCAACTCCCCGCCCAAGGGCTGACCTTGAGAGGTGAAAAAAGCGCGCAGCTGCAGAGCAGACTGATTCGCAGGCGCGCAGGCGATGAAACCGTCGACGTCGGGATTCACGAGCAGGACGAACGCTCCGTTCGCGTCTGCGTTCGCTGTATGCAGCGTCCGACCATCGAGTCCGATGGCACGGCAGGAGGCATTGGCGATCGGCGACGTGCCGTCTTCCACGACGCCTCGAATGGCCACCGTGTCGCGCCCGACGAACGTGCCGTCGTTGCTGCCACCACATCCGGCCAGCAGCAGCACCGGCAAGAACGCCATCCACCAGGACCGGCCCAGTCGCCCGGCTTGCACCATCTGAAACTCTCCCTCGAATGCTGTACGACCCGCAGCGCGCGTCAGCACTGGCTGCGAAAAGTCCGCCATGAGATACCAGCCCGGCGCCAGCGTCCAGTGCGGCGCTTGGACGGAGGCCGGGATTGTGACCGGACGCGGGCATCGCTATGCTCCGCCTCCGCGCCGGAGTGGTGGAATTGGTAGACGCGCCGGACTCAAAATCCGGTGGCCGCAAGGCCGTGTGGGTTCAAGTCCCACCTCCGGCACCAGCGTTGCGCCGCCCCAAAAGATCACCCAATCGCGACGTGAGCGGGCGAACTCGGCATCCGGGTGCGCCCGGACTGTAGGCGAGACCGCGTGCGGTCGGCAGGCCATCCGACCCTACATGGTCGGACCGCGAACCACCCAGCACACCACGACAGAGCGAGCATGGCGCGACGGGATCGGCCTGTCGAGCCACTCCCTGTTCTCAAGCTCCGGCGGTCCCTCGAAGTCGCTGGATCCAGGTGCAGCGTTGCGCCTGTTTTGTGCCGTCAGCCTTCCCACCGGCGGGACACCTTCCGGGTTCGACCCTATCCTCAATTGACGAGATTGTAGCAAAACGCTACGTTTAGATGCACTTTACTACGCTGGAGTGCAGTCATGGGCAATCACGGCCCCGTACGGCTGGATCCGGACCTGATGGCGGAGGCGACCCGGGAAGCCAAGCGCCAGCATCGGTCCACCCGCAAGCAGATCGAGTTCTGGGTGGAGCTCGGCCGAGCGGTCGACGGCCTGGTGACCCGTGAGCAGGCGGCAGGGCTGCGCTCTGGCCTGCTGTCGGTCACTGCGCCCGATGTCGGGCCGGTGGACATCGACGATGTCTTCGCTGAGCTCGAGGAGCGACGGCCGACACTGGCCGATCAAGTGACTGAGGCTCGGGTCCGATACCAGGCCAGTCAGGCACATCCCGGGCTCCTGGAGCGGATCGATCCGGGTGGTCGGGTGACCGTCGGTCAATTCGAGGACGGTGAGTTTCAGCCGCGCGAGGCTGGATGACCCGCCCGCAGCTGTGGGTGCTCGCCGGCGGCAATGGCGCGGGGAAGACCACGTTCTACCGTCAGTTCCTCGAGCCGCGTCGTGTGCTCTTCGCCAATGCCGACGAGATTGCGCGGCAGATCGATCCGACAGCCCCTGAACAGCACAGCTACCAGGCGGCACAGCTTGTCGAGCATCTGCGTCGCCAGCTGTTGCGGGAGCGCAAGTCGTTCTGCTTCGAGACCGTCTTCTCCCATCCCTCCAAAGTCGACTTCGTGGCCGATGCCAAGGCGGCAGGCTACGAGATCATCCTGGTCGTCGTTCATCTCGAAAGCCCGACGCTGAATCAGGCGCGCGTCGCTCAGCGCGTCAGTGAAGGAGGCCATTCGGTTCCCCCCGACAAGGTGGTCAGTCGGATTCCTCGCACTCTCGAGAATCTGCGCAAGGCATTCCCGCTATGCGATCAGGTGCACATCCTCGATAACTCGAGCGCTACGTCACCGTTCGAGCGCGTCGCGGTGCTCAAGGGGCAAGCGCGCGTTTTCCTGGCCGATCCGCTGCCGCATTGGGCTCGCGACCTGCTGGGATGACGAGGATGGCAGCGTGCCCGCGCCGGAGACGGTACGGCGGCTGTGTTGTGACGCGTCACGTCAATGCACGCAATGCCAGCCATGCTCGATGCCAAGGTTGTGCACCTCGCGCATCGTGTCCGCGCGCCAGACGTCACCGCCCGGTTCCTCGAAATAAAACGGCTCGCGCTCCACTCGATCCGGCGCGATCTGATCCATGCGTTCGGCATCGTAGAGGCGGCCGTTCTGCATCACGTAGCGCACGTCCTCCGATCGCCTCAGGTCACTTAAGGGATCGCCTTCGATCACCACCAGATCTGCCAGCTTGCCCTCCTCGATGGAGCCGATGTCCGCGTCCATGCCCAGGTAGTGGGCGCCGTCGATGGTGGCGCCGCGGATGGCCTCGAACGGCGAGAAACCACCCTGCTCCATCATCCACATCTCCCAATGCGCAGCGAGGCCCGCGCGCTGACCATGCGCGCCGATCATGACCCGTACCCCGCGGTCGTTCAGCGCCTTTGCACCGGCCGCCACATAGAAGTGGTTGTAGTGCTCGTCCGGTGCGGTACTGCGCCGGATCGCACGGGGATACAGGACGCTGCGCGGCGTGAACCGCAGCAGGTGTTCGTTGTTCCAGACTTCGGTCCGGTCATACCAGTACTCTTCGCCGAACAAGCCGCCATAAGCGACGCTGAACGTGGGTGAGTAGCCGACATCGCGCTGGTGTTCCCAGAGCTGCAGGACATCGTCGTAGAGATGCTGCACCGACACCGAATGCTCTAGGCCGGTGTGGCCGTCGACGATCTGCGACAGGTTCTGCTCGAAGCGCATGCCGCCCTCGGGGAACACCATCATGCCCAGTCCGCGCGCAGCCTCGAGCACCTGCTGCCGCTGCTCCCGGCGCAGATAGTTGTAGCTCTTCACGGAGATGGCGCCGGCTTCCTGCATGCGCCGCACATGGAATTCGGCGTCCTCCAGACTGTCGATCTTCGCCGTGGCTCCTGGACTGAGGGCGGCATAGAGAATGCGGCCGGTGGAGAAGATGCGCGGCGCAACGGTCGCTCCGGTGCGCTGCAACTCCGCCATGGAAAAGATGGCATCGGTGTCGTTGGACGGGTCATGCAGCGTGGTGACGCCGAACGCCAGGTTGGCGTACTGCATCCAGTTCTGTCGCGGCTGCAGCTGCTCACGGCTCATGGCGCCGTGAGCGTGAACGTCGATGAGTCCGGGAATGACCGTGTGACCGCTGACATCGATCGTGCGGACGCCATCGGGAATCGACATCTCATCGCGAGGGCCAACCGCCTCGATACGGTTGTCACGGATCAGGACCACGCCATCCTCGATGATCTCCTGCTCGGCGTAGGCATCGCGCATGGTCACCACCGTGCCGCCCACCAGGGCCAACCGCCCGGACGGACGGTCTGCTGGGACGCTGAAGGTCAGATCGCGGCCTTCCGCGAGCGGCTCGGGGAGCTCTTCCGGGGCGCCGTCGACAAACGCGAAGGCGTCGCTGAGACTGCGCTCAAAGAGGTGCGCGGCATGGGACCAGCGCAGGCGTTCGCCGTCCGCAGACCAATGCAGGCCGCTGCCCGCCCGCGCCGAGACCTGCCGGACCGGGAACGATCTGGAATCCCCGCTCAGGCTCAGCGACTTGCCTGCTGCCACGAACGGCGTCACCCAGGCCTTGTGATGCTCCTGAAACGCCAGCCAGCGCCCGTCGGGCGACAGCCGGTACTCGGTGACCCATTCCCCGCTGTAATGCTGACGCTCGTCATGCCCGTCGAGGTTCACGCTCTTCAGACGCAGCTCCCGACCCGAGCGCTCACTGAACAGCAGGCGGCTGCCGTCAGCCGAGAACTGTGGGGCCACGCCACGGTCGAGCACCCGCACCGGTTCAGCGCCCGCATCGGCCGGCACGCGATAGAGGCCGGCCCGCTCCGAGTACAAAGGCGAGATCAGGAAGCCGCCGGTGATCTTGCGGAACGCCACCTGACGGCCGTCGTTGGAGAACGCAGGTTCGACGTAGTGTCCCGGCTCCCGGGTCAGCACGCGCCCGCGCCCCCGCCCCACCGGCTCGATGCGCACGCTCCCGAGCTCCGCTTCACTCCAGGTGGTGAACACCACGGAGCGACCATCCGGCGAGAAGCGGGGATGGAATTCGAAGTGATTGGTCTGCTCGGTCAGGCGCCGACGATCACCACGCTCGATGTCGTGGATCCAGATGTAGCCCAGGGCCTGGGACAGGGCCAGTCGGCCGTCCGGGCTGTACTGCGTCCAGCGCTGCATGCGCACGTCGACGTCGTCGGGCGCCACCGCCACTTCCACGCGCTGAGCCGGATGCACGGACTTCTCGGCCTGCACCCGCACCGGAATGGCCTGACTCACGCCGTCCATCCCGACCCGGTGGAAGCCGCCACGCGCCCAGTAGACCAGGCCGTCGCTGTCGGGCAGCCAGGAGAACCGCGGGTAGTTGCCCATGTCGCCGCTGGTTTCCTGCTTGTCCCGATCCAGCGCTCCGTCGAGTACAGTCTCGCGCCCACTGGCCAGATCGCGGACGACGAGCTGACTTGCCAGCGTGCGGGCCTGACGGCGAACGAACGCCAGTTGCGTGCCGTCAGGAGACGGAATCGGGCGAATGGCGCCGCCGGGACCGGACACCAGATCGAGCGTCTCCCCGGTTTCGAGATCGAGACGCTTGATGGCGAACAGACCTTCTGTGGCATCCTTGTTGTACTGCCACACCTGCCCGGACGTCACGTCCTGGCTGTAGTACAGATAGCGTCCATCCGGCGAGAATGCCGGTTCCGCGATGTTCTTCTGGGAGTCCTCTCCGTGCAGCCGCTCCACCGCTTCGGTGCCGCTGCCGCCGCTGCGGTGATAGAGCCAGATGCTGCCGGCCGGGATGCTGCGGCGGGAGTGATACGCCTTGCGCGCGGCAATGAACTCACCGTCCGGCGAGAACGCGGGATTGTGCAGAATGTTTTCCCGTTCCGTGGTGACTGCCTCAGGATCGGAACCATCCGCATTCATCAGCCAGACGTTCTCCGCGCCGCCGCGATCGCTGATGAACGCGACGCGACGACCATCGGGACTGAACGTGGGCTGGAAGTTCCAGGCCAGATCCGCCGTCAGCGCCCTGGCGTCGCCACCCTCGGTGGGGACGGTGTAGATGTCGCCGAGGGCGTGAAAAACCAGGGTGCGCCCGTCGGGACTGACGTCCACGTCCGCCCAGGTCACGGTTTCGGTGTCGATGGTCACGCTGCGCCACTCGCCCGGGGGCTCGGTCAAGGACCACTTCGCATCATCTGCTTCATTGGCGTCCGCAGCGTCCGCGAACGCGTTCGAAGTAAAAGCCAGCGCGGCGGCCAGCATCAGCAACAAGGCTCTCATGGTGCGTCCTAATCGGCGTGCGGCCATGGCTCTGCTTCGGCGCCGATAGAAACCGCGTGGTAACTTCAGGCGCTGGCAGCCTTTGACCCGAGGCTGCCCACCATACCGTCTCGTTGCACAGGAACCCAACCATGCCCGGCCGCAACGCCCTGATCGCCATCGCCGTAGTCGTCCTGTTCGGCTTGGTCGTCCTCGCCTGGCAGACAGGTGTAATGGACGGCGCCCGTCCGGAGCCGACGTCGGCTGCGACCCCGGCACGACCTGCCCGCGCCAGCAGCGGCGACGGCCAGCACCACGCGGTGCTGCTCATGTATCACCGCTTCGGTGAAGACCGGTATCCAGCCACCAGCATTCGCGTCGAGCAGTTCGAGGCCCACATCGCCTACCTTCAGGAGCACGGCTTCAACGTCCTGCCACTGCCCAAGATCATCGATCACTTCGAGCGCGGCGAACCGCTGCCGCCGCGTACCGTGGGCATCACCGTCGACGATGCCTATCGCTCCGCCTTCGAGGTGGCCCGCCCCCTGCTCGAAGCGGCGAACATGCCGTGGACCCTGTTCGTGACCACCGATCAACCGGATCGCCGTCTCGGCGACTTCATGAGTTGGGACGACATTCGCGATCTCGATGCGGATCCGCTGGTGACCATCGGCCATCACTCCGGCGCCCACCACCACATGCCGGACCACGACTCCGCAACCAATCGCCATGACACCGCGCGGGCCAGCGCGCGCTTCGAGGCAGAACTCGGCCACGTACCCGACCTCTACGCCTATCCGTTCGGCGAATACAGCAACGCGGTGCTCGAGGTGGTCCAGTCCTTTGATTTCCGTGCCGCCTTCGGTCAGCACTCGGGCGTCGCCCACGTGGACGAGCCCCGCTTCGAGCTGCCGCGCTTCGCCATGAACGAGAACTGGGGCCGCATGGACCGCTTCGAGGAGCGCATCCATACCAAGCCGCTGCCGGTACGGGACATTTCACCCAGCGACAGCCTGGTAGTGCGCAATAATCCGCCCCAATTCGAGTTTACCTTGGACGATCCTGCCGTGCAGCCCGGGCAGGTGGGCTGTTTCCCATCTGGAGGTATCGAGGCCAGCATCGAGCGGGACGGTCGCCGCCTGACCGTGGTGCCACAGTCGGCGTTCCCTCCCGGCCGCGCCCGCATCAACTGCACCGCGCCCTACGGAGACGGCACGTTCCGCTGGTTCGGCCGGCAGTTCGTGGTCCGCGAACAGACCCGGGACGGCCACACGCCGCGCTCCGATCCGGGTGCGGGCGTACCGGAGTCGCCCTGAGCGCGCTCTGGCCAGAATCACCAATAAATGCGCTCAAGCACCACTCGGCGAGGCGTCCGGGTTCCGTAAGGCATTGATTGCAAAGAACACTCTCAACCTGGCACGGGGTTCGCTAAGCCCTGGCCCATAGGCATCGACGCCTGCCGGAGAGAGGGTTCAGACATGACCAGCCAGAACGACCTGCACAACCGCCTCGGACAGTCCGCCGCAGCCGCGGTTCGAGGCCTCATCCTCTGCCTGACGCTCACCATCGGCGCGCTCATCGCCACGTCGGCGACTGCGGCATCCGAAGCCGTGAGGGAGTACAGCATCGACCCGGACGGCGTCGAAGCGGTGGTCATTCGCGCCGCCGTCGGCACCGTGCAGCTTCGCGAAGGCCAGGGCGACGCCATCACGGTCCGCCTGGACATCGAGGGCAGCCGCACGGGTCTCCTGCGCCGCAGGGCCGACGTTTCCGAGATGGAACTCGATATCGACCGCCGTGGATCCCGACTGCAGCTGAGCTTCGAGGAGGCGGACGCCAAGGCCGACTGGATCGTCGAGCTGCCCCGAATGGGCGCAGTCGACGTGCAGCTCGGTGTCGGCGAGATTCGGGGCGAACTTGCCGGAGGCGATCTGGACGTCAGACTCGGCGTCGGCGAAGTCGATCTGCAGCTGTCGAAGTCAGCCATTGGCAGGATCGCGGCCACATCGGGCGTGGGTTCGGCCCGCATCTCCGGTGGCGACGACTCGGTCGAATCGCGCAAGATCGTGACCGAAACCGCCCGCAGCAGGGGCGCTGGCGAGCATCGAGTGGACATCAAGGTGGGCGTGGGCGAAGTGAACGTCCAGCTGCGCTGAGGCCGAAGACGCCGAAAGATACGCGAAAAGGCGACGATTTCAGGCCCGGTACAGCGTGCAGCCGGCAGCTTGCATGCATTGGCCCACAGCTCTGGGAGCTGACGAAGCGTGCTGCGCAGCCTGCGCGTCGCCACCGTGGCGATGATCGCCATCGCGGCCACGGTCACTCTGCTGACGGTGGTGACCTGGATCGGGTTTCCGAGTCTCGCGCCCTGGATCGCGGGCCCCGTACTCGAGGCCCGAGGCTATGAGCTGCGGCGACTCGAAACCCGGCGCCCAGGGCAGCAGGGGCTCCACATCGCAGTTATCGAAGTGGTGGCTGCCGAAGGCGGCGTTTCGCTGCAGGCGCGCCGGATCACAGTGGCCTGGGACTCGCCGCTGGAACTGTGGCGAAACGGATTGCGCAGCGTCGGGATCGACACCCTCGACGTGAAGCTCATGCCCGCGCGGGAGCAGGACGATCCGGAGCTGCGCCAGCGCGCCGTGACTTCCCTCGAGCCAGGGCCCGTGCTGGCCGCATTGCCCATGCAACAGCTCGACGTCCGCCATCTGCACGTGTCGGCCACGGCGGGCGGCGAACAGCTGACGGCGACGGGTTCCCTGCGGGTGACACGCTCAGAGGGACGCTTCGTCGGCATGCTGAGGAACGCCCGGCTGCCGGCTCCCATGGTCCTCAGTGCGTCGGCAGATGCCGCGGACCGGGTCACGCTGAGCATCAGCGACGCCACTGGCGCACCGCCGGTGCTGGAAGCGGGGGGGACGATGCTCGCAACAGAGCGCGGACCGATGTTCCGCGGGCGAACGCAGGTGCACGCGGCGCGGCTCGCTGAGTGGTTCGGTGTGCCGGAACCATGGCCCCGCGGCGCGCTGGATCTCACTCTGGACGCACACATGGACCCGGTGCCCACGCTCACCCTGGACCCCGCATCCAGCGGTACGTTGGGGCTGCTTGTCGAGGCCAGCGAGATCGATCTGACCCTGGCGCTGGACGCACCGTTGACACTGGCGCTGACTGCCGGCGACCACCTCGCGACCGAAGGCACACTGATCGTCGATCTCGCGGTTCACCGTGCCCAGACATCACTTAAGGGCCGCTTCGAGCTGTCGGATTGGCACGGCAACCCTACCGGCGATCTTCTCGGCCGTGTCGATGGCCTGGGGTCGGCCGCATGGCCCGAGGGTGGTAGCGCATTCACCCTGGCAGCACCGGTGGTCGCATCCCTGCCGACGCGGGCCCTGGCGATGGCAGCGGGTGCGCGCATCGAGTTGCATACGCTGCGACATGGACAGTGGGCGCTCGCCGCCGCAACTCTCGAGGCCGCGGAGACGATCCGGGTCGCCGCCCCGGCCACGCTGCTGAGTCCGGCCCAATTGCACCTCGCCGTCACCGACCCCGAGCGAATGGTCCTGACGGGCCGCGCTACCGTCGATCCGGACCACAGCGTCAGCGTCCGGATCGAGGCGGCGGAATTGCCGCTGGCCGGAAACGACCTGGTCACGGGGATGCTGCCCGAGGGATTCGCACTTCGCTCCGGGCACATCGACTTCAGCGGCCAGGGTCGACGATCGGCTGCGGGTGAACTCACAGGCGAACTGGCGCCGCAGTGGCGCAACGTCGGCCTGGATGCGAATCCCATGCGCCTGCGCGGCGCCAGCGGCAGCGCAGACCTGACACTGGCCGCAGACCGGCTTGATGTCACCGCGCTCCAGGCTGCGTTCGAACAAATTCAAGTGGTCGCAGCCACCGGCGGCAGCGGTGCTGTGCTGCTCGAACGCGGGCGCCTGACCGGTTCCGGAAACCTGGCCCTGGCCCTCGACCCATGGCGCCCCGGAGCCCTGAACCTCGATGCAGATCTGGAAATCGAGCGTCTGGCACGGGATGAACTGCGAGGGCGCGCACTCGACGTGGCGCTGCGCGTCCGCGGAGAGCCAGCACAACTGGCCTACGCGGGTACGGCTCGATTGCGCTACGCCGATCTCGGCGTGCCGGTCTCGGACTTGCGCTGCACCTTCGATCACAGCGCCGACGACCTGCTTGGCCTCTCCGAGTGCCATGCCTCTCTGCTCGGCGGCGAGGTGCGAATGCCGCAGGGCGAGCTGAACGTGACCAGCGGCACAGGCTATCTTCCGCTGGCAGTCACCGGAATCGATCTCGGCGCGCTGCTCGGGCTCATGCAGGATCCGGCTCTCAACGGCCGCGGAACCCTGGACGGCAGCCTGCCCGTGCGCCTCAGGGATTGGCAGCCTGCTCTGGAGCAGGGCTGGCTCACGGCCAGGGCGCCCGGCGGCGTGCTCGCCTACGCGGTCGCAAGTGACATGCTGGCAGGGATCGAGCAGCCCGCCCTGCGGCTTGCGCTCCGGGCCGTACGTGACCTGCGCTACGAGCGTCTGGCCAGCCGGGTGGACTATGCAGACGATGGCACCCTCACGTTCGCGGTGGATCTGCTCGGATCAAATCCTGAAATCGAGGGCGGACGTCCGATCCAGCTGAATCTGAACGTGACGCAAAACCTGCTGCAGCTGCTGCAGAGTCTGCAATTGTCCGGAAAGGTCGAGCAGGACATCGAACGGCGGCTGCGCCGCGTTCAGCCGTGATTCACCGCTTTAGGCGGATTGTGGACGCATGTTCCCCAAGGGACGCTGACCGCCATGAACAGAACGGATAAAGCGCAACTGCACAACGTCCCGTTGCGGGCGACCCTGCTCGCAGTCGTCCTGGCCCTGGCGGCCTGCACGCCCACGGTGCGGGTGGCGGCCGACGACCCGATCACGATCAATCTCAACGTCAACATCCAGCACGATATTCGCGTCCGGGTCGAGCGTGAGCTCGATGACCTGTTCAGCGACAGCGGAGTGTTCTGACCATGCGCATCTCCCTCAGCTACGTCCTCGGTCTGCTCTTGCTGGCCGCCCTCCCGGCCTGGGCCCTCTCGCTGGATACCGCCAAGGATCAGGGACTGGTGGGCGAACAGGCCAGCGGCTACCTCGGCATCGTCGCAACGCCGGGCAGCCGCGAGGTCCGCGAACTGGTGGAGTCCGTGAATCTGCGCCGGCGGGACGAGTACGAGCGCATCTCAGCCCGCAACGGCGTCCCCCTCGAGCAGGTGGAACAGCTTGCAGGCAAGCGTGCCATCGAGCGCACCCGCAGCGGCCACTGGGTACGTCTGCCCAACGGCCGCTGGCAACAGGCGCCCTGATTCACCCCTGCGCGGGGCCGGCTCAGTCGAAGTGGGTCTGTTCGGCGAGGGCTCGGGTCGCGAGCAGCCAGTCCCAGACCCGGGCAGGACTGTCCAGCGTGACCAGTACTCCTGCGAGACCCTGATCGCGATCGAGCCAAGACAGCATGCCGTAGCTGCCGGGCGCGATGAATCGCCGGCAGCGGCCCTCTTCGTCACTGGACTCGCACCAGGCGCCCGCTGCGTAGCCCCACTCGGGAGCCGCCCAGCGCGGCTGCTCCATACTCGGCAATCTGCCGCTGCGCTCCTGTTCGAGACGCGCCAGGGTGTCCTCACCGATGATCCCGACGCCAGCGAAGCGTCCTGACTGCTGCACCATGGCCAGGATGCGACTGTAATCCTCCATGCTCAGCTGCAGACCGAGACCCGGACTGAGAAATCCCTGGCTGCGCGGGCCGGTGACGGGATGGCCCCACGCCGCGCTGTCCAGGGACATGGGCCAACCCAGGCACTCCACGAACAGCCGCCTCCAGGGTCGGTCCGCGCTTGCTTCAGCGAGCCAGCCGAGCACCTGTAGCCCGGCCGCGCCGAAACGAAACGCACGTCCGGGCGGTTCCGGCGGGTAGCGGACCATCAGGGCCCGGGCCGCGGTTTCGAGATTCGTCTCGGGCGGGAAGTCCGCACCCGCGACGGCCGGCGCTCCGGCGGTGTGGGACAGCAATTCCAGCGGGGTCATCGGCGCCCAGCCGGGCGGCAGGCTCGGATCCAATGCCTCCAGCGGCGCGCTGAGATCCATCACCCCACGCTCTTCGAGGCATCCCATCATGAGCGCAGTCGGCCACATGGAGGCCGTTCCAAGGGGATGTGCTGCGCTCGAGTCGATCTCGCCGACGCTGTGCTCGAACACCGGTTCACCATGACGCAGGACGATCAGGCCAACGCCACGCAGTCGTCCCTCATCCACGGGGCGTTCGAGCCAGGCCCGGAGCCCGGATGCGTCGCGAACCGCGGGAAAGGCAGGCACAGGCAGAGAGCGGCTGCGCCGGGACAGAGCGTCGACGATCACGTGCCGGCGCAGCTCCCGGCCTTCAAGTTCACCGGAGCCATCGCGGTCGATGGCGTCGAAGTCCCGCCGCAGCAAAGGTCCAGCCTGCTCTCGTGACAAGGTGCCGCTGCCGTCCAGATCCTGACCCACCAGACCCGCGGGCAAACGGGGATCGAACAGCCAGGCCAGCAGCACCACCGTCAGCACTGCCAGCCCCCCGACCACCACCAGAATCCCGGTTGTCACACGGCTCAAGACGCACTCTCCCTTGCCATCACTGCAACGTTAGACTCCACCTTCCAGAACCGGGAGTCGACATGCTGCGTCTACTGATGATCGCCGCGCTGCTCGCCGGCTGCGCCGGCGCCCCGCCCCTGCCTGAACTGCCGGACAGCGGCGTGGAGCTCACGGCAACGCCCTTTCATCCCCAGGAACAGTATCAGTGCGGGCCTGCCGCCCTCGCTACGGTGCTCGAGAGCAGTGGCGTGAACGTGAGTCCCGACGCCCTGGTGGATCAGGTCTGGCTGCCCGGCCGTCAGGGCAGCCTGCAGCTCGAGCTGGTGGCCACCACCCGTCGCCATGGGCGCGTGGCCTACGTCCTGCCACCAAGCTTGGATGCCGTGATCGCCGAACTGACACAAGACCGACCGGTTCTGGTCATGCAGAACCTGGGCACGCCGCGATGGCCGGTGTGGCATTTCGCGGTGGTGATCGGCTTCGATCCGGATCGCGGACGCATGCTGTTGCGCTCGGGGACCACGGAGAGACAGGAGATGTCCTTGCGTGCGTTCATGCTGAGCTGGCGCATGGCCGAATCGTGGGCCATGGTCGCCTTGACCCCGGGCGAGTTACCCGCGGCACCAGACCGGCAGCGTTACCTCGCCTCCCTGGCTGATCTGGAGCGCAGTGGCCACTTGACCGCTGCAGCAACCGGCTACCGGGCCTGGCTCGACGCACGCCCAACCGATGCCGTGGCCCTGTTCGGCAAGGCGAACAGCCTCGCGGCGGCCGGCGAGGTCAGCGCCGCCGAAGAAGCTTTTCGCAAGCTGCTCGAGCAGCGACCCGGTGACGCAGCCGCCAGCAACAACCTGGCGCGCCTGCTGCTAGCACGCGGTTGTCGTCGGGAAGCACTGGATGTGCTGGACTTCGTCCCCGATCCCGCTCCGGCCCGTCTGCAGGAGGCGCTCGACGCCACCCGCAGCGAGGCCGAGGCGGCGACGGACGCCTGCCGTTGATCAGATCGCGACGAAGATGTTGGTGATTCCGAGCAACTCGAGCACCAGCAGCACCACGAACATGATCCCAAGTACGGTGAGGACGCTGCTGCCACCTGCAGGCAGGTCGTCAAGCTGCTGGTCAAGCTGGGCGAGCTCGGCATCGGTCAACGCAGCGACCCGCTCCGCGGCCTGCTCCGGGTCGACGCCCAGCGCTTCAAGCTGGGCCTGAACCCGCTCTTCCGCCAGAAAATCCTGGACCCGTCCGAGCTGCTGCTCCCGTTCCTCCACTGCTGCGTATTCGTCCGTGCGCACCATGCCGGCCTGGGCTGCGTGTATCCCGCCGAGGGTCACGAGTTGCACCGACAGTACGACCACCAGCAGCGACCGAAGTACATGACGAACCTGCATGCGTGTTCTCCCTTTCTGATTTTCGATGGATGGTTCGGTAACCGGCGTAACTTTAGCAGGCCATATTGTCCAAGGGTGTGATCGCCACCAAATCAGGCGCAATCGCATCGGCCCGGCAGGGGGCCATGCAGCCATAAGCAACGAAACAAAAAATTCATAGCAAACATCAATCTACCGATCTATCCTCATGCTATTGATTCAAAACGAAACGCAACCTACTATAAATGACGATGCGGGCAGCACCCGCCACGACGGAGCGTAACCATGGCCCGGAACACATCCTCCCCGAGCCGCGCCCCTGAGCCCGACCTGCCGGGTTTCAGGGACCCCAACGAGATCGCCGTTCGGCGGGCGAGCATCCGCCTGCTGCGGGAGATCCTCGACTACCAGCGCCGGCTCAATCGGCTGCTGGAACGCGCGGACCCGGACGAGGAGTACCTCGTCGTTTCCTGCCGCAAGGAGATTCGCATCCGACGCCAGCTCCTGCGCGACCTGCCCCAGCCGGTGGACCGCGAGATTCCTGAACCCTGGCGCGCAGCCCTGGGGTTGGAAAAATCCGAACCGGCCTGAGCCACTGGCCGGACTGCTTTCCGGGTTAGACTGGCGCCATGGATGACGCCGTCCGCGAACGACTTGCAGAGCTTCCCCCGGCAGGCCTGATGCGGCGCCTCGGCGCACTGGTCTACGATGGGCTCCTGGTGGTCGCCCTGCTGCTCACCACGGCGGGCATCGCCAACCTGTTCGCCCCGCGCCCGGACATTCCTGCTGACGCTGAAAGCATCTCCTTAGAACACATGCAGACCGTCAGTGGTCCCTTGCTAGGCGGCCTGCTGCTCGTAGTCGTGTTCGCTTTCTTTGCCTACTTCTGGGTCGTCCACGGACGCACGCTGGGCATGCAGGCCTGGCGTCTGCGGGTGCAGACGCCCGACGGTGACAACATCAATTTCACCCAGGCCTGGAAACGCTTCCTCACCGCCATTCTTTCGCTGGCGCTCGGCGGGCTCGGATTCTTCTGGATGTGGCTGGATCCGATGCGCAGGACCTGGCACGACCGCATGTCCGGTACCCGCATGGTCGCTGTGCCCCCGGACCTCGATCCCGACCTCACTCACCGGCGCTGATCAGTGAGCACAGGCCCGCTGCCGTTCAGGGTGCCGCGGCCCTCCGCAGCAGCAGGCCGCCCGCCAGCAACGCCAGCAGCAGCGGCGTGAACACGACCACCACCGGCGGCAGACCGTAGACCAGACTCGCTGGGCCGAGCAGGTCCTGCATGACCCGGAAACCGAGTCCCAGCGCCACGCCCGCCGCCAGGCGAACACCCATACTGCGCTCCCGCAGGGGACCGAAGAGAAAACCACTGCCAAGCAGCACCAGCACGACCACGCCGAGCGGCTGGGAGAGCCGCTGCCACAGCGCCAGCCGATGGCGCTGCTGCTCGCGCGCATCAGCTGCCCCCGCGATGCGCTGCCTGAGCTCCGAGACCGGCAGGCGTTCGGGCGCCACCAGGGCAGCGGCACGCAGGCCGGCGACGGTGGCCGTGCTGTCCCAGACAGCGTGCTCCTGCCGGGTCATGTGCCATCGATCCGCCCGCCACTGCTGCGTACTGACCTGCTCCAGCTGCCAGCGCATGCGACCGTCGCCGAGCGCTTCCAGCGGCGCCGCACGACGCGCCTCACGCCAGCTGAGCAGCCGGCCCTCGGCGTCGAGGTCGAACTGACTGATACCGATGAGATGGCCTTCAGGATCCATGGCGAGGGCCTGGGTGATCCGATTCCCGTCCCGGTGCCAGAAGCCGGCGCGGGTGCGCAGCTCCGGTTCGCCGCCACGGGCCAGCGCCTTGCGCGTCTGGGCGATGGATTCCGTCGTCGGCGCCACGGTTTCTGCAATCACGACGCCAAGCAATACGAGCATCAGGCAGGGCAGCATGGCCGCGGCCACGATGCGCCAAAGTGATCGCCCTGCGCTGCGCATCACCAGCAGCTCGGATCGCGCTGCCAGCACGGACAAACCCGCCAGCGCCCCCAGGAGCCCTGCGAAGGGCATCAGCTCCCAGATCCGTCGCGGCGAAGTCAGCACGACGAACAGCAGCGCTTCCCGGAACCCATAGGCACCGCTGCGGCCGCGCATTTCGTTCAAAAGGGACAGCGTCCAGTCCAGTACCAGAAAGGCCGCAAGCACGATCACGACGGCCCGCAGGACCGACGCGATCACGAGCCGGTCCATCCGATCCGGCAGGCCACTCAACGGCGCCACGACCACAGCCTCCACCCGGCACGGGTCCACAGCAGCAACGCTGCGCCAGCGATCCCGAGCAGCGGCACCCAAAGTGCCCACATGGCGTCCAGCCGGCCTGTCTCCACCAAGCCGCGCCCGGCCGTCAGCAGCAGCAGCAGACCAAGAAACGAGCCTGCCGCCAGGAGGAAGCGCTGTCCGGGCACTGCGGTACCGGGACGGCCGAACAGCAGCAATGCCACCAGGGTCAGCAGCACCGGGAGCAACGGCAGCAGCAGACGCCAGTGCAGCTCGGCGCGCATGCCGGGGTCGGCGCCGCGCCAGAGTTCGAGGAAGCGCTGCGACTCGACGGCGCCGGTGGCAACCGGTTCCGGATCGACCTGCTGCAGTGAGCGTGTGAAGGCAGTGCTGTGAGGCGCCTGCTCGATGCTGTCGATGCGATAGCGGCGACCGTCGGCCAACGCCAGCACGCGGGCACCGCTGACGGCACTGCGTTCGAGCCGCCCGCTGCGCGCGGTGATGAGGCTTCGTTCCGCATCATGCTGCTGCAGCAGGAACACGTCAGCGAGGCGGCCACCGTCCGGGTCCACGCTGCCGACCCAGGCGACGCGCGCAGCGCCGCCGAGGACCTGGAAGCGACCAGGAATCAGATGTCCCAGCGCGAGGACGCCACGCTGTTGCGCCATCAATTCCGCCAGCGTGGCCTTGCTGACGGGCGCAAGGTGATGGCTCAGCAGGACCAGCAGCAGGCACCAGGGCAGAGCGGCCAGCAGCGTGCAACGCAGCAGCCACCCGGGCGTGAGCCCGGCCGCATACAGGACCACCAGCTCCGCATCCCGGCGCCAGCGGGCCAGCGTCAGGAGCAATGCCACGAAGAACGCCAGCGGGGTCAGCAAAATAAGAAAGTCCGGAATCCGCAGCAGGATCAGCCAGCCGAGCACACCCGGGTCGAGTCGCCCCGAGGCGGCGTCCGCCAGATAGCCGGAAAGACGTACGGCCATGGTGATCAGCAGCAACAGCAGCAGGATGGCCGCGGTGGCGACCGCGGTTTCCTGCCGCAGCTGACGCCCCGCAATCACGCGGCTTGCGCTCCTTTTGACCCTGAAGCGCCTGGTCTTTTGCCGTACACTTGCGCGCTGATTCCGGCCGCGCCCCGCAAGCGCGCGCTGACCCCCGTACCGATCACTGAGCTGCTGGAGTGCCCATGGACCATGCGCTGAAGGGCGGCAAGCCTGAAAATGTGCGTACCGACTGCCTGATCCTCCCGATCGGGCCCGAGCGCGAGCTCGGTGCCACCGCGAAAAAGCTCGACGCCATCAGCGACGGCCGAATCACGCGAGCGCTGGAGCGCGGCGATCTCGGTCGCAGCCTCGGCCGCACGCTGCTGCTGGCGGAGCCCGCGGGGTTGCGTACGCCCCGCCTGCTGCTGGTGCAGAGCGGCAAACTGCCGCTGGACGCAGCGGGTTTCCGCAAGCTGGTGCGCAGTGCGGTGGCGGCGGTGGTCACCACCGGAGCCACCGACGCGACCCTCTGTCTCGATGACGTCGACGTGAAGGATCACGATCCGAGCTGGTGCGCGGCGGAGGCCGTCATGCAGGCCAGCGAAGAGACCTACCGCTTCCACGACTACCTGAGTGAACCGGGGGAAGCCCTTCAGGTCAATCTGCACCGCTTCAATCTGCACCAGTCCGCGGCCGGCCGCGCCGGCATCGACCGTGCCATCAAGGATGCTGTCGCCATCGCCGGCGGCGTCGCCACTGCGCGCACCCTCGGCAACCTGCCTGGCAATGTCTGTCATCCCACCTATCTCGCAGCTGAAGCGCGCAAGCTCGGCCAGGGCTCGAAACAGCTCAGCGTGCGCATTCTGGACGAGAAGCAGATGAAGTCGCTCGGCATGGGCGCATTCCTGTCGGTCACCGCGGGTACGGAGCAGCCGGCCAAGCTGATCGTGATGGAGTATCGGGGCGGTGCCCAGAAGGCGAAGCCGCTGGTCCTGGTCGGCAAGGGCATCACGTTCGATACCGGCGGCATCAGCATCAAGGCCGGACCGGGCATGGACGAGATGAAGTTCGACATGTGCGGCGCCGCCAGCGTGTTCGGAACCATGCAGGCCGTGCTGGCCATGGAACTCCCCCTGAACGTGGTGGCTCTGGTGGCCGCTGCCGAGAACATGCCGAGCGGCAGCGCCAGCCGCCCGGGCGACATCGTCCGCACCATGAGCGGGCAGACCGTGGAGATCCTCAACACGGATGCAGAAGGCAGGATGGTGCTGTGCGATACCCTCACCTACGCCGAACGTTACAAGCCGGAGGCCGTGGTGGACATCGCCACGCTCACCGGCGCCTGCGTGATCGCCCTCGGCAACCACGCCAGTGCCCTGTATGCGAACGACGACGAACTCGCGGCAGGCCTGCTGGGCGCCGGCGAGCGCAGCGGTGATCGCGCCTGGCGCATGCCGCTGTGGGAGGACTACCAGCAGCAGTTGCGGAGCAATTTCGCCGACATGGCAAACGTAGGCGGGCGTGAGGCCGGCAGCGTCACGGCCGCCTGTTTCCTCTCGCGCTACACCCGCAACTACCGCTGGGCGCACCTGGACGTTGCCGGCTCCGCCTGGAACACCGGGACCAAGAAGGGTGCCACAGGCCGCCCGGTACGCCTGCTGGTGGAGTGGCTGCGATCCCACGTCGGTTGAGTGCAAGGACCGCGCATGACCCGGATCGACTTCTACCTGCTGCCTGACCTGCGTCTCGATGCGCGTGAGCGATTCGCAGCCCGCCTGGCAGCGAAAGCGTTCCGGCAGGGACACAGGAGCCTGATCCAGCTCGCGGATGAAGCGGCGCTCGAACGCCTCGAGGGATTGCTCTGGGAAGAGCCCCGCGGGGCCTTCCTAGGCCACGTGCGAATGAACGACGCGCTTGCCGCGCGCACACCGGTGGTACTCGCGGCGGCAGCGGAGCTGGCAGCGATGGATCCTGCCGCCCTGCCGACGCATGATCTGCTGATCAATCTGGAACTCGAGGTTCCAGCGCGGTTCGCAGCCTTCGACCGCGTGGCCGAGATCATCTGTCAGGATGAGACGGTTCGCAGTGCCGGCCGGGCAAGTTATCGTTTCTATCGGGAACGCGGCTATCCGTTGCACCACCACGACCTGAGTTGAAGTCAGCCGGTCTATCAGGACCACGGAACGAGACATGAGCGACGACCGCAAACAGCGACCCGATCCTGAGCCGCCAGGCAAGCGCCGCAAGCTGCTCGATGATCTGGAGTCGATCCGCGATCTGCTCGACGCCGAGCGCAGCGGGATGGAGATTCCCATTCTGCGGGAAATCGTCCCGCCAGCGAGGCCTGCTGCGAAGCCAACGACCGCCAGCGAGGAACCCAAGGCACGCCGGTCCGAGGAAGAGATTCAGGAGGATCTGTTCGACGCCCGCCAGTTCGCGGATCGATTGTTCGACGCCTCCTGGCAGCGCCGCAGCGACGCCATTCTGGCGGCGGCACGGGAACGGGCCGACGAACTGGCCGCATGCATCGATCCCGAGGTGGACGACGCGGTGCTCTCACGACTGCACGACCGGGTCGACGCCGAACTGCCGCCAGCGCTGGAACAGGTCGTCACCGAGACCCTGGACGATCTGCAAGATCGCCTGCTGGAGGTGCTCCAGACCGAACTCACCCGCCTGGTGGAGTCCACCTTCGGCGATCCGGGCGCCGAGTCGCCCCCGCAAGACTGACGGACGGAAGTGCAGCACGCCCATGGACAAGACCTATCAGCCGAAGGCGATCGAGACGGCCCTGTATCAGGAATGGGAGCAGGCGGGCCACTTCGCGCCGTCCGGCAGCGGCGAGCCCTATTGCATCATGATCCCACCGCCGAACGTGACCGGCAGCCTGCACATGGGGCACGCTTTCCAGGACACGCTGATGGACGCGCTGGTCCGCTACCAGCGCATGCGCGGCCGCAACACCCTGTGGCAGGTGGGCACCGACCACGCCGGGATCGCGACCCAGATGGTGGTGGAGCGGCAGCTGGCGCTGGAGCAGAAATCACGCACGGATCTCGGTCGTGACGCATTCGTCGAACGGGTGTGGAACTGGAAGCACAGCTCCGGCGGTGAAATCACGAACCAGCTGCGGCGCATGGGCGCATCGGTGGACTGGTCGCGGGAACGCTTCACCATGGACGAGGGTTTCTCCCGTGCCGTGCGCGAAGTGTTCGTGCGCCTGTACCACGAGGGGCTGATCTACCGCGGCAAACGCCTGGTCAACTGGGATCCGGAACTGAAGACCGCATTGTCCGACCTGGAGGTCCAGAACGAAGACGAGAAGGGCCATCTGTGGCACTTCCGCTATCCCCTCGCCGACGGCCGCAGGACCGGCGGCGGTGCCGATCATCTCGTGGTGGCGACGACCCGACCCGAGACCATGCTCGGCGACACGGCAGTGGCCGTGCACCCGGAAGACGAACGTTTCGCCGATCTCATCGGCGCGGAGGTGGAACTGCCGCTCACCGGACGCCGCATCCCTGTAATCGCAGACGACTACGTGGATCCCGCATTCGGCAGCGGTTGCGTCAAGATCACGCCGGCCCATGACTTCAACGACTATGCGGTCGGACAACGACATGATCTGCCGCTGATCAACATCTTCGACGCCGGCGCAAAGCTGAACGATGCGGTGCCGGAGGCCTACCGTGGGCTCGACCGCTTCGTTGCACGAGAGCGCGTCGTGGCCGACCTCGACGGACTTGGGCTGCTTGCGAAGGTGGACGATCATCCACTCAAGGTCCCGCGCGGCGACCGCAGCGGCGCGGTGATCGAGCCTTGGCTCACGGATCAGTGGTTCGTGGCCATGGCGGACATCGCCCGCCCTGCCATCAGCGCGGTCGAGAACGGCGACATCCGCTTCGTTCCGAAACAATACGAGAACACCTACTTCGCCTGGATGCGCGAGATCCAGGACTGGTGCATCAGCCGACAGCTCTGGTGGGGCCACCGGATCCCGGCATGGTACGACCATGACGGCAACATCTACGTGGGCCATGACGAGGCCGATGTCCGTGCCCGGCACAACCTGTCCGCGGACCTCGAGCTGGCTCAGGACCCGGACGTGCTCGAGACCTGGTTCTCGTCCGCGCTGTGGACGTTCGGCACTCTCGGCTGGCCTGAGGACACCGACGCCCTGCGTACGTTCCACCCCACCGACGTGCTGGTCACCGGCCACGACATCATTTTCTTCTGGGTCGCCAGGATGATCATGATGACGCTGAAGTTCACCGGCGAAGTGCCGTTCCACACGGTCTACATCCATGGCCTGGTACGCGACGCCGACGGCCAGAAAATGTCCAAATCCAAGGGCAACGGCCTCGATCCCATCGATCTCATCGACGGCATCGAACTCGAATCGCTGGTGGCGAAACGCACTTCTGGCCTGATGCAGCCGCAGATGGAGAAGCGCATTGCCAAGGTCACCCGGCGCGACTTCCCGGATGGCATTCCCGCATTCGGTACCGACGCCCTGCGCTTCACGTTCTGCGCCCTGGCGTCCACAGGCCGGGACGTGCGCTTCGACCTGAATCGTATCGAGGGCTACCGCAATTTCTGCAACAAGCTCTGGAACGCCGCGAATTACGTGCGCATGAATACCGAGGGTGCGGACCTCGAAGGCGAACTCACGCCGTCCGCAGCCGATCGCTGGATCCGCTCACGCCTGGAGCGGCTCATCCACGACGTGCACCTGGCCATGGAGACGTTCCGCTTCGACCTGCTCGCCCAGCACATCTACGACTTCGTCTGGCACGAGTACTGCGACTGGTATCTGGAACTCACCAAGCCGGTGCTCAAGAGTGGTCAGCCTGCTGCTGAGCGCGCGGCCCGGGTCACGCTCATCGCGGTACTCGAGGCAATCCTGCGCATCGCGCATCCCATCATCCCCTTCCTGACGGAAACGATCTGGCGCGCCATGCGCCCGCTCACCGGCTGCACCGGCGCGAGCATCATGCTTGAAGCCTACCCGGAGGCCGACGCCTCCCGGACCGATGTCGAAGCCGAGGCCGAGATCGAATGGGTCAAGGGGATCATCCAGGGTGTACGCAACATACGCGGCGAGATGAATCTGGCGCCCGGCCGCGCCATTCCGCTGCTGTTTGCCGACGGCGAGACCAGCGACCATGAACGACTCGAGCGCAATCGGGACTACCTGATGCAGCTCGCGCGTCTCGAGACCATCGACTACCTGCCGGTGGGCTCTACGATTCCACCGGCATCGATCCAGCTCGTCGGCGCCCTGCGGGTGCTCGTACCCATGGCCGGCCTCATTGACCGCGACGCGGAGCTGACCCGCCTCGACAAGGAGATCGAGCGCCGGCGCAGCGACATCGACCGGGTGGAGAAAAAGCTGGCGAACGAGAGCTTCGTCGCCAAGGCACCCGACGAGGTGGTGGCGAAGGAACGCAGCAAGCGTGAAGAGGCTGCCGCCGCGCTCGCACGTCTGGAAGCCCAGCGCGCCGAGATCGCCGCCCTCGCCTGACGTCAGAACGTCAGAACGACCTTGCCGAAGGTGTCATTGCCGGCGATGAGCGCATGAGCTTCGGCAGCATCGGTGATGGCCAGCGTAGCCTCGATTACCGGCTTGATGCTGCCGTCGGCGAGCAAGGGCCACACCCGATGCTCGAGTTCGTCCATGACGGCCGATTTGGCGGCGACGGAACGTGCCCGCAGCGTCGAGCCAATGACGCGCAGGCGCTTCACCATCATCAGGCCGATCTCGAGCTCTGCCTTGGCGCCTCCCATCAAGCCGATGATCACGAGCCGCCCGTCCACCGCCAACGTCCGCAGATTGTCAGCCAGATAGGCCGCACCCACCGGGTCCAGAATGACGTCGAACCCGGTGCCACCGGTCCATGACTCGACCTGTTCACGGAAGCTGCCCTGATGACGGTCGTGCCCACCCTGGGCGCCGAGTGCGACGCAGCGCTCGATCTTGGCCGCTGATCCTGCCGTCACCCAGACTGGATTGTCGAAGGCCCGGCAAAGCTGGATGCCCGCCGTTCCAACACCACTTGCACCTGCATGCAGCAGCACCCGCTCCCCCACCTCGAGGCGCGCCTCCATGAACAGGTTCAGGTAGGCGGTGGCGAACACTTCCGGGATGGCTGCTGCCTGTACCGCAGAGAGTCCGGCGGGAATGCGCCGCGCCTGACCGGCCGGAACCACGACCTGTTCCGCGTAGCCGCCACCGGAGAGCAGCGCACAGACCCGATCACCCTTGGCGAAACTCGTCACGCCTTCCCCGAGGCCCGTGACTTCGCCGGCGCACTCCAGCCCGAGAATGGGACTCGCGCCCGGCGGCGGGGGATAGTTGCCGGAACGTTGCACCAGATCGGCCCGATTGACCGCCGTCGCTTCGTTGCGGATCAGGATCTCGCCCGGACCGGGCACGGGATCGTCGACATCGGTCCAGATGAGTTCGCCGTTCTCGATGTCGATGGCCTTCATCATGCGCTCCAACCGGGGTCAAGGCGCGCATGGTACCACTGAGGTCACATTCGATAGTTGAAACGCACCGCGGCGCGCACCGGAACCGGGCGTCCGTGCAGCAGATACGGCGCAAACTGATAGCCTTCGACGGCATCGATGCTGGCCTGATGGAACAGCGACGCCGACGATTCCAGCACATGCACGTCCTCGACCCGCCCGGTCGCGGACACGGTGAACTCGAGATCCACCCAGCCCTCGATCTGTCGGGTCATGGCGGCACGGGGATAGACCGGCGCGCGCTCACTGATGACTTCGAGGTCGGAGACGCGGAACGGCTCGCCGAAGCGACCAAGGCGCATGGCTGCGACGTGCTCGCGGTACTCCAGCTGCTGCCGCAGCGCGGCGCGCTCGTCTTCGGAGACCCCCGCGCGACGGGCATCTTCGAGCAGCTCGGGAACCGCGTCGAACTGCTCCGCAGCCATGGCATCACGGAGACGGGCGCGCAATGCAGAACGCACTTCCAGAATGCCACCCTGGGCGCCCGAGTGGTCCGGGTGCTCACGCAGTACCGACTGGAACAGCTCCCAGGCACTGTCGCTGCCCATCAGGCGGCCATCTTCGAGGGCGCTCACGGCTGCGGTCAGCGTCGCCTCGAACGCGCCGTCGCCCACCGGGGTCCGGGCTTCAGAGATCATGGCGTTCAAGGACGTCTCGGTCTCGGAGTCGATGCCCCACTCGACGGCCTCGTCCAGTGCCGCTTGAGCACGCTCGACATCACCTTGATTCGCGGCCGCCCGCGCCTGCGTGACGAGCGAGGCGACCGCCCGCTCCATGCCGGCATCCGCCATGGCATCGGCTCCCTGCAGAGCCCGCAATTCACGATATCGCGCACCAGCCTCCCTGATGTCGCCGCTTGCCAGAGCCGCTTCGAACTGCCGCCAGGAGTTCAGCTTGCGACGGGCAATCAGGGCCTCCCTGGAAGCCACCTCATCGCCGGGACGCAGGTCGGCGATGCGAGCGGTCACCGCAACTTCCCGCTGCAGATTCTCTGCTGCCCGGGCAGCCGCCAGCTCGCTGCGCAGCCAATCGATGACCCGCTCCAGACCCAGCCTCGCATCCCGGTGCTGCGCATCCTCTGCCAGCACCGCCTGATAGAAATACAGCGCGCTGTCGAATTGGGGTTCCAGAATGCGCCCGGCTGCGTAGGCCAGTTCGGCCTGCTCGATCAGCAGATCCACACCACTCCTGCGGCTGCGCTGCGTGGTTTCGACGAACAACATGTCGTCGTCGAGCATGATCGTCGTATCACCCACACGCTTGACGACGAACCAGGCACTGGCAACCCCCAGCACGACCACCAGGGACGCCAGCCCGAAGCTTCGCATCAGGCCTGCGGCGTCAGCCGTGGCGCCCGCCTTCGGCAGCGTCCCTGCCTGCATGTTCATCCCGGCGATCCACCGAGGCCGAGGACGCGCGAGCGGAGCCGCCGCACACCTGCGATCACACCGCTGAACAGCGCTCCCTGCCGGTCGCTCGCCGTCGATTCCGGAACCCGGTAGCGCTGGACGGTTTCCGGATGCGCCATAAGCTCTGTATGGCGGGTCACTGCAGAGCTGAGCCACAGCCGACACTGCCCGACGGACACCGGCTTCAAGAGAAAGCGGAACACCTGACCATGGTTGATCAGGTTGATGAGCATGTGCGCATCGGAGCGCTGGCTCGCGACGATGGTCACGAGTTCGGGCACGTGCTGCTTCAGTTCAGCGGTCAATGCCGACACCGCTGCCTCGTCCACTGCCGCATCCGTGATGAGCACGCCCACCGGCCGTTCGGCGAGCAGATCGATCGCATCCGCGACCGAAGCAGCGTGATGCACCTGCCACCGGTCCTCCACCGCATGGCGGACGTCCTGCAACAGCTCCCCGTCCTCACTGAGCACCATGAGGTCGACCGCAGTCACGGCAGCGGAATCCGGAGCACTTGCGGCAGCGGCTTCTGAGCCGCCTACGGACAGGGCTGCTGCGGCATCGTCGCGCGCATCTGCGCTCATGCCACGGACCGCATCCACCGCCAGGGCAATGGTCTCCTTGAGCTGTTCACGCGGGCAGGGCTTCATCAGGTACCTGAAGACCTCGCTTTCGTTGATGGCAGTCTCGATGGCCTCGAGATCCGCATATCCCGTGAGCAGGATTCGCATCGACTTAGGTGCGATGCTGCGCGCTTCCCGCAGGACTTCGACGCCGGTCATCTCCGGCATGCGCTGGTCCGACACCACCACGTCGAAGTCATGCTCACGCATGAGGGCCAGAGCCTCGGCACCCGAACTCGCGAGATGAACCTCGTAATCCCGCCGAAACATCGCCCGCATCGATGTGAGTACCCGCTGCTCGTCATCGATGAACAGAATCCTGGCCTGCGCAGTCATCAGGCTGCCTCCTCTGAAGCCGCCCGCTCGAGTGGCAGGCTGAGCGTAATGGTGGTTCCGCGGCCGGGTTCGGACTCCACGCGGAGACGGCCGCCGTGCTCTTCGACGATCTGCCGGACGATGGAGAGTCCGAGCCCGGTGCCCTGGCCCACCGGCTTGGTGGTGAAGAACGGATCGGTGATCTTGTCCAGATGCTCAGGCGCGATCCCGCAGCCCGTGTCGCTCACGGCAACCTCCACCCAGCCTTCCCGGGCACGCGTGCTGAGGGTCAGCGTGCCGCTGCCGTCCATGGCCTGAACGGCGTTGTTGACCAGATTGATGAAGACCTGATTGATCTTCGACGGGGCGCAGTGGATCAAGGGCACGTCAGCGAAATCGCGAACCACTTCAACGCCGTACTTGTGCGTGCTGCGAGTGATCGTGAGCGTCTTCTCGAGCCCATCGCGGACGTCGAAACGCGCCTCGTCAGCGCGGTCCATGCGGCTGAAGTCCTTCAACGACTGCACCAGCTCGGCGATCTGACGGAGTCCGTCCACGGAGTCCTCGCTCAGTTGCCGCAACTCCTCGATGCCTTCTTCGAAAGCCTGGGGTTCGAGGGCGTGGCCAAGCTCCGTGAGCCGCTCACGCAACGTCTCTCTGTCGACCCGGCCTGCATGCACGCAGCGTGCAAGCGCCAGGGCCGGCTGCATCTGTCCGAGCATGTCCTGAAGATTCTCGGCGTTGGTCTGGACGTTGCTCTGCACGTACATCAACGGTGTGTTGATCTCGTGCATCACCCCCGCCACGAGCTGGCCTAGCGAGGACATTTTCTCCGCCTGGACGAGCTGGACCTGGGACTCCTTGAGATCGACGTTGGCCTGCTCGAGATCCCGGGTGCGTTCCAGGACCCGGGTCTCGAGTTCATCGTGGGAGCGGTTCAGGGCCCGATAGGAGGTGCGCAAACGCAGTCCGAAGTAGACCAGAACCAGCAGCAGCAGACCGGTGTAGACGTTGAGTACGACCCTGGCGTCACTGACCGTGGATAAGCGATGCACCATGTCCGCGCTCACCTGCTCGCGCAGACCATTGAGCAGACCCGGCAACGGGCTTGCCTCGAGTTCCTCTGCAGCCGCATGCACCATGCGCTGTTGCGACGGCAGCGCAGCCATGGCGTCGGTGAGCGCTTCGATGCGTGGACGCTGCTCGACCGGGAGGCGCTCTGCAACGCTGCGCACGGCTGCGAGCAGCGCATTGATCTCCGCTCCGGAGAGGATGATCTGCATGCGCGACCGGTCCAGCAGCTGCTCGACGCTGGCGAACAACGTATCAGCGGCCACACCCTCGCGCTCCCGGCGCAGTGTGCCCACCAGATTACGGCTCTCGGACACGATGAACTCGTGATTGCGGCTCCACCGCTGATGCGCGGTAAGGTAGTTCTCGGCCCGGACCGAGAACGCCGCGGCGCCGGCATTCACCGCTGCGAACTCAGCGCGCAGCCGCCCGTCCCCGGCGCGCTCTGCGGCCTGCACATCGATACTGTTGAACGCCACCACGGCGTAGCGCCGCAGACGCTGATATCCGTCCGGCTCGACCGGCTCCAGAGTCTCGAAGGCGCGATTGGCCCGGGTGAGGCGCTCGGTGAGGGCTTCCTGACTGCGGGCGACGGCCATGCGGCCGGCCGCACCCGGTTCCATGTCCAGGGCGGCGCCGACTACACGCGGCGCTATCTCGGCTGCCTGGCGCACGCTGAGATCGAGTCGCCGCAACGACTCGTCTCCAGGCTGCGTCGACACCAGCAACAGCCCTGCCAGGACCAGCGCAGCCAGAGCGACCGGCACCAGTGCAAGGCAGGTTCCGATCCTCGAAGACACGATCCAGATCCTTCCCCAGGCTTCTCCTGGAAGCTTAGAAAAGGGATGGGCACCCCGCCGTGACAGGGAAGCAAGGAGGCTGAACGGTGGCAGTTCAGGGACGAACGGTCGCTCGCAAAGCGACGCTGCCGTCTATGGGCTGTGACCCGTCGCTGTCACCAGCGCATGCGCATCTTCACGCCCTGGGCATGGAGATAACGCTTGAGTCCGGAGCAGGTGTAGTCCCCGAAATGAACCATGGACGCGACCAGTGCCGCATCCGCATGACCCTCGGTCAGCACTGCGTGCAGATGCTCAGGCACGCCGGCGCCGCCCGAGGCAATGACTGGAATGCGCACTGCGTCGGCGATCAGTCTGGTCAGGTTCAGTTCGTAACCCTCCCGGGTACCATCCGCGTCGATGGAATTGACCACCAGTTCACCGGCCCCGAGTTCCTCGCCGCGCTGCGCCCAGGCCAGGGCATCGACCCCCATGCGGGTGCGTCCGCCGTTGATCACGATCTCGTACCCAGAGGGCGTGGCGTCGCTCACGGGCACCCGCAACACGTCCATGGACAGCACCACGTTCTGGGCCCCGATGGCATGAGCGCATTCGCTGATGAGATCAGGACGCTGTACCGCTGCCGAGTTGACATTGATTTTCTCCGCACCAGCCAGCCGCAGGTCCGTGGCATCGGACACCGAGCGCACGCCGCCGCCTACGGACAGCGGAATGAACACCTCCGCGGCCACGGCTTCGACAAACTCCAGCAGAATGCGCCGTTTGTCGCTGGACGCAGTGATGTCGTAGAACACGAGTTCGTCGAGTCCGTCCGCATAGTACTCCCGGGCCTTCTCCACCGGATCACCGATGTCCTGGGTATCCACGAAACGCACGCTCTTGGCGAGCTTGCCCTCGCGGACATCGAGGCAGGCAATGAGTCGCTTGCTCAGCATGCTGTCTCCTGCGGCGGCTGGAAGCGTCCGTCCCAAGCGGCGAAACGCGCGATCAGATCAAGGCCGACGCGACCGCTCTTCTCGGTGTGAAACTGCACGCCGACATAGTTGCCCAGGCCGAGGGCGCAGCAGAACTCGCGCTCGTAATCCGCCACGGCCAGAACAGCGGCGGTGGTCGCGGGATCCGGATAATAGGCGTGCACGAAATAGAATTCGTCGCCGGCTTCGATGCCGTCGAGCACCGGGTGCGGCTGCACGACGCGGACCTCGTTCCAGCCCATGTGGGGCACCTTGAGCCGCGGGTCATCGAGCGCGAAGCGTCGCACCCGCCCTGGCATCAGGCCGAGGCAGGCCGTGTCACCCTCCTCCGAGCGCTCCAGGGAGATCTGCAGTCCCAGGCAGATGCCGAGCATCGGGGTGCCTGCATCGATGGCATGCCGCAGCGCCACATCTAGACCGGTCCGACGCAGCGTGACCATGGCGCTGCCTGCCTGACCCACCCCGGGGAAAATCACCCGCTCGGCGCGGGCCACCACCTGAGGGTCCGAGGAGATGACAGCATCGAGCCCAACCTCCCGGCAGGCCCGTTGCACGCTGCGCAGGTTGCCGGCGTCATAGTCTACGATCACGCTGCGGGCCAAGACGCGCCTCGCTGGTCCATGTGACATTGCGGAAGGACGCGGATACTATCCGCAACCCTCACGGGTGTCATCCACAGGGATCCCCTACTCATGCCGGATCGTGCGGCACTGATCGTCAATCTCGGCTCCCCGGACTCGCCCGCGGTTCCCGATGTCCGTCGCTACCTGGATCAGTTCCTGATGGATCCACGGGTGGTGGATCTGCCGTGGCCGTTGCGCCGCTTCATCGTCTCGGCCTTCATTCTTCCGCGCCGTCCCCGCGCCACCAGTGAAGCCTACTCCAGCATCTGGATGGACGAGGGCTCACCGCTGAAGGTCTACACCGAGGCGCTCGCGGAGGCCCTGGAGGCCTCGCTGGGTGAGCCGGTCCGCTGGGCGATGCGCTACGGCAGCCCATCCATCGAGGATCAGCTGGTGGCCCTCGCTGACGCCGGTGTGCGGCATGTGCGCTTCCTGCCGCTCTATCCCCACTGGGCCATGTCGACGACGGAAACCTCGATCGTAGAGGCACAGCGCGCGATCGAAGCACGCAAGCTCGATCTCACGCTGGAGCCCATGCCGGTGTTCTATCAGCAGCCGGACTACATCGCGGAATTGGCCGTCCTCGCGCGCGAGCACCTGCAGCCCGATGACCATCTCCTGTTCAGCTACCATGGCCTGCCTGAGTGGCACCTGCGCAAGAGCGACCCTACCGGGCGCCACTGCCTGACGCGCCCGGATTGCTGCCAAGTGCCGTCGCCCGCCCACGACTTCTGCTATCGCCATCAGGTCATGGTGACGGCAGAGCGGGTGGCCGCCGCTCTGGGCCTGCCCGACGAGCGCTGGGAAGTGTCGTTCCAGTCACGCCTGGGCAGAGCGAAGTGGCTGGAGCCGTACACGGATCAGGTGCTTGCTGCCCTGCCCGATCGTGGCGTCCGCAAGCTCGCCGTCATGTGCCCCGCCTTCGTCGCCGACAACCTCGAGACCCTGGAGGAAATCGGGATGCAGGGGCGGGAGACCTTCCTGGAAGCCGGCGGGGAGCGTTTCACCCTGATTCCCTGCCTCAACGCACGCCCGGGCTGGGTGACCGCACTGGCGGAGATGCTGCGCGAGCGTCCCGCGCTGGCCAAGGCCGTCAACGCTTCGTGACCGCTGCGGAAGTCGAGATCGACAGTGGCCGCCTGCGGGGCCACCGCCGCGATGGCGTGCTCCGCTTCGACGGGATTCCCTATGCTGCACCGCCCGTCGGCGCCCTGCGCTTCCGCGCGCCGGAGCCTGTGGCGCCCTGGTCGGGAACACGCCTGGCACAACACGCGCCACCCGGCCCTCTGCAGCGGCCCGGGCCGACTCTGGGTTCGCGCCCGGTGGGTCACACCAGCGAGGATTGCCTGCACGTCAATGTGGTGACTCCCGATCGCGCCGGCAGCCGTCCCGTGATGGTGTGGATCTACGGCGGCGGGTTCGTGAACGGTGCCGCGGCAGACCCCATCCACGCAGGCGAGCGCCTCGTGGCGCGCGGCGACGTGGTGCTGGTCACGTTCGACTATCGACTCGGAGCACTGGGGTTCCTGCACACCGGCGCCAGCAGCAATCTCGGCATGCGCGATCAGCTCGCGGCGCTGAACTGGATCCAGCGCAACATCGAGGCCTTCGGCGGCGATCCCCACCGCGTCACCCTGTTCGGCGAGTCCGCGGGCGCCATGTGCCTGCTGACGCTGATGGGCATGCCCGCCGCGGACCAGCTGTTCCACGCCGGGATCGTCCAGTCCGGCGCCGCGAGCTGGATCGCGGATGCCGACGCGGCCGAGCTCACCCGCAGGACCTTTGCAGCCGAAGTGGGCAGCGATGATCCCGAGGTCTGGCGCAGCCTGAGTACGGAACATCTGCTGGCTGCGCAGCAGTCCGTGGAAGCGCAGATACGCGCCGCCACCGGACGTGGCGCCTTCCGCCCCCTGCTGGACGGACAGCTGATCGAGGTGGACGGCCAGCAGGCCCAGGACCGTGCCGCGAATCAGGGTCGGCCGCTCATGCTCGGCAGCAATGGCGACGAGCAGCGTCTGTTTCTGGCCATGCGCCGCAACATGGAACGGGATGACGCCGTGGCCAGGCTGAGTCGCGCCCTGCCCATGCCCACGCCGGCAGCACGCAGGGCCGCCGCAACCCTGCTCGACGGCTATGCCGACCAGCACCCCGGATACACCACGCTGGAGTGCCTGGCGGCCGCGGAAACGGAGCTGCACTACCGGCGCCCGCTGCTCGCCCTCGCTGCCCGCCGCGAGGCCGCCTCGGCGCGGTCCTGGAATTATCTGTTCACGTGGCCCTCACCGGCCCTGCGCGGTCGTCTCGGCGCCTGCCATGCGCTGGAGATTCCGTTCGTGTTCGGGACGCTGGACGCACCCGGCATGAGCCGCTTCGCCGGCACGGATGCCGAGGCCTGGGCACTTTCGGAACGCATGATGGACGCCTGGGCGGCATTCGCGAGACACGGTGATCCTCGCAGCGCCGTCAGCGACTGGCACCCCTGGGACCGCTTGCAGCAGCTGGCCTGGATCGCCGATCGCGAAGCCCGCGTCGAATCAGATCCGCGCGCAGAAGAGGGCGCGATGTGGGACCGTGTTCTGACCAGCGGCGCTGCGCCGACCGCTGACTGAACCCGAGCGACGGTAACGCCAGAACGTCAGGCCGGATCGATACGGAACCCGGTGCGGGGGAAGTGCACCCGAACCCGGCCCGCTTCCGGGTCGTCCCGCAGGACTGCGCAGGCGTGAGCCGTGCAATAGTCCAGCGCGCCGGCCACGGGGATGAGTCCGTAATCCGTGGGTGTGACCGTGACGGCAGCGCCTGGCCGTACGCCTTCCGGCAGGTGCCCCGACTGGACCTGAAGCGGCATGGGTTCCGCATCCCGTGCCATGGCCAGCGCATCCTCCGCCGCCAGCTCCCTTCGTACGCCGTGGCCGAATCCGGCCATGCGCTGCATCCATTCACGGACGCGCGCGAACGGCAGCAGCAGGTCCTTCACCACCGGATTGTGCTGCACCAGCCACAGACAGTGGTAGACGGCGAAGTCGGCCAGGGAGGGTACGCCACCCACCGCCCAGCGGGTGACGGCGAGCTGCGCCTCCAGGCGCCCGAGCTCATCGGCGAACTCAACCTCCGCCACGTCCGGCGGCAGAGTCGCGAGACCCTGCGTGCCCTTCACCAGTTCGGCGCGATCGGCCGCGAACTTGTTGGCCAATTCCTCACCGAGGGTCCCGAGGGTGGCTGCTGCAGCCTTGGGCTGGAAGCACAGCGCCACCACAACGCGGAACAGGTGTGTATCCGCCTGGGCCGCCAGCGCACGCACCGCCCAGCCCAGCGCATCAGGATGCAGAGGCGGTTGCGGGTGGGCGTCCTCCAGGTACTCCGTGATGACGTGGGTATCACAAAAGATGTCGGCACCGACCTGCAGAACAGGCGTTCTCCGATAACCACCGGTCATAGGCATCAGCAGAGGGCGGGGCATGATCGGCGAGATCTCGACGCTGTGCCAGGTGACACCCTTGAAGCCGAAGATAGCCCGGATTTTTTCCGAGAACAGGGAGCCCTGGTAGTGATGGAGGATGAGCTCAGGCATCGTTTTCCGCCTCGAAAAGCGCCCTGGCCTGCTCCTGCATGCAACGGTAGAAGCTCTGGATCAAGGGGCGCGAGAACATGGACTTGCGCGCCACGAAGCGTACCGGACGGTTGAGGCCGCGACGACCCATGTCGATGCACTTCTCTGGCGGTACGCCAAGGGTACGCGCCACGCCGCGTGGCACCAGACCGTGACCAAATCCGGCAAGCGCCATCTGCGCTGCCGCAAAGAAGGATTCCAGGGAGGTCTCCCGCCGGATGCCGAGTCGCCGCATGTCGTCCTCGATGGACGCCCAGGCGCCAGAGCGGGATTCGATGGTGATCACCGGCAGCTCACCCGCCGCAGGGTACTCACAGCGACCCAGCGCCGAGGGGACGATCACCATCGGCTCCAGCCGCAGCACCTCCGAAACGAGGTCCGTATCGGCCTCCGCCGAACCCGTGCACAGTCCGACCATGTATTCACCGGACCGGATCCGGTCCAGCACCACCGGCGAGCGCTGGGCGTGGAATTCGAACTCCAGTTCCGGCAACGCATGGCGCACCCGTGCGAACAGCGCCGGTGCCCAGGACGCGAGAATCGCCTCGGACACGCCCAGGATGACCTTACCGCGCTGCAGCGCGGGCGCCTCGAGGAACACGCTGCGCAGCTCCGCCACCAGCGGCGTGACGCGTTCCACCAGGCGCGTCCCGTCCGCGGTCAGCACCACTCGCCGCCCGTAGCGCTCCACCAGCGGCCGATCGTAGTGGCGCTCCAGCGCCGTGATGCGCTTGCTCACAGCCGACTGGGAGATCTTCAGCACCGTGGCCGTCTCGAGCATCGTTCCCGTACGGGACAGGGTGATGAGCGTTTCCAGATTCTCGACCATGGCTGGGCCCAACAATTCGATTTAGGACTAGATGCTATTCCATCATGTCGCTTTTTTCACGTCACGCCTTTCTGCAGAATGCGCCGGTCGTTCTGGCCGGCATCGCCGGCGACGCTCCAAGAGGTACTCGATGACCGCGCTGCCGCTGCTCGTGCTGCTTGCCGTCCTGCTCACCAGCCTGCTCTCGGGAATCGTCGGGATGGCGGGCGGCATGATCCTGATGGCGATGCTGGTGGTGGTCTACAGCGTACCGGTGGCGATGATGCTCCTGGGCGTGACCCAGGCCGGCGCGAACGGCTCCCGTGCCTGGTTTCTGCGCCGGCACATTCGCTGGCCCGTGCTGCTGCCGCACCTGCTCGGCAGCGGCGTGTGCGTGGCGGTGTTCGCCGTCTTCCGCTTCGTACCCGACCGCGGCCTGGTCCTGCTCCTGATCGGTGTCATGCCCTGGCTGGCCCTGCTGCTGCCAACGAGAGTGGCATTCGACGTGGAGCGACCGGCGATGGCGTTCGGCTGCGGACTCTGGGTCACGGCTGCGCAGCTGCTGGCGGGCGTATCCGGCCCCCTGCTCGATCTCTTCTACCAGCGCTCACGGCTGGACCGGCACCAGATCGTCGCCACCAAGGCCATGACGCAGACCGTCGGCCATCTCACCAAGCTCGGCTACTACGGCGGCCTGCTGATCGCAGCCGGGGAGCCGGTGTTCGACAATGGCGAGGCACCGTCCTGGCTGTTCTTGCTGGTGATCCCGGTGGCGATCATCGGCACCCGCATCGGCACCCGCATCCTGGATCGGCTCGACGAGGCGCTGTTCCGGCGCATAAGCAGCCAGATCATTCTGGCCCTGGGTGCCGCCTGCATGGTGGCCGGTATCGTGGAGCTGCTCCCGCTGGGATGACCATCACGTGTGGCCGGGTGGGAATCAGGCTAGGCTCTGATCAGCGCTGCGCTCATCCGGTTCTTCTGCGTCCGGAGCAAAGGCATGACGACCAGCATGCGGATCGGACTCATGCTTGGCCTCGGCCTCGTCCTCGGCCTCGGCGTCGCCCTGCTGCTGAACGGCTGCGGCGGCAGTGGGGGCGACGGGGCGGTCGGCATGCCGCCGCCTGCGACGCCGGACCCCGATTCGCCTCCATTCGGCCTCACAGAGCGGGAACCGCTGGCCACGCTGGTCCTACCGGGAGCCACCGATGACAGCACCGGCAACATCCAGGTCGTCCGTGCCTTCTCCGGCCTCGGCTTCACCCAGCCCCTGTTCCTCACCGCCATACCGGGAGACACGCGTCTGGCCGTCCTCGAGAAACGCGGCCGCATGCGGGCGTTCGAGCCGGCCGCGGAGACGACGACTTCCCAGGTGATCCTGGATCTGAGCGCCCGAGTGGCCACCGCCAGCGAGCAGGGCCTGCTCGGTCTCGCCTTCGACCCCGCTTTCACCACGAATCGTTACTTCTATGTGCACTACTCCCTGGGCTCCGGCCCGCGGCGATCGGTGATCGCGCGCTTCACCTGGAATGCGTCCAGCGACAGTGTCGATCCCAACAGCGAGAAGATCCTGCTGGAAGTGGAACAACCCTTTTCGAATCACAACGGCGGCATGCTCGCCTTCGGCCCGGACGATCACCTCTACATCGCCCTCGGGGACGGCGGCAGCGGTGGCGACCCGCTGGACCACGGCCAGAATCTCGGGACGCTGCTCGGAAGCCTGCTGCGCATCGACGTCCGCCCCACCGACCCGGATGCGCCTTACGCCATCCCGCCCGACAACCCGTTCGCGGGCGTCAGCGGCGCGCGTCCGGAGATCTGGGCCTACGGGCTGCGCAACCCATGGCGGTTCTCCTTCGATCGCGACAACGGGGAGCTCTGGCTCGCCGATGTGGGCCAGAATGCCATCGAAGAGGTCAACATCATTGTCCCCGGCGGCAACTACGGCTGGCGGGTCTTCGAAGGGACCGAACCGTTCGCAGACTCGGCCAATACGCCCCCGGGCGCCACCTTCGAGGATCCCATCTACGAGTATCCTCACAGCGTCGGCCGCTCCATCACCGGCGGCTACGTGTACCGTGGTTCGCAGCTGCCCGCGCTGACAGGCGCCTACGTTTTCGGCGATTTCGTCACGGGCGACGTGTGGGCGCTGCGGCGCTCGGGCAACGACATCGACATCGACATCGAGCATCTCGGCGCCGTGCCCTCATTGGCCTCCTTTGGCGAGGATGGGCAGGGTGAACTGTTCGTCGTGTCGTTGAACGGCACGCTGCACGGCTTCGAGCTGGCCGATCCCGGTGCTGGCGGCCCGGTTGCGGAGAAACTGTCGGCAACGGGGATCTTCACCGACCTCAGCACGCTGACGGCGGCGGCCGGTTTCATCGAGTACGGCCTCGCGCTGCCATTCTGGTCCGACGGCAGCAGCAAGCGGCGCTGGTTCGGCCTGCCGGACGCGGCAACCATCGGCTTCGACCCCACCGCACCCTGGCAACTGCCGGTCGGCAGCGTCCTCGTGAAGCACTTCGAAATCAGCCTCGATGACGGCGCTGCAGGCGACCGGCGTCTGGAAACACGCCTGCTGCTGCATCGGCCCGAAGGCTGGCAGGGCTTCACGTATCGCTGGGATGCGGATGGACAGGACGCCACGCTCCTGGCCGGGCGCGAGCAGCAGCCGCTCGTCGTCAGCGGCTTGACGTTCGACTACGTGTTTCCCAGCCGGACCGACTGCCTGGGCTGCCACGTGGCTGCAGCCGGGTCTGCGCTCGGGCTGGAGACCCGCCAGCTGAATCTGGACTTTCCTTTCCCGCTGGCCACCGACAACCAGCTCCGCAGCTACGATCACATCGGGCTGTTCGACTCGGATGTCGGTGAAGTCGAGCAGTACGCCGTCTACCCGGATCCCGATGACGATGCTGAGCCGCTCGCGCTGCGGGCTCGGGCCTACCTGGAGGTGAACTGTGCGCCCTGCCATCGTCCGGACGGTGGGACCAATGTTGCGCTCGATCTCCGCTTCGATACCGCTGTAGAAGCCATGGCGGCCGTCGACGTGCCGCCACAGGGCGGCACCCTGGGCCTGGAGGCAGCCCGAATCATTGCTCCAGGAGCACGGGAGTCCAGCGTCCTGTGGGAACGCATGCGGCGCCTCGATACGACCCGCATGCCGCCTCTGGCCAGCAATCGCGTCGATACCTCCGGCGTCGAGTTGATCGGAGCGTGGATCGACAGCCTCTGATCCCCGATGTCCCGAACCTGCGGTGCAGGAGACCACGAAGGAATTGCCAAACGCGCGCGATGGCCTTAGCTTGCAGGCATGACGGATGCGGGGAGGCGAAGTCATGGTGAAGGTGCGTTCGATCGTACTGATACTGGGTGTGCTGGCAGTCACCGCTGCCCACACGCTGGAGCCCGGCGACCGGGTCGACAATTTCCGCTTGCTCGACCACCGCGGCGAGTCCCATGAGCTGTACTACCACTCCGATGCCAGTGCCATCGTGGTCATGGTCCAGGGCAACGGTTGTCCCATCGTGCGCAACCAGCTGCCACGCCTGGCGGAGATCAGGGACGCCTATGCCGATAAGGGCGTGGAGTTTTTCCTGATCAACTCGAATCTGCACGACGACCGGGATCGCATCCGGACCGAAGCGTCGGAGTTCAGCATCGATTTTCCGATCCTCATGGATTCCGGCCAACTGATCGGCGAGTCCATGGGCTTCACGCGTACGGCGGAAGTCTTCGTCATCAATCCGAACCGCTGGCAGCTGGCCTATCGCGGCCCCATCGATGATCGGGTCTCCTACCAGGCACAACGTCCGACCGCGACCCGGGACTATCTCACCGACGCCCTCGACGCGGTGCTCGCCGGAGAGGCCGTGAGCCAGGCCGAGGTGGAAGCCGAAGGTTGCCTGGTGCATTTTCCGGAGCGGGATCAACGCGCCAAGCAGACACCGAGCTACAGCGAGGACATTGCACCGCTGATCGCAGATAACTGTGTCGCCTGCCACCGGCCGGGCGGCATCGGCCCGTTCGCCATGTCCGAATACGCCATCGTCCACGGTTTCGCACCCATGATCCGGGAAGTGCTCCGCACCGACCGCATGCCGCCGTGGCATGCGGATCCGCATCACGGCGAATTCAGCAACGATCGCAGCCTGACCACGGCCGAACGCCAGAAGCTGGTCCGCTGGGTGGAGGCCGGTGCTCCACGCGGTGAGGGAGAGGACCCCCTGCCGGCGCTCACGGCCCGGGACTGGCCGGAATGGGAGCTCGGTGAGCCGGACCTCATCATCGAGCTGCCGCCCTTCGACGTCCCCGCCACCGGCGTGATCGCCTACCAGCATCCCCGGATACCGAATCCGCTGAAAGAGGGTGTGTGGGTCCGGGCCGTGGATTTCGAACCCGGCGACCGCGCCGTGGTGCACCACATCATCGCCACCTTCGCCGGGCAGGAAGGTCGCCATCAGCGCGAAGGTGCGCTGGGCTCCGCCCTGGGTGGGTTCGTTCCCGGCGGCGGTCCGACGCGCTACCCGGAAGGCACAGGCGTCTTTCTCGAACCCGACGCGATCTTCGTCCTGCAGATGCACTACACGACCATGGGTCGGGCCACCACCGACGTCACCCGTATGGCGCTGTACTTTGCAGACGAGCCGCCCGAGCGGGAGCTGCGCAATCTGGTCCTGATCAATCCGAGGATCAGCATTCCCCCGCATACCAGGAAGCATACGGAGCAGGCCACGCACACCTTCGAGCACGACGTCTGGGTTCACAGCCTGCTGCCTCACGCCCACTATCGCGGTCGTTCCAGCGCATTCATCGCCGTGCATTCGGACGGCAGCGAGGAGACTCTGCTCTCGGTGCCCAACTACGACTTCAATTGGCAGCACGACTACGTGCTGGCAGAGCCCGTGTTCCTGCCTGCCGGCACCAAGCTCATCCACCGCACCAGCTGGGACAACTCAGCCCAGAACAGGGCCAACCCGGACCCGAGCGTCGAAGTTCGCTGGGGCCTCCAGAGCTGGGACGAGATGCTGTTCGGCTCGGTGCGCTACACCCGCGCCGATACCGCAGCGGAGACGGCCCGGGTGACTCGGCCCGGCAACGCATCCGGGCATTGACGCGCTTAAGGGAGCACAAGCCGTGAGCGACACACGCATGACCGCCGCTGAGCGGGAAGCCTTTCTGGCCGACCTGCACGTCGGGGTGCTGGCCATTCCAAGGCCGCAGGGCGCGCCGCTCACGGCGCCAATCTGGTACGCCTACGAACCCGGTGGCGCCATCACCGTGATCACAGGCCGCGAATCGCGCAAAGGCAAACTGCTCGGACCGGGCACCCGGGTCACGCTGGTCGCCCAGACCGAGTCGCTGCCCTACCGCTACGTCAGCGTCGAAGGCCTGGTCTCGGAAATTCGCGAAGCCGACCTGGAATCGGACCTGCGCCCGATGGCACGCCGCTACCTTGGTACCAAGGGCGGCGACGCCTATGCGGAACAGAGCGGAACTGACGGATCCGTCGTGGTGCGGATCGATCCCGAGCGCTGGCTGAGCGTGGACTACGGCAAGCTCAGCAGGTAGAGGGCAAAGCGGACCTAGGCAAGATCAGGCTGCGGACTCCAGGGCACTCTTCGGCTTCACCACGAACAGCAGGTCACCGGGATTCACCTGCTGGCCATTGGCGATGTTGATACGGGTGATCACGTAACGCTGATCCGGCGGATACAGCTTGACCTCACCATGGTTGAAACTCGCGAGCGTCAGAGGTGAAAAGCTCTTCATGGCCTCGAGCTGACACAGCGTCTTGTCCACGGTGACCGAGTCGCCCACTGAAACGTACTCCGGCTCCGACGGTGACGGTGTGATGTAGAACACCCCCGTGGACGGCGACAGCACTTTCAGTTCATCGCTGCCCTCGATGCGGAGATCGGCAGCATCTACAGGTGCTCCGTCGACGCCGGCATCCTGCTGCATCTCCTCGATGAGTTCGTCCGGGTCGAGGGTAGCCAGCAGGCTTTCCATGTAGGTCGTGTCGTAGTCACCGCTGCGGAAAGTCTTGTCGGCGAGAATACGCTTGAGCAATGCCAGGTTGGTGCAGATGCCGTCGATGCGAACCTCATCCAGATAGGACAGGAGGCGATCGGCAGCCGCGTCACGATCCCTGTCGTGGGCGATGATCTGGGCGACCATGGAATCGTAGAACGGCGACACGACCTTGCCCGTCCCTGCAGAGCTGATCACGTCGATACCGTCTGCCTCCGGCATCTCGCAGAGATGCACCGTTCCAGGATCGGGGCGGAACAGGATCCGGCCATCGTTACCGATGATCACTTTCTCCGCATTGACCCGCACTTCGATGGCGTAGCCATTGCTGCCGATTTCGAGATCGGCGATGGACTCGCCGGCGGCGATGCGGAACTGCTCACCGACGATGTCGACTCCAGAGACGTACTCGGTGACCGGGTGCTCCACCTGCAGCCGCGTGTTCATCTCCATGAAGTAGACCGAATCGTTGGCGACGTCGTAGATGAACTCCACGGTTCCCGCACCGACGTAGTTCACCTCGGCGGCCAGTGCCGCCGTGTACTCGAGAACCTGCGCTTCCATCTCCGCCGAGAGCGCCGTGGACCCGGACTCCTCCACCACCTTCTGCTTGTTGCGCTGCACGGAGCAGTCGCGAATGCCGAGCACCCGCGTGTTGCCGTGAGTGTCACGCAGGAGCTGGGCCTCGATGTGACGAAGCGACAGCACGTACTTCTCGAGATAGACATCGCCATTACCGAAGGCATTACGCGCCTCCGCCGCCACCTGGCGGAACAGGTCGTGAAAGTCCTCGGGCCGCTCCACCACCTGGATGCCCTTGCCGCCGCCACCATGCACCGCCTTGATCAGGACCGGATAGCCGATCTGCTCGGCGACGCTGGACGCCCGATCCACCTGGGTGACGATGCCATGACTGCCGGGCACCACCGGGACGCCGAGCTTGCGCGCCGTGTTGATGGCATTGGACTTGTTGCCCATGGTCTCCATGGCTTCCACCGGCGGGCCGATGAAGTTGATGCCGTGGCTGCGGCACAGTTCGGCGAACTGCGCGTTCTCGGACAGGAAGCCGATGCCCGGATGCAGCGAGTCCGCCTTTTCGTGCTCTGCCACCCGGACCACGGACAGCCCGTTGAGATAGCTTTCGTCGGGCGTGTTACCGCCAATGCACACCACCCGATCCTTGGGCCCGAGCATGTCCACCGCCACCGACTCCATGTCCGGATCCGACTGCACCAGCACCACCTCGATACCACGGGCGCGTGCCACGCGGACGAGCTTGGTCGCAGTGCAGCCGCGGGCGTGAATCAGCGTGCGCTTGATCGGCCGGATCAGGTGCTCGTAGTTCTCAGGCTTGACCTCGACCTTCGGTACGCCGGGCAGCGAACTGGTGATCGCGCCGGACATGACCCGCTCGACCACGGTCCGCACATCCACCTTGGGCAGGGGAATCTCCGGATCGACATTGCGCAGGGCATCGTCGAGTTCGGGCTGGAAGGGATGCTGCACCAGTCCCTGCATCGCGCCAGGAACCAAGGAAAGGTAGTTGGCCAGCGTCGCATGACTCGGCAGATTCGACTGCACGACGATCTGGCCGGCGAACGGCATGTTGGTGCCGGACAGATAGAACGTCTGCACCAGCGGATGGGTGACGAAACTGGCCTGGGCGCCACCGGTGCAATCACCGAACCCGAACACGATCACCGGAAGATCGATGTCACGCACGAAACGGGTGATACGATCGTTGACTGCCGCCATGGAGAACAGAGCGCCTGCGCCCTCCTTGGTCTGCATGCCGCCGGATGATATGAAACAGATCACCGGCAGGCGGCGTTGGGCGCACACCACCAGCAGATGACAGAATTTCTCGGCGCTGGCCATGTCGAAGGCGCCCGCCTGGAAGTCCACATTGGAAATCACCGCGCCGCATTGGAACGACTGATCTCCGGTACGGAAGGTGCCGATTCCGGTGATGATGCCGCTGGGCGGCTGATCTCGCCCGAGCGCCTGCTCGATGGATTGGCGGAAACCTGGGAACTGCACCGGATCCGAACTGATCAGATCCGCATAGAGTTCCTGAAAGTCCTCGAAGAACTCCTCGATGAAGTGCTCCGGCAGGGCACTGCGCTTGCGCTTACCCTGAGTGAGCACCTTCTGGATCAGGAGGTCCCGGTAAGCGATGGTGAGCCGATTCCAGAAATCCTTGCGGCGGCCGATATTGCGTGGATTGATCCGGCCGTCGTATTTGCGTCCTTCGCGCTCTGCCGCAATGAAGGATGGCAGCATGCGCTCGAAGACGTGGGTCACCACCACAAGCAGCGTATCGGATAGGTGCGGGAATCCCGACTTTTTCCATTCCTCGACCGACTTCAGGAAGGCGCCTGCGCGCAGATAGGCATCGAGTCGCTCGAGCCAGTCGAACGCCTGGTTCTTCAATTGCAGGACGATCGCTTCCCGTGGCAGGTCAGCGACACCGAGTAGCGTCAGGGGCAGGCTGGACGCAGCCTGGCTGATGCTCCGGTCGAGCAGTTGCTCCATGGACGCGCGCGAGAGGGCACGCTTCTCGTCCGCCTCCTCAGCGATGGTGTCGAGGTTCTGAATGACCTCGGTGTACAGGGCGTCGAACACCAGCAGGTTCAGGCATTCACGCTGGAACTCCTCACGCAGCTCGTCTTCGAGCAATACGTCGAGGATGGTCATTTCCGAGACCGGGAGCGGCTCCGAAACGCCGGAGCGTTCCTCGACGTAGTCCGGATAGCGGGCACAGATCAATGCGCGGCCGGCGCGGATGGACGCGGCGCTGCCCACCGGTGTATCCGCTGCAACCACGCCATGTACGCTGTCCGGAACCTGAGCCGGATCGAGCTGCGCCTCGGCGAGGACGTTGTGGGCGGACAGGATCAGGTTGAGTTCCGCCACCATATTGCTGCGCAGATAGCCGTCGGACTTGTCTGCGACGCCCTGCTTCGACAGCAGCTTGCGTCCCTCATGAGAAAAGCGATCGCGCAGGAAAATCGACAGCGGCGCATCATCCTCACGCAGATGGCGGGCGAATTCGCGCGCATCGCCGAGATCTTCAGTTCGCAGCAGGAGGCGAGTGGCGCCCGGCTCCCGCAGGTGCTCCACCAGTGCGGCAAAATTCCCGCGCGCCTCGTGCTTCCAGCGGTTGTAGAGATAGGTAGAGATGGTCAGCAACAGCACCGCACGGGCGTCTTCGTAGTTTTTCTTCGGCTCACCAAAGAACAGCTGGGCGATGCGGCCCCGCTCGTCATGGACGGCCTGCTTCTTCTCCTGGTAGTTCTTCCACGCCTTCGACAGCGCATCGTCATAGACCAGCTTCTCCGGATCCTGCAGCCAGGACAGAAACGCGCGCCGCCGCTCGCGCTCGGCGCGATCCGCCAGCTCACCCTGAGGCACCTCCGCAGCCGCCAGCCGGCCGTATTGCTTCACCGAGGTGGAGCGGATGCGCTTGCGTACGCCGAGATAGCGCAGATAGCGATAGGTCACCCCGAAAACGTTGGTGTACTCCGTAGGCGACTTCGTGTTCGACAAAGACGCGCTGGCCTCGGTGGCGTCGAGGCGCGGCGACGGATTCAGGTAGCGCTCGAGGTTGCGCTGGTAGTGATCGAGGATGTACGGATTCGCGGCCACGAACGCGCGGGTACTCTGCTCGACGCTGAGGATGCCGGTCACGATGGCTTGGCGGAGGTTCGCGAGCTTGTCGTCATCCTCGCCCGGGACGTAATCGATGACGCCGTCGATGTTGCCCTGACGACACAGTTCGTAGGCGGACACCCCCACCTGCTTCGCGCACTCCTGCCAGGACAGGTTGTACTTGCGGGCGATGTTCGCCAGTCCCTTCGGCTGGATGGTGTTGAAGACGCCGTCGCGCACGGACAGGATGAGATTGCTGGCGGCCAACGGAATGGCGCCGCCGGAATAGCCGAGGCCGAAGATGATGCCGACGGTGGGCACATCCACGTTGCACATCTCGGCAATCAGACGCGAGATGGAATGAGCCTGGTTGTTGCGGTTGGCCTGCTCTTCCGCATCCGCGCCCGGGGTATCCATGAGACTGACGATGGGCAGGCTGCGTTTGGACCACTCGTCCACCCGGCGAGCCGCAGCCAGGTGATGGTGCGGCATCCAGACGCCATTTTTGACGCTGCGGTCCTGCGCGATGAAGCCCACCTGACGATACTCGTCACCGAAATCCATGGTGACGACAGCGGAGTAGAATGGACCATCTTCCTCGACCTGCGCGACGCGCATGCCGAGTCGCGGGATGATGCTGCGGGCACTGATCCTGCCCGGATCTTCCGCCGGAGCGACGCAACGCTCGATGTAGGTGTCGATGTCCATGTTGCGCAGCTTGTCGAGCTGGCGCTCGATGGCACGCGCCGACAACAGACCCTGGACATGGTCCTGGATCGTAGTGGTCTCGCGCTCCGCGAACAGCGAAAAATCCTTGGCGAGACTCTCGGCGATCAGGAACAGCTGATCACCTTCCTGCTGCGGCGTCTGCATCAACCCTCCCTCGGGCAACGCTCCGGCTCGAGTCGCCGGAAACTCGGGCAACACTTTACACTTGTGCTGCAACCGATTGAATCGAAAGAAGTTACCCGATTGAATCGCGAACGGCAAACCCATCGATGGCGCCAATGGTCCGGCACGCGCGCAACTTTCGCACAGATCATCACCCAGAGCAGGAGAAAACTGAACCATCCCATGGCCTGGATCTGCAGCAGCGTAAGGCGCCGCGACTGCAAACCGGTCATGCTGGACACCTCGTTCCCATCACGCCAAGAATAGCTCCGCGAGCCGATTGTGCCCGCATTCAGACAACCTGACGGGATCTGCCATGGGCCCTATCGACATGCAGCCGCTTCGCATCGCCGTCCTCACCGTCTCCGACACCCGTACACGGGCAACGGATACCTCCGGGGCCCTGCTCGCTGAGTTGCTCACGGCGTCCGGACACGAGCTTGCAGAGCGCGCGCTGGCTCCCGACGACCGCTACCGGCTGCGGGCGGTGGTCTCGGCCTGGATCGCAGATCCCCACATCCAGGTCATCCTGACCACGGGTGGCACCGGCTTCACGGGGCGAGACAGTACGCCAGAAGCGCTGCAGCCGCTGTTCGACAAGACCATCGATGGCTTCGGCGAACTCTTTCGGCAGCTTTCCTTTCAGGAGATCGGCACCTCCACGGTGCAGTCCCGCGCCCTCGGCGGGCTTGCCAACGGGACCCTGATCTTCTCCATGCCAGGCTCATCCGGCGCTTGCCGGACGGCCTGGAACGGCATTCTGAAGTCTCAGCTCGACGTGCGTCACAAACCCTGCAACTTCGTCGAGCTGATCCCGCGGTTCAGCGAGTGACGGATCAGGAGTAGATCATCCGGCTCAGGAACTCGGCCACGCAGCCAGGCTTCTGTTCACCATCGATCTCCACGGTGATCTTGTTCTTCACCTGCACGGTGTTCGGGTTGACCAGGGTGACCTCCATCAATTCACGATGGGCACGTACCTTGGAGTTCACCTTCACGGGATTCGGGAAGCGAACCTTGTCGAGACCATAGTTCACCCCCATGACGATGCCCTTGTAGGCCTCCGGATTCTGCTGCGGAATGCTCGCCGTGAGGTGCGGGATCAGTGACAAGGTGAGAAAGCCGTGGGCAATGGTCACCTTGTAGGGGGAGAGCTCCGCGGACTTCTTCGGGTCGATATGAATGAACTGGTGGTCCAGCGTTGCATCCGCGAACAGGTTGATCCGGTCCTGATCCACGGTGATCCAGTCTCCGTGACCATCGGCGGTACCAATCTGACCTTGCAGAATCTCCACCGCCTTTTCCGCTGCTGTCGCCATGGGTGTCTCCTCCAAAGGAATCGTCATGCGTCTGAAAGCGGCCGCTAGTTTGCAGAGCGGCGCTGGGGTTGTCCACGCGCCGGCGGGGCACGCGCAGCGGGCCTGTGGCATCATCGCCCTCCCTTTGAGCCTGCCCTTGGAGCCATGACCATGCAGGACCGAGACGTCGTCATCCTGGCCGCTGCACGTACACCCATTGGCGCTTTCCAGGGCGCACTCGCACCCCTGACCGCGCCGGAGCTCGGAGCGCGGGCCATCGCGGCAGCGGTGCAGCGCTCCGGACTGGAGCCCGCCGCGATCGACGAGTTGCTGATGGGTTGCGTGCTTCCAGCCGGGCTCAAGCAGGCGCCTGCCAGGCAGGCAGGCCTCGCCGCGGGACTGCCCGAAAGCACCGGCGCCACCACGCTCAACAAGGTCTGCGGCTCGGGCATGAAGACCGCCATGCTGGCAACCGACCTGCTGCGGGTGGGCAGCGCCCGGATCATGGTGGCCGGCGGCATGGAAAGCATGACCAATGCACCCTATCTGCTGCCGCGAGCGCGCGGAGGCATGCGCATGGGCCACGGCGAAGTCCTTGATGCCATGTTCCTCGACGGCCTCGAAGACGCCGCCACGGGGCGCGCCATGGGTACGTTCGCCCAGGACACCGCTGATGCCCACCAGATCAGCCGGGAGGACATGGACGCCTTCGCGCTCGAATCCCTGCAGCGCGCCCTGACGGCGACGGAGCAGAAGCGCTTCGCGGCGGAGATCGAGCCGCTGACGGTGAAGGATCGCAGCAGCGAACGCAGCATCGAGGTGGACGAAGGACCCGGCCGCGCCCGACCGGACCGGATTCCGAAATTGCCACCCGCCTTCCGCGAGGGCGGCACGGTCACCGCGGCCAATTCCAGCTCCATTTCGGACGGCGCCGCAGCGCTGGTGATGACCTCCGCGGAAGTCGCCCGCAGCGAGGGCCTCGAACCGATCGCTCGCGTGGTGGGGCACACGACCCACTCTCTGCATCCATCCGAGTTCACCCTGGCCCCCATCGGCGCCATCACGTCCCTGCTCGAACAGGTGGGCTGGAGCAGTTCGGAGGTGGATCTGTTCGAGATCAATGAAGCCTTCGCCATGGTGACCATGCTGGCAACCCGGGAACTCGGCCTCGACCCGTCACGGGTGAACGTACACGGCGGCGCCTGCGCCCTCGGGCACCCCATCGGCGCCTCTGGTGCCCGCATCCTCGTCACCCTGATTCATGCTCTGCGTGAGCGGGGCGGCGGACGTGGCATCGCCTCACTGTGCATCGGCGGCGGCGAGGCCACGGCCATGGCCATCGAGGTCGTCGTCTGAGTCACGAAATTAGTAACTCCCCGGAGATGCAGGCTAGAATTCCGCGATTGTCCCGGGTGGTGCTGAAGGGAGACTGATTTGGTCCGATTGCCCGTAATTGTCGGCCTCGGCGGCGTTAATCCCGCCGGCCGCCTGTCCGTGCACCACGCCTATCGCCGTCTCGTGATCGACAGGCTGGCGAAGGCGGATGCGGAGGCCACCTGGCGCAGTCTCGGCGCCATGATGAAAGTGACCGACGGCGCGCTGCCTGACGCGGGGCAGCGGCAGCATATTCTCGATCACACCCTGGTCCGGCGCATCGAATCCCAGCTCTTCGATGTCGATGCCATTCCCTGGAACCGCAGCTTCGAAGTGCAGGCGGCCAGTGGTGATCGGCTGCTGTTCCGCACCCGACAACGGCTGCTGCCGGAGCGCATTCCGGAAGACTGGCGCATTCAGGATGTGGCCGACGCGCCCGGCCTGGTCGAGGTGAGCGCGCCCCGCTCCCTGGAGATGCTGCTGCCGGACGTACGCACGTCCAGGGTTCAGAGCGCAGGACAGTTACCCACCGGGTTCGAGCCCGAACGACTCTATCAGTCCCGCAGCCACCCTCGCGGGCTGGCGATGACCGTGTATGGGGCCTCCGACGCCATCCGTTCCGTCGGCATCGACTGGGAACGGATCCGCAGCGCGGTCCGCCCCGACGAAGTCGCGGTGTATGCGGGCAGCGGCATGGGACAGCTGGACTTCAACGGCACCGGCGGCATGCTGCAGAGCCAGCTCATGGGCAAGCGCGTCACCGCCAAGCAGTGCCCGCTGGGCCTCGCGGAGATGCCCGCGGACTTCATCAATGCCTACATCCTCGGCAGCGTGGGCTCTACCGGCACCAATCTCGGCGCTTGCGCCACTTTCCTGTACAACCTCCGCCAGGGCATCGAAGACATCCGATCCGGACAGCGCCGGGTGGTGGTGGTCGGCAATGCCGAGGCGCCGGTGATACCGGAGATCGTCGAAGGCTATCGAACCATGGGTGCCCTCGCCGAGGACGAGGCGCTGATGCAGCTCGACGGTCGCAACGACATGGCGGATCACCGTCGCGCCTGCCGTCCGTTCTCTGACAACTGCGGCTTCACGCTGTCCGAAGCTGCGGTGTTCACGGTGCTGATGGACGACACCCTGGCCCTGGAACTCGGTGCCGACATCCTCGGCGCCGTCGGCGATGTGTTCATCAATGCCGATGGTTACAAGAAGTCCATTCCGGGGCCCGGCGTGGGCAATTACCTGACGCTGGCAAAGGCACTGGCTACAGGGCGGGCCATCTGCGGCGAGGAGAGCATGCGCCGCCGCAGTCATGTTCAGGCCCACGGCACCAGCACGCCCCAGAACCGGGTCACCGAGTCAGCCATCTTCAGCGAAATGGCCCGTGTCTTCGGCATCGACAAGTGGACCGTGGGCGCCGTGAAGGCCTACCTCGGCCACTCCCTCGCGCCCGCCTCCGGCGATCAGCTCGCCATGGCACTCGGCAGCTTCGCCTATGGCCTGATCCCCGGGATCAAGACCATCGATCACATCGCCGCCGACGTCCATACCGACCGCCTCGACTTCCCCATGGATCACGTCGAGACCGGCAAGGAAGGGCTGGACATGGTCCTGCTGAATTCCAAGGGTTTCGGCGGCAACAATGCGACCGGCCTGATTCTCGCACCCCACGTCACCCGCAGCATGCTCGCCCGACGCCACGGTGAGCGGGCCATGAAGCAGTGGCAGAAGAACCACGAACAGGTCGCCGAGGCCATTGCCAGCTACGATGAAGCCATGACCCAGGGCAAGATCGAGCCGATCTACCGGTTCGGCGAAGGGGTGCTCGACGGCCCGGATCTCACCCTGTCCGATCGCGAAATTCGCATCCCCGGGTTCGACCAGCCCGTCAATCTGGATCTCCCGAACCCGTATCCGGACATGAGCGACTGAATAGACGCGTGGTCGCGTCAGTGGACGACGCGACCCGACCCGGCCTTGTTCCCGAGGCGCTCGATCCGCTCGAGGATGCGGCGCTTCGTGTCACCCTCCTCGATCACGTCCACGAGCGCCAACCACTCGGCTGTGGCCGAGACCGGATCGCCGAGTTGTTCGTGAATCAACGCCCGGTCGCGGTGCTCGAGCTGCCGCCCCGGATCCGCGAGCTGGATGCGCTCCGAGTGACGCAGTGCCGCGGACAGGTCCTGATTCGAGTAGGCAAGCTGCTTGAGGTTGTTCAGCATGCGCAGCAGGACTTCCAGAGCACTGGCCCGGCGCAGGTGCTGGGGGCCCAGCGTCTGCTCCGGTCCGGCCATTCGCTGCAGGTACTGCTGGCACTCGGAGTGTGAGATCACCAGCCCGGCAAACGGATCCAGCAGCAGGGGTGGCGCGTCCACGTCATCGTGGCGCACGCGCAGCAGGAAGTGGCCAGGAAAATTCACGCCCTCGCAGTCGAGCCCCAGGCCGGCGCCCACTTCCGCGTAGATCACGGCCAGGCTGATGGGAATCCCGCGCCCGGTCTCGAGGACCCGATCGATACAGCTGTTGTCCCGGTCGTAGTAGTGGGCGTCATCCCCTTCCAGACCGAGGATGTCCTTCAGGTAGTAGCACAAGCCCTCTACCCGGGCCCGAGGATGGGGATGCCCGGCGACATAACCGCGCGCCGCAGAGGTCATGGCGGCCAAGCGCGCACGGACACCGGTCGGCTCGAAGTCGGGGCGATCACAGGCGGCGACCAGCAGCGCCGCCTCGAGCATGCCCGGTTCTTCGGGGGCGTCGCGGAACGCGATGAAGCGCTGGCGCAGTTCAGCTTCGGTCATCATCCGCACAGGATAGCGCAAGGCACGAACTGATTGCGCGCGTGCGGGCGCAGGTCAATGCTCCCGCGTCGTTCGGAACCGCACTTTGGGAAAGCGCTCCTCCGCGAGCATCAGATTGGCGCGACTCGGCGCCAGATAGGTGAGGTGATCACCTGCATCGAGCGCAAGATGCTCGCCCGCCCGGCGCCTGAGTTCCTCGAGCGCCGCGCGGTTTTCCGGTTCGACCCAACGCGCGCCCCAGATGGTGGACGACTCGTAGACGCAGTCGGCCTTGTACTCGTCCTGCAGACGGAACGCGACCACGTCGAACTGCAGCGTGCCCACGGCGCCGACGATGAGTTCGTTGCGGTTCTCCGGGCGGAACACCTGCATCGCTCCCTCCTCCGCAAGCTGCCGCAGCCCTTTCTCGAGCTGCTTGGTACGCAGCGGATCCCGCGAGCGGACGCGGCGGAACAGCTCGGGGGCGAAGTTGGGCACACCGATGAACTTGAGATCTTCGCCTTCGGTAAACGTATCGCCGATCTGGATGGTGCCGTGGTTGTGCAGGCCAAGGATGTCGCCCGGCCATGCTTCTTCGGCCGCCACCCGATCGCCGGCCATGAACGTCAGCGCATCGGCGATGCGCACGTCCTTGCCGAGTCGGACATGGCGCAGTTTCATGTTCTGAACGTACTGGCCTGAGCACACGCGCAGGAATGCGATCCGGTCGCGGTGTTTGGGGTCCATGTTCGCCTGGATCTTGAACACGAAGCCTGAGAAGCGCGTCTCTTTCGGTTCGACCTGACGGGACTCGGCCGCGCGCGGCCGTGGCGCTGGGGCATAGTCGACGAACGCATCGAGCATCTCGCGCACACCGAAGTTACCGAGTGCGGTACCGAAGAAGACCGGCGTGAGCGTTCCGTCCCGATAGGCCTCGAGATCGAAGGCGTGGCTCGCGCCGCGCACCAGCTCGATCTCGTCACGCAGTTCCTGGGCTTGAACGCCGAGCACCTTGTCCGCCTCCGGATTGTCGATACCTTCGATGCGGATGTCCTCGGGAACCCTCTCACCGGCGCCTGGCTTATAGAGGTGGATCGTGTCGGTGTAGAGGTGATAGACGCCACGGAAATGACGCCCCATCCCGATCGGCCAGGTCACCGGCGCACAATCGATGGCCAGCACGTCCTCGATCTCGTCGAGGATGTCCACCGGATCACGGACCTCACGATCGAGCTTGTTGACGAAGGTCAGGATCGGCGTATCGCGCAGACGACACACCTCGAGCAATTTGATGGTGCGCGATTCCACACCCTTGGCGGCGTCGATCACCATGAGCGCTGAGTCCACCGCCGTCAGCGTGCGGTAGGTGTCCTCGGAAAAATCCTCGTGCCCGGGCGTATCGAGCAGATTGACCATGCGGTCCCGGTAGGGAAACTGCATCACCGACGTGGTGACGGAGATGCCCCGCTCTTTCTCCAGCGCCATCCAGTCCGAGGTGGCGTGCCGGTCCGACTTGCGCGACTTCACGGTACCCGCTAGCTGGATGGCACCCCCGAACAGCAGCAACTTCTCCGTGATCGTGGTCTTGCCGGCGTCCGGGTGGGAAATGATGGCGAAGGTCCGGCGGCGATCCACCTCGGCCTCGAGCACGGTCATGGCGTGTCCTGCGGGTCCTGCATGGGAAGGGCGCGAATCATACCGGTGCACAGCCCCGCCCGCACCCGTCGGCGGATAATCACCTGGCCACGCCGGCGCAGCCTCAGTCGAGCAGGACCGTGTCGTCGTGATCGTAGGCCGGAGCACAGCAGCAGAGGAAGACCAGATCGACGCTGCCCGGATTATGGATACAGTGGGGCGTGCCCGGAGGGATCAGCACGGTATCACCCGCCTCCACCACGAATTCGCAGTCGCCGAGATACATCCGCCCCACGCCCACAAGCACGTGGTAGAACTCCTCGGTCCGCCGGTGCAGATGTCGCTCCGTAGTCGCTCCCGCTGCAACGGTCGCCTCCGCCAGACTCTGGGCGCGGGCGGCGCTCGCAGACGGATGCATGAGTTCGCGGATGGTCGAGCCGTCCAGGGTCGTGAACGGCTCGGACTCAGCGCGTCGCCGACGCAGGTCGCTCACGGCAGCAGTTCCATGGCCATGACCCGGGCATCTTCGCTGCCGCGGGCATCGGGGTAGTAGCCGGGCCGTCGTCCAACCTCACAGAAACCGATGCTGTCATACAGTGCACAGGCTGCCCGGTTCGAGGGCCTCACTTCCAGGAACACCACGCTGGCACCCCGGGCCCGGGCGCGTTCCAGCATCCATTCCGCCAGCCAGCGCCCACGTCCATGTCCCTGATGGTCGCGGGCCACGCACAGATTCAACAGATGCGCTTCGCCCGCGGCGGCAGACAGGATGCCATGGCCGATCACCTCGTCGCCCGCGGTGAGCACCCAGCATTCGTGGCCCGCGGCCAGACAGTCCGCGAATATCCCCGGGCTCCAGGGATAGGCATAGGCGCGGGTTTCGTTGCGCATGACCGCTGCCAGATCCGAGCCGGTCATGACGCGAATCCGCAAGGCATCGACGGCGGAGCGCGGATCGTCTGGCACCACTCTGCTCACGAAGCCACTCCGAGGGTGCTCAACGTGCCCCAGGCCGCGACCCGCACCGTGCCCGGCAGCGTCAGATCGAGCAGCTCGGGATCGACGCGGACCGCAGGGACGCTGAGATCGGCGATTCCCAGGCGTGCCATCGCGCTGCCCGATTCGGCTGCCGCGTCCTCCGTGCCGATCCACAGTACCGGGCCCGGGCCGTCCTCGAGGCGGGAGCGGATATGGAACGCGAGCGCTTCCTGCGCCCGCGGCACGCCCTGATCCAGCGCCGGATCGTCCACCTGCGGCCAGTAGAAATCCTGTTTTTCGACCTCTCCGTCCGCTGTACCCTGAACCAGCAAGCGTCCCGCGCGCAGCAGATCACCGAGCATCAGCAGCTGCTCGGCGCGCACTTCGCCCGGGGACAGCAGCCCCTCGTCCACCAGCAGGACGCTGCCGGCGAGCCTGAGCACCACGAGCCGGAAACGCGGAACGACGGTCTCCGCGGCATCAGACTGAGGCGCAGTTGCCGGCTCGGCTGCAGATTCAGTTACCGGCGCCGGGCGCCCGGGAGCGGCATCCAGCAGCTGCCTGACCGCCGTCACGGGCCGCTGCGCCAACGTCTCCGCCGCCGGTGCGGGGGGCCCGGCGGCGGGGGGCCCGGCGGCGGGGGGCCCGGCGGCGGGGG
>SKUB01000224.1 GCA_007122315.1 Pseudomonadales bacterium | reverse complement strand
GGCGGCGACGGGGGGGCGGGTGAACCCGATGATGGCACTAGCTGGGCCGGCGGTAACGGCGGCGGCGGCGGCCGGGGCGGTCAGGGTGGCCGGGGTGGTGGCGGCGGTGGCGGCCCGTCCTTCGCTATTCTGGTGGGCCCCGGCATCAGCCCGGTGATCACCGAAAACGCCCTCACGAGCGGCTCTGGCGGACGGGGTGGTTCTGGCGGCCAAGGAGGCCTAAGGGGTGCCAATGGCAGCGACGCCACTGCTAGCGACGTCGGCTCGGGCGCCACATCCAATGCCACCTCGAAGGCGGCGGACGGCGAGACCAGCGAGGGCGGATGGAGCTTCGGCATCTTCGACCTCGACCCGGACGACGGCATGGTGCCCGCAGTCCTCGACAACAGCTTCGACATCGGGGACACGTTTATCGGCGGACGGGCGGGCGAGCAGAACTTCTGACGAGCACGTCCAAACCCAGCGAGATCGACCGATCATGAACAGCACACATCGCATCGTCGTGAAGGTTGCAACCCTGTTGTGGATCACCATGCTTCTCGTCGCCTGCGGCGGCGGAGGGGGCGGCAACGGCGGCGGACCAGGGGGCGGCGGTGGCGACACTGTCGGCAGCGATGCCACCCTCAGCGGCCTCAGCCTCAGCACCGGTTCGCTCACACCCGGTTTCGCGTCTGAGCAGACCAGCTACAGCGTCGAAGTGGACTTCGACGTCATGAGCGTGCAGATCACCGCCACCGCCGCTGATTCAGCGGCCAGCCTTACTATCAACGATGTCAGCGAGAGCTCCGGTGAAGCCTCCGAACCCATCGAACTGCAGCAGGGTCTCAACGCCATCCCGGTGCAGGTCACGGCCGAAGACGGCAGCAGCACCGAGACCTACAGCGTGGAGATCACCCGCCGGGTGGTGGCGGCGATGCTCGATGCCGAGGCCCGCATTGGCGCCGTCACCCTCGACTGGGCGGATACCGGCGCCCCGCGCTACAACCTGATTTACGCCACCGCACCGGACTGCGATGTGGACAACTTCAGCCTCTGCCCCGGTGGCACCATGGTCCTGGACGTCACCGCACCGCACACCGAGACCGGTCTGAGCAATGGCCAGAACTACTGGTTCTACCTCGAGTCCGCCGCCACCGGCACCACGGCCCTCTCCAACGAGGTGGGCGCCCGGCCCGACAGCCTGGCGCCCAATGGACTTGTCGAAGCCATCGCGGTTGACGCGGCAGAGGGCATCACCTACCTCGGTGGGCAATTCACCCGCATCGGCCTGCGCAGCGGCCATGGCGCGCTGCTGAGCGCAGAATCGGGTCAGTTCCGCGCCTTTCCGCTGGTCAACGGCGATCTTTCCGCCGCCGTCGCCGACGGCCACGGCGGCTTCTACATCGGCGGCGATTTCACCGAGGTGAGCGGCGAGCCGCGCAACGGATTGGCGCAGATCCGCGCGAACGGCACCCTGACCGACTGGGCCCCCGCTGCCGACGATTCAGTCTTGGCCCTCGCCGTTGCGGACGACATCGTCTACGCGGGTGGCGACTTCACCAGCATCGGCGGGCAGACACGCAATCGCCTCGCTGCCATCGACGCCGACGGCAGCCTCACCGAATGGAATCCCAATGCCAATGCCAACGTCCGTACCCTCGCCGTTGCGGAGGGTATCGTTTACGCAGGCGGATTCTTTAGCAGCATAGCGGGGCAGACACGCAACGGGCTCGCCGCCATCGACACCAGCGGCACCCTTACCGACTGGAATCCCGGCAATGACGGCACTGTCTGGGCCCTCGCCGTCGCAGACGGCATCGTCTACGCGGGCGGACGCTTCACCAGCCTCGGCGGGCAGACGCGCATCAACATCGCCGCCATCGACGCCGACGGCAACCTCACCGAATGGAATCCCGATGCCAACAGAACTGTCTCGGCCCTCGCCGTCGCAGACGGCATCATCTATGCCGGCGGAGACTTCACCAGCCTCGGCGGGCGGGCGCGCAACAACCTCGCCGCCATCGATGCCGACGGCAGCCTCAAAGAATGGAATCCCGATGGCAACAGCCGTGTCTCTGCCCTCGCCGTCGCAGACGGCATCGTCTATGCAGGCGGAGACTTCACCAGCCTCGGCGGGCAGACGCGCAACAACCTCGCCGCCATCGACATCAACGGCAGCCTCAAAGAATGGAATTCCGATGCTAACGGCACTGTCCGGGCCCTCGCAGTCGCAGACGGCATCGTGTACGCGGGCGGGCAATTCAACAGCATCGGCGGGCAGACGCGCAACAATCTCGCTGCCATCGACGCCGACGGCAGCCTCACCGAATGGAATCCCGATGCCAACAGCGGTGTCTCGGCCCTCGCCGTTGCAGACGACATCGTCTACGCGGGCGGAAACTTCCGAAGCATCGGCGGGCAGACACGGAATCGTCTCGCAGCCATCGACACTGACGGCAGCCTCACCGAATGGAATCCCGATGCCAGCGGTCCTATCTCCGCCCTCGCCGTCGCGGACGACATCGTCTACGTGGGCGGAAACATGGGAAGCATCGGTGGGCAATCGCGCAGGGGACTCGCTGCCATCGACATCAACGGCAGCCTCACCGAATGGAATCCCGATGCCAGCGCCTTCGTACGTGCCCTCGCCGTCGCGGACGGCATCGTCTACGTGGGCGGAGCCTTCGGAACCATCGACGGACAGACGCGCATTCGCCTCGCAGCCATCGACATCAACGGCAGCCTCACCGAATGGAGTCCCGATGCCAACAACAAGGTGCGTGCCCTCGCCGTCGTGGACGGCATCGTCTACGCGGGCGGACTCTTCGGAAGCATCGGCGGGCAGACCCGCAATCACCTCGCTGCCATCGACATCGACGGCAACCTCACTGAATGGAATCCCGATGCAAGCGGTCGGGTCCGTGCCCTCGCCGTCGCGGACGGCATCGTCTACGCGGGCGGATCCTTCAATAGCATCGGCGGGCAGACGCGCATTCGCCTCGCAGCCATCGACACTGACGGCAGCCTCACCGAATGGAATCCCCGTGCCAACAGGGAGGTCTTTGCGCTCGCCGTCGCGGACGGCATCGTCTACGCGGGCGGAGCCTTCGTAAGCATCGACAGTGACATGAGGCCCTTCTTTGCGCCACTGGAAGCGCCACCGGCGCCCTAGCGCTGGCCAGCCGCAGATGCGGGGGCCCCAGGCGGTTCAACCTCTGCTGCCAAGGATGGCGGCAGAGGCCCGAACAACATGGATGCGGCCGTCACCGCGTGGACACCAGTGCAGGCGCCATCGAGCGCGGCGACATACGCGTTCACGGGCGAGCTGATCTCGCCCGCAGGTTGCCGAGATGGCTGATGCTCTCAGCGCTCGCCTAGCCGTCCAGCTCAATCCATTCGGTGACTCGGACTTCAGGCTCGCGCTGCAGCGGCTCCGAAACGACGTTGGTATCGAGGAGGATCCTTCGAGCCTCGAGCAGGGCACGTCGGCCGCTTGTCGCGAACCTGCTCGAAGGCGACGAACTCCTCTTCGCTCATCCTGGTCTGCCGGCCAATGTCAGCGAGAAGCGGGCCCAGCTTTACAGGTTTGTGCTGCTGTTGATCGCAGGAGCACGACGACGTTGATCGTTATCGAGCCGCCGGGCATGCTCGAGAACCGCATGGAGAGTCATCATGAGGACTGCCAAAACGCTGCTGATGCTGATGCTGCTCTCCATCGGGCCGGTGACCGTTTCCGACGAACCCGATAGCGAACAGATCGTCACCGAGGTGATGGCCGTGCTGGACGCGTTCATGGCCGGGTTCAGCGCCAGCAGCCCGCAGCAGCACACGGCGACGTATCACTTCCCCCACTTCCGCCTCGCCCGGGGCGAGATGCTGGTGTGGGAAACGCAAGAGCAGGCGCTCGCCGCGCATGAGGAACTGTTTCAGCAGTTGCCCGAGACGGGCTGGCATCGATCCGACTGGTTGGAGCGCGAGGTCATCAGCGTCAGCGATACCAAGGTTCACGTCGCCACCCGGTTCGCACGCTACCGGGAAGACGGTTCGGAGCTGACCAGGGCGGAGTCCTTGTACGTTCTGATCCGAGAAGACGGACGCTGGGGCGTGAAGCTGCGGTCGAGTTTTCTCTAGACCTTCGTCAGATATGCGGCTACCGCGGCGCCTGGGGAGACGGTGAGCGCGCTGGCGTGAATACGAGAACCGCCGACGATCACGCCCTCCCCCATCGCCAAGGTACCCCTTAGCCCG
>SKUB01000007.1 GCA_007122315.1 Pseudomonadales bacterium | reverse complement strand
GCCTGGATGGATCGGGTCGACGCAGCGACCGGTGCCTGAGACGGACTCGCCGTTTCCCGTCCCCGCGACAGCCTGTACGCACGAGGCCTCATGGCAGGCTCCAGGAGCCGAATCTCAGCGCCGTATGGAGGGGATTCCAGGGTCATTCCCACTGCCCGCGGGTATCCAGCGCTCCGGCTCGAACAGCCACGGAATGCCGGCCTCCTGCAACGCGGCAAGCTGGGAGCGGAACTCCCGTTCACCCGCCGCAAGATAGGTACGGCCACCATCATCTGACCGAACGTCTGCGTACCATGGCAACTGCGCGATGTCATGGTACATCCTCGGATCCCGTGCGAAATCGCTATCGAGAGCCTGACTCGCCTGCGCAGCGCGGGAAGCAGCCACATCGAGTTCGAAACGGAAAAAGGCTTCACTCTCTGGCCATCCGCTGACGATACGTTCGATACTCGCATTCGCCTCAGCGATCAGCGTTGCAGCCCGCTCGGCGTCCCCCTGCTGACCCACCAACCACGCGAGGCGCAAATGCACGAACGGGTCGAGGCCGGATCGATCATCGGCTGCACCCCCTGTCTCCTGCCCAACGAGGGCTTCCAGAACTCCGCGGGCCTCACCCCAGTGGCCAGCTGCGATCAATGCCTCGCCGAGGGTTCGCTGCGCGCCAGGATTGTCACCATCGCGCGCAATTTCTTCCCTGGCCAGTGCCAACGTGCTGTCGAAGTCGCCGCGTGCGATGTACCAGGAGCGGCGGACAAAGACCCGTTCATCGATAGCATGAGCCCGCTCGAGCCAGCGGTCGGCCAGTTCGAACTCGCCAAGGAGATTGAAGCCGCGCGCGAGCCGCCCAGCCCAGTACCCCATGGCATCGACGTGTTCGAACGCGTCCACGGCGGTAAGCACGAAGCCGGCCACGTCACCGCGACCAAGCTGCACTTCGCCCAGGAAGTACCAAGCCCTGGTGTCTTCGGGGAAGAGCCGCACTGTCTGCCTGGCGAGGCGCATCGCTTCGTCCCACTCGTCCACCGCCAGCAGGTGGCGCAGGCGCCCGGTGCGGGAACTCACGTCCATAGGGTCGAGCTCGAAAGCCCGCTGCCGATAACGGCCCGCCGCCCGCATGTCGCCAGCGTAACTGAGAACCAAAGCCAGGGAACCGAGATGGCGCGCGTCGTTGGGACGCAGCGCTACGGCACGCTCCAGATCCTCCCGGGCTCCGACGACGTCACCGTCATGAAGCAGCCGCTCGATGCCCCGCACGGCATAGGCATCGGCATCGCTCGGATTCAGTTCGAGCGCGCGTGCCACGAGCGCATCGAGTCGCGGTCTCAGCGCGGTGTGGGTCGCCACCGTAGTCTCGCCCAAGAGGCCGAGCACCCTGGCGAGCTCCGAGTAAGCTGGCCCGTAGTCGGGCGCGAGGGCGATGACCTCTTCGAGAAGGTCGACGGCACGTTGAATGCCGTCGGTCCTCCCGCTTTGCGACAGCGTGCGCGCCTCGAGAAAGCGATCGTAGACATTCACGGGGATCTCTGGAGAGGCGCGCTGATCTCGCCTGAAGGCGTCGGAACCGAGCAGCGCATTGGCAACCTGCTGCGCGATCTCGTCCTGGATAGCGAAAATGTCGCCAGCCTCACGGTCGACACTGAACGACCAGATCTGACTCTGGTCGTGGGTTCGGATCAGGCGGGCGACGATGCGCAGTCTGTCTCCGATGCGCTGCACGCTGCCCTCGACCACCGTGCCGACCTCGAAGTCGCGTGCGACGCTGGCGATAGCTCGTCCCCGATAGTAAAAGGAGGACGTGCGGGCGATGACGCTCAGCTCTTCGAGTTCGGCGAAGGTCCGCAGTAACGTGTCGGCAATGCCGTCGCCGAGAAATTGCTGATCCCCTGTCGGGCTGAAGTCCTCGAAGGGCAGCACCGCGATGCGGCGCGGGCTGAACTCGGGACCCGGCGCGGGAACTGATTCTGTGGCCTCGGGATCCGGGTTGGGCACGGTGTTCGGCAGGTGGTTCGGAAACAGGAGCTGCTGCAGCGCCCCAGCCACCGCCTTGGCGATGTCGTCCTCGATGACGAAAGTGTCCGCAAGGTTGCGCTCGTAGGTCTCCGACCACAGGTGGAGGCTATCGGCAGCATCGATGAGCTGGGTGGTGACCCGCACCCGTTCGCCGGAAACCCGCACGCTGCCCTCGAGAACATGGGTGGCGCCGAGTCTGGCGGCTACCTCGGCGATCTCCGCATTGCGGCCTTCAAGCGAGAACGAGGAGGTCCGCGCGACCACGCGCAGATCCGGGATCTTCGCCAGCACATTGAGTACCTCCTCGCACAGACCGTCGGCGAAGTACTCGTTGGCCGCGTCAGGCGACATGTTGACGAAGGGCAGGACGGCGATCACCGGGCGATGATCAAGTGCCGCAGAGGGCGGCAGGGGAGTCTCCGACTCACCATGCGGCGCATCGGCTTCTGGGTCATCCTGCTCCGCCTCTACGACCACTTTGTGTACGCTCACTGCCTCCCTCATTCTCGTGAGCTTCTTCGCTCCCAGGTGCACCACCTGGATTTCAGGCCGCGCGCGCACCATGTCGTAGACTGTCTGGGATATACAGATTCCCCCAGGTTCGGCCAAGGGCTCGATGAGCGCAGCGATGTTCACGCCCGGTCCGAAAACGTCGCCCTGCGTCATCACGACGTCGCCGATGTGGAGGCCAATTCGGATCAGGATCTTCCCATCGGGCTTGTTTCGGTTCCGGACTCTGAGCGCCCGTTGCACTTCTATTGCGCAATGAACAGCGTCTGTGGCGCTCTCATAGGCGGATAGAGTTGAATCGGAGATGTGCTTCACAACCCTACCCCGGTGCGCCGCGATGATGGGTTCAATGAGCTCGTAATGTTCCTGCAGAATTGCGAGCGTTTTGTCTAGGTCATGGTCCAGCATGGCGCTGAAGTCGCAGATGTCGCTGACCATTATGGCGCGAGTCTTCGTTTCGGCGGGGGCGTCCTCCGGCGCCGTCTCGGTCGGGTCGACGGGCACGACTTCGGCCATGAAGCGATAGCCCAGGCGCGGGACGGTCTCGATGTAGCGGGCGTGCTTGCGAGCGTCGCCGAGCGCCATCCGCAGCAGGCGCACGCACTGGGCCAGCGACGCCTCCGTGACGACCACGTCGGGCCAGAGCGCATCGAGGATGCTGTCCTTCGTCACCAGATGCCCGCGCCGCTCGAGCAGGAGCAGCAGCAAGTCGAAGGGTTTCGGTTGCAGAGGGACCATCTCGCCGTCCCGGGTCAGGCGGCGATCAGCTTCATCCAGTTCGAATGGACCGAATCGATACCTCACGGACCCACCCTATCCGCCGAGTTGCGAGCGGTCGCGCGTGCAGCCGGTCCATCCTACCCCCGCCAAGTCGACTCCTCAAAACCGCACCGTGCTGGACACGGTCGTGCTGAGAAACCCATTAGAACTTGATCAGGTTTTCCTCAAGTGCAAGCGACCCGGTTCTGACACCGTTGCTACCGTCGTCTCTTCCGAGACGCGTATCAGGGAGGAATGGACATGAACCTCAGACGAAGCATTCATTTGGCACCCCTGGCCGCCGTCCTCGCCATGCTGGCGGGTCAGTCGGCCCTGGCCGAAGCGCCACAGGGTCTCGATGCCGTGGCCTTTCAGGAACGCAGCGTGACGGTACGTTTCGACGATCTCGATCTTTCCCGCGAGGCAGGGCAGCAGGCTCTGGAGGCGCGGCTCGAGATGGCCACACGCAAAGTCTGCAGACTGGATAACCGGCGTAGCGCCAGGCAGCGAATGCTCATGCAACGCTGCGAGCAGCAGGCGATGTCTGGCGCCATGGCGCAACTCGACGATGCGGTGGAGCCGAGACTGATCGCGGGCTCGGGCCCGCTCCAGCCGCGCGTCTCGGCCGTCGACGACGATCATTGACCGTGGCGACACGGCGTTGTTCACCATCGCCTCGCGCGACCCGATTCACCACCCCATCCGTGGATCGGGCCGTGCGGGGCGATCGGTGAGCCGCGACCGCGCGCCGCGGGATCGACATGCGCTGGACGCGCTGGACGTAAAGGTATGCCGTAAACTGCGACGCTCAACGGCACCGCGGATAGGAGCGAACAGGAACGTAACAGTTCCTTCTGTTGGTGACCTCAGGGATGAACAGCGGCGCGGTAACGGTCAACGAGATGTCTCTCAGATCAACAGCGAGCGACCGATGCGATGTCGCACGGAGCAAAGGATCCACGGCCT
>SKUB01000339.1 GCA_007122315.1 Pseudomonadales bacterium | reverse complement strand
TCCGTGGGATTCTTCCCCTGCCGATTGCTGTGGATCGGAGGGACGCGTCGTGGACCGTTGCTGAACCGCTGGGCATGCTCGAGGTCGGCAGGAAAAGGACCTGTTATTTTTCCTAGCCGCGCCCTCCGCGTCGTCCGGCGGGATCGCGAGGTGGTCCACGACCCAGGCCGATTCGAATCCGCGCTCCTCCGCAGCCTCGACACAGGCCAGCACGGTGTCCGGATCGGACTGTGCACCCATGTTGCGAACCGTAACTCCGATCTCCATGACCTGTCCCGCCCACCGTACGCCGCCGCAGGCAGGCAGGCTAAACTCTCGCCTGCATCACCACCAGTCCTGGACGCTCCATGCGCAAGGCCGTGATCTTCCTGCTCGCATTCACCGGTGGTTTCACCATCATGTCCGTCGAACTGCTGGGTGGCCGGATCCTGGCGCCGTGGTTCGGTTCCAGCGTGCACGTGTGGGGCTCGATCATCACCATCTTCATGCTGGCGCTGTCCATCGGCTACCTGCTGGGTGGCCGCCTGTCCCTGATCGACCCCAGCCTCACGCGCTTCGGCATGCTGTTCTTCGCAGGCGCCGTGATGGTGCTGCCGCTACTGCTGTTCGGCGACGCGATGATGACGTGGGTCTTCATGCACATGGAGGATCCACGCTACGGCTCCCTGGGGCCCTCCTGTTCGGGCTACCCACCGTACTACTCGGCATGATCTCCCCCTACTCCGTGCGCCTGCTCATACGCGACACGCACCACAGCGGCCAAGTGGCCGGCCTGCTGTACTTCGTATCCACCCTCGGTAGCGCCATCGGCACGCTGGGAACGTCGTTCTACTTCGTTCTCTGGTTCGCGGTGGACACGATCCTGATCACGCTGATTGCCGTACTGCTCGGATGCGGCCTGCTTGCCATGTTCGCCGATCGCCACTTCGGCCCCGCCTCCCATTGACCCGCCGGAGGGAATCGCGATTCACCTCCCGCGGCCCGGGTGCGAACCGTGCAACGATCGCTCGACACACCAGGCGAGGAGATGTTGCGCCATACGTTCCGGGTCCTCGTCGTGCACGGGTCCCTGAGCCATCCAGCCCTGATAGACGGCCTGCACCATGCGCCCATAGTGGGTATCACTCCAGGTATCCCAGCTGCCGCGATAGCCACGCCCTTCGACGTGCACCGTCAACTCACGCATACCCTATACCTCCAAGACTCATGGACACTCACCCGATCCTGACCCGCACGACCTCTGCCAGCGAAGTGACCCCTTCACGCGCCAGAGCGAGGGCGTTGGACGTGAGAGGAATCATGCCACCCTCCTGTGCCAGACGAGAAATCTCGACAGGGCTGGCGCCGTCGGCGATTCGTGCTCGCAGCTCCGGCGTAGCGATCATCAGTTCATAGACGGCATGACGTCCGAGGTAGCCGGTACCGTGACAGTAATGGCATCCCGCGCCCCGGCGGAAGGACTCGTCACACGCTGCCCCGACCAACTCTGCCATCGAAGGCTCGAACACCTCTGCGGTGACGCAATGGAGACAGTTGCGCCTGACCAGGCGCTGGGCCAGCACGGCAAGCAGGCTGGAGCTGACGAGGTACGGCTCAATGCCAATCTCGACCAGGCGGGTCACGGCTGTCGGCGCGTCATTGGTGTGCAGCGTGGAGAATACGAGGTGACCGGTGAGGGAAGCTTCCACAGCGATCTTGGCCGTTTCCTGGTCTCTGATCTCACCGATCATCACCACATCGGGGTCGTGCCTGAGGATGTGGCGCAATGCCCTCGCGAACGTCAGCCCCGCCGTGGTGTTGACCTGAATCTGGTTGACGTCGGGGAGGCGGTACTCGACCGGATTCTCCACCGTCACAACGTGCAGATGGCGCGGCCGCAGCGCCTGCAGCGCTGCATACAATGTCGTTGACTTGCCACAGCCGGTCGGCCCCGTGACGAGCAGAAGCCCGGTGGTATGAGTTAGCAGATCGGCGAATCGTGCGGCATCCGCAGCGGTGAAACCGAGTTCGTCGAGATCGCGCAGGCCTTCATGGGCATCGAGTACCCGAACCACCACACTCTCGCCCTGGACCATGGGGATGCAGGAAACGCGCAGATCGACGTCGCGCGTGCCCAGTACCATCCTGGCACGGCCATCCTGCGGCAGGCGGTGCTCCGCCACGTTCATGCCACCGAGGGTCTTCAGTCTCGACACGATGGCCGGCAGCAATACCTTGTCCAGGTGCCGCAGCGTGATCAACTGGCCATCGATCCGGAACAGGACTTCGGCACTGTCCTCGAGCGGTCGGACGTGAATGTCGGAAGCCCGCTGGCGGATCGCATCCGTGAGCAGATTCTGCACCAACCTCACCACCGGCCCCCGATGCGCGAGCGCCGCGAGATCCTCCTCCGTGCTCGTGCGCCGCAGCGCGCGGATGCTCTGCTGGACCTCGGCGAGTGCCGTGGCATCGTCATCGGGCCCGTAGGCGGCCGTGATGGCCCGCTGGAGGTCTTCCGAACGCGCCATCACGAGTTCCACGATCCGGTCGGTCGTGAAGGAAAGCATGCGCTCCAACTCGACGTCCCCGGGGTCGGCACAGGCCACCACCAGAACGGAACCGTCGAAGCATAGTGGAAGCACCTCTTTGGACCGTGCCGAGGATGCCGTCAGCACCGCGACCGCAGCCGGGTCGAGGCGGAACTGCTCGACATCCACGAGCGGTACGGCCATACCCGCTGCCCGGGCAAGATCGAATGCATCCTGATCCACTCGGCCCAGGCGCAGCAGGCCAGCCTCCAGGGACTCACCCGGGCGCAGCCGTAACCTCGTCAGCTCCGCGTCCTGAGGACTGACGACACCTTGCTCCAGGAGCCAGGCGCTCGGCGGACGAGGAGGCTCGATACGGCACCTTCGAAGTGCCGCTCGCAGGTCTTCGCTACTGGCGACGAGGGCGTGTGTAACGTCTGCTCCGTGATCGCCCGGACCGTCCTTCTCGACGACTGCTGGACCCGACATCGGCGTACTGCTCCCGATTGGAATTCCGATACAGCCAGCTGGCAGATTTCATGCCAGCGTGTTTGATAACGGATTCGGTATGGGGTGATGCCTACGGACAGGGGCGCCTCGCTGACGATGCCACACGGCCGCAACACGGATGCGTGGCGACGCCGTCTCTCCGGGCGCTCTCCTCGTATGGATCTGCAGGGTCCACCTTACCTGTTATGTACAACTGCGGAGGCGATCCAAGGCGGTCGAAAAGTGACCCATTGCGTCCGAATCTGACACGCGTGGGTGGGGCGGCTACACTACCTTGGGACGACCGGGACCAGGGTCCGGCCGGAGTATGCCTGCGTGATCCGATCATGAATCTCGACTGTTATCCGTTCCGGCGCGATCACCGCAGGAGACCAGGGCTGCTGCCCGCGTGTCATGCCGCTGCGCTGACCTGTCTCCTTGCGGTCGTGGCCCTGGGGTGGCCGACGCTGGCTGCCGCGCAGGTCGTTCACGAAGAACGTTCCCTCTACCGCAACATCCTGGTTCGCGATCAGGGCGGCGTGCGCTGTCTGCTGTTCAGTGAGCGCCGCAGCAGCTCACGGCAGACCTGCATGAATCTGAGGGATCCGGACCGGATCGTGCTGAGCTACGTCCGGATGATGTTCGCGGGTCTGCTCCTGGTTCCGGAACCGAGGCGCATCCTGCTGATCGGTCTCGGGGGCGGCACCCTTCCGAAAGTCTTCGAGACGCTCTATCCGGATGCCCATCAGGACCTGATTGAGATCGACCCTGCCGTGGTGCGCGTCGCCGAGCGCTTCTTCGACTTCCGCCCGAGCGCGAACATGCACGTCCACGTGCGCGACGCCCGGGTTTTCGTCAAGCGCGCCCTGCCAAGTGCAACGGCTGCCGCCACGAGCACTTGGTAGCGTTCTCCTGCAAACGGCGAGGCTTTTGTCCATCTTGCGGCGCCCGGCGCATGATCGAGACCTCGGCCCATCTCATCGATCACGTTATCCCGCGTGTACCGGTGCGCCAGTGGGTGCTGAGCTTCCCCTGGCCGCTGCGCATGCTTTTCGCCAGCCGCCCGCAGGCTTTGAGCCGTTGCCTGGCCGTGATCACTCGCGCCATCCAGGCCGACTTGGCACAGCGTGCGGGCCTGAAAGCCACCGATGGCGCACGGACCGGCATCGTCACCCTCATTCAGCGCTTCGGCAGCGCGCTGAACCTCAACATCCATCTGCACATGCTGGTGCTGGACGGTGTCTACACTT
>SKUB01000110.1 GCA_007122315.1 Pseudomonadales bacterium | reverse complement strand
CCCCGCAGCAGTTCGCGGCAGGCGGCGTGATCCGCGGCCGTCGCATGGCTCAACTCAGACCAGGGCGTGGGCATCGGGTACCACCGTGTCGAGAATGCGGGCAGACGACAATACACCGGGCAGCCCGGCACCGGGATGGGTACCCGCGCCCACCAGATAAAGCCGGTCGAGCTCTTCGCTGCGGTTGTGCGGCCGGAACCACGCACTCTGGGTGAGCACCGGCTCCAGTCCGAACGCGGCACCATGAATCGAACTCAAACGGTCGCGGAAGTCCAGAGGCGTCATCAGGCGTGAGCTCACCACGCTGGACTCGAGGCCTGGCAGAACGCTGGCGGAGAGGGCCTTTTGCAGTGCGAGACGGTAAGGCTCGGCGCGCTCGGTCCAGTCCGTACCGCTTTCAAGATGCGGCACCGGTGACAGTACGTAGAACGCGTCACCGCCGGGTGGCGCCAGACTCGGATCCGTGGCGGTCGGCCGATGCAGATAGAGGCTGAAGTCCTCGGCCAGAACCTTGTGGTCGAAGATGTCCGCCAGCAGTTCCCGATAGCGCGGACCCAGCAGGATCATGTGGTGGGGCACGTCCTCGTAGCGGCGGTTGGTGCCGAAGTACCACACGAAGAGACTCATGGAGTAACGCGCCCGTTCGATGCGGCGATCGGTCCAGCGCCGACGCAACGCTTTCGGGACCAGATGGCGGTAGGTGAACGCGGAGTCCGCATTGGACACGACCACCTGGGCCGGAATGCGCTCCCCACCTTCAAGCTCGACGCCGGTGGCGCAGCGACCCTTCGTGGTGATGCTCGCCACCCTGGCGTTGCAGCGAACTTCGCTGCCCTGGCCTTCGATCAGCTTCACGAGTCCACTTACGAGGGCACCCGTGCCGCCCATGGCGAAGTGCACGCCCCAACGTCGTTCGAGGAACGCGATCAGGCAGTACACCGAAGTGGTGCTGAATGGATTGCCACCAACCAGCAGCGGATGAAAGCTCAGCACCTGCCGCAGGCGAGGGTCGCGCACGTAGCGCGCAACCAGACCGTGAACCGTCCGGAAACTCTGCAGGCGCAACAGATCCGGGAGCACGCGCAGCATGTCCTTCCAGGTCCCGAACGGCACGTGCCCAAGCTGCTCGAAGCCGACCCGGAAGATGCGTTCACTTTCGGCGACGAAGCGCTCATAGCCAGCCACGTCGTCTGGAGCAAGGGCCTGGACCGAGGCGCGCATGGCGGCCGGGTCGGCGCTGCAGTCGAACGTGGTGCCGTCGTCGAAGCGGATCCGGTAGAACGGGTCCACCGCACGCAGCTCGACGTCGTCCGCAAGCTCACGGCCGCACAGGCGCCACAGCTCCTCGAGCAGGAACGGCGCCGTAATGATCGTGGGGCCGGCATCGAAGGTGAACCCGTCCTGGCGGAACACGTAGGCGCGCCCGCCGGGTGCGTCGAGCTGTTCGAGTACGGTCACCCGATAGCCGCGCGCGCCGAGACGCACCGCAGCGGCCAGCCCGCCGAAACCGCTGCCGATGACCACTGCATGAGGTCGGTCGAACATTCAGCTCATCCCCTTGCGAATCCTGCGCACGAACAGCCATACCACCCCCACCACGGGCGGAGTGAGCACGGCCAGCAGCGCGGCCTCGGCAAGCCCGAGTTCCGCGCCGAGAGGCTTGGCCATGTTCGCGACGAGGTTCACCGCATAGTAGCTGATGGCGACCACCGACAGGCCCTCGACGGTTCGCTGCAGACGCAGCTGCAGATCGGCACGGCGGTCCATGGAGGCGAGCAGCGCCTGGTTCTCCGCAGAGCGGCCGACCTCCACCCGGGTCAGCAGCAGGGAACCCGCCTGCCGGGCCCGTTCCGCCATATGTTCCAGCCGCTGCTCCGCCGCGCGCACCGTGCGCATGGCCGGATCGAAGCGTCGCATCATGAATTCCGCCAGCGTGGTGCTTTCGCCGAAGTGGTCTTCCCTGAGCACCTCGATGCGCTGCAGGACAATGGCTTCGTAGGCGGCGGTGGCACCGAACCGGAAGCTGTGCCGCGCCAGCAGATGTTCGATGCGGGCGGACATGGCCAGGAGGTCATCAAGGGTGGCCTCCGCCTCGTCGTCAGGCTCGCGCATGCTCGACACGAGTTTCGCCAGTTCCTCGTCGATCTCAGAGAGCCGCGCAGAGATCTCTCGGGCCATGGGAAGACCAAGCATGGCGATGGTCTTGTAGGTCTCGATCTCCAGCAGGCGCTGGACGATCTGCCCGACACGGCGCGGGCCTGTATCCGGTTCGGCGAATACGGCAATGCGGGTGTGCCCGTTGGCATCGATGCGGAAGTCGCTGGCGACCACCGCGGCATCATCGAGCACACGGGCCACCGCAAGACCATCGCCATCGAACCACTCGTTCAAACGGGCTGGGACGATCTCGTCGGCGGTGGACACGTCGACGCGCACCAGTGCCGATGTCAGCCGATCACCCGGCGCCTCGGCGAGCCAGTCCGCCGGCAGGATGCCGAAGCTCGAAGCATCGAACGGGATTGCAGCGACGCCCTCACCGAACAGGGTGTAGGTAACGAACTCCGTATGGCATTCCCACTTGATGCGATGACGCCCGAGGTTGCCGAAGAAGTGGGTGGCATCCGCAGCCGGGTGCTGGGCGCCGAAGCGATCGAGCAGGGCGACGAGATGGTCTCGATCCAGGTTGCGATCACGATTCGCCGCACCTTCACGGCGCTTCACGGCCAGGAAGACTGCGTGGCAGGGCGCGGCCAGGGACGGGAACGGCCTTGCGTGCAGTTCATTGGCCAGCTCGAAGCGGTGCGGGTGCTCCGCGAGCCCGGCGTTCATCACCGAAGGCGTTCCGGGGTGCAGATGCTCATGCCGCCTGAACGCGACCGAGCGCGCCCTTGCTGCCGGTGACGCACTCGAGGGTGACGCTGTCCAGACCGTCTGCGCGCGCTGTGCTTTCCGCTGCATCACGCAGGCGTTTGGCCGCCGAGATGCGCACCAGTACAGGCTGGGCCGCTACGAGATCGTCGAAGGCCTCCCGGGCGTCGTCCGTCCAGGGCAGTTGCCGATGCAGCCGCGACGGCGTCGCCTCCACCTTGTCCATGTCGGTGGCCAGGGGCAGGATGTGGAACAGTGCGTCGAACAGCGCGTTACACACTTCCTGCACCAGATACGTGGCGCCGGCGTAGCCCATGAACGGCGTACCCGTATGCCGGCGGATGATCGCGCCCGGGAACGAGGCCGGGATGTACATGGCCCGGGCACCGGTCTCTGCGAGATACATGCGTTCGTTGTAGCTGCCGAACACCACCAGCGGCGTCTGTTCCTGCACCGCCTTGCGCACCGCCGCATTGTCCGGCTTCACGCCGGCCGTCCGCGAGAACGCGAAGTGGCATGGCAGACCGAGTTCGTCCTCCAGAAAGTGGCGGATGCCACGCGCATGCGTCTCGCCGGCGACGATGCCGAAGCTGGCGGTACCGAAGAAATCCTGGGTCACCGAACGCCACAGGTCCCACAGCGGCTTGATGGTGGTGTGCTTTTCCTGCTCGATGAACGGTTCCGGGTCAATGTCCAACAGCTCCCCCAGGGTGCGCAGGAACTGCGTAGTGCTGTGCAGCCCCACCGGTGCCTGCAGATAGGGCCGCTCCAGAGTCTCGCACAGCAGGCGCCCGAACTCCCGGTACATGCAGACATTCACCTCGGCATCGGCAAGCTTGCCGACATCGGCCAGGTGACTGCCGAGCGGGAACACCATGTTGACCTCGGCGCCGATACCCTCGATCAGCCGTTTGATCTCGGCCAAGTCCGACGCGGAGTTGAACATGCCATAGATGGCACCGATGAGATTGACCTTGGGCTTCGTGCCGTCCTTGCGCGGCTTCACCGCAGGGATCTTCTTGCGCCCGTACTCGGTCCACAGCCAGGTCAGCGCCCGATCAGCACTCTGCCACTGATCCTCGTCGATGGTCCGCGGCAGAAAGCGCTTGATGTTGGTGCCCTCGGGCGTGACCCCGCCCCCGATCATCTCGGCGATGGAGCCGGTCACCACTACCGCTGGCTGATCCTTCTGCAGCGTTGCATGGGCGCGCTTCATGGCGTCTTCGGTGCCGTTCTGGCCGAGCTCTTCCTCACCGAGTCCGGTGACGACGATGGGCAGTTCGTGGGGCGGCAGTCCGTCGGTGTAGTGCAGCACCGATGTCACCGGCAGGTTCTCGCAGCCCACCGGACCGTCGATGATCACTTGCAGACCTTTCACGGCGGCGAAAACGTACACCGAACCCCAGTAGCCGCCGGCGCGATCATGATCGAGTACGAGCATCAGCCTATCTCCTGGGGATCCTTACGCGCTGCGTCCTTCGCCAGCTGTTTCGCGTAGCGCGCACGGAACTCGGGACGATCCACCGGCTGCTGCGACCAGACGCCGGCGGTATGGCCACTGCCGACGCCCTCGAAGAACGCCCGCATGGTGTCGAAGCGGGACTGGTTACCGATGGCGGTGTTGACGACCTGGGCCAGGGAGCCGGCACCGGCCGGGCCCATGAGCGGACGCGCTGAGATCAGGTTGGTGAAGTACAGACCGGGGATCGCCTGTTCCTTGGCCTTCTGCACCACCGGCGTGGTGCCGATGGCGAGGTCCGGTTCGAACTCGGCCATGGCCGCGAGATCCTGTTCCAGCGACGCCCGGTACTGTACCTGGACGCCCTTCGCGGCCAGCCACTCCCGGTCCGGTTCCGAATGCTCCGTCCGCGGACAGGCCGTGCCCACGTAGCGCACGTCGGCGCCACTCTCCACCAGCAGGCGCGCAACCAGCAGCTCGGAGCCTTCGTAGCCCGACAGCGTGATCCGGCCGCGGATCCGGGCCCCGTCGAGGGCACCGCGGATGGCCGGCAGAAACCGGTTCTTGGCGGCCGCGACTTTTGCTTCCGGAACGTTCGCAGCCGCGCCGATGGCATCCAGCCAGGCCGCGGTACCGTCATGCCCGACCGGCGCCGAGGGCACGATGGGTCGTCCGGCTGCGGTGAACTCCCGACAGGCAGCGGTATAGAAAGGATGGATCGCGGCCACGACCACGCTGTCCAGGGCCGCGTAGAGCTCACGCCACTCGCGGGTCGGAACCACCGGCCCCGCCGCAAGCCCCATGGGCTCGAGCATGGCGCCGATGCCCATGGGATCGGCCGGGAACATCTCACCGATGAGACTGACGGTGGGCCGTTCCTCCCGGGTCCGGGGTGCGGCCACCGGGCCCTGCTCCGCCTCCGCGCGGGCATAGGCGAGCATGGCGCCGGCGAGAATGTCCTTGGCCTCGGCGTGGGTCGGGACACCGAAGCCGGGGACGTCGATGCCGATGATGCGCACGCCGTTGATGGTCTTCGGCAGCAGACGCAGCGGCACACCGGAAGCGCTCGGGACGCACAGGTTGGTGATGACGATGGCGTCGTAGAGTTCCGGGTCGGCGAGGTCGTGCACCGCCTCGCGGATGTCTTCGAACAGTTTGCCGGTCACCAGGCTCTCGGAGTTGAACGGCACGTACCCCACGGTGCGGCGAGCGCCGTAGAAGTGGGACGTGAACGTGAGGCCATAGACGCAGCAGGCCGAGCCGGACAGCACGGTGGCCGTCCGTCGCATGCGCAGCCCGACCCGCAGCGACCCGAACGCCGGGCACATGCTCTGGGGCTGATCGTGGGGACCGACGGGGTAATCCGCCGCGTAACGGTCGAGCATTTCGCTGTTGCCGGCAGCGCGTGCCGCGGCCTTCATTTTTTCCGCGCCCGCGTGGCAGCCGAGGCCGTCGTCGGCAGGCGGGTCGACCTGGGTCACCGGAATGGTGGTGGCGCCGGAATCAAGCGTCGTCATACACCACCTCCAGGGACGGCTTCTCGACGTATTCCTTGCCGCACATGTCCTCGAAGGAGGCGGGTTCGAGCACCACGTTGCGCCCGGTGGAGTCGCTGGAGAACAGGTCGAGCAGCCCATCCTGGGTCAAGGGCCGGGGCTGATGGGGCGCAGCCTCGGCGACGTTAATGGCCAGCTCCTCGAACAGCGGCGCCCAATCCGTACCCGGGCGGCCGATGATCTCGTAGTTCGCGCTTTTCTTGCGGATGTCGTCGTGAGCGGGGATGGCCGCGAGGACCGGAATACCGGCCTTGTCCGCAAAGGCCTGGGCCTCCCCGGTGCCGTCGTCCTTGTTGATGACCATGCCGGCGACACCGACGTTGCCGCCGAGCCGGCGGAAGTACTCCACCGCGGAGCAGACGTTGTTGGCCACATACAGGGACTGCAGGTCGTTGGAGCCCACCACGATGACCTTCTGGCACATGTCGCGGGCGATGGGCAGTCCGAAGCCGCCGCAGACCACGTCGCCGAGGAAGTCGAGCAGGACGTAGTCGAAGCCCCACTCGTGAAAGCCGAGCTTCTCGAGCAGCTCGAAGCCGTGAATGATGCCGCGGCCACCGCAGCCTCGACCCACCTCAGGCCCGCCGAGTTCCATGGCGAACACGCCGTCGCGCTTGAAGCAGACGTCGCCGATGGTCACCGGCTCACCGGCGAGCTTCTTCTTCGACGAGGTTTCGATGATGGTGGGGCAGGCGCGACCGCCGAACAGCAGCGAAGTGGTGTCGCTCTTGGGGTCACAGCCGATGAGCAGCACCCGCTTGCCGGTCTGGGCCATCATGTAGGACAGATTGGCGAGGGTGAAACTCTTGCCGATCCCACCCTTGCCATAAATGGCGATGACCTGGGTTTCCTTGGCCGGCTTGGCGTCAGGGTCGTGGCCGTACTCGGGCTCCAGCGGCGGCTCGGCCGCCTCTGCGCGCAGCGCGTCGGTGAGCTCGGTCAGCGGGATGGTCGCGTCTTTGCCCAGGGAAGGGTTCATGAGCGTCTCCAATCGAGAATCATCTTCAGGCAATGGGCATCGCCGAAAGCCGTGCGATAAGCGTCCTCGGCCTCGGCGGCCGGGGAGCGGTGCGTGATGAGGTCATCGAGGTCGAGGCTGCCGGTCGCGAGCAACTCGGAGACGGCCAGCAGATCCGCGGGCTTCCACTCCGCGGCGACCCGGATGCGGGCCTCGCGCATGAAAGCAGGCGGAAAGGTGAAGCTGAGCGGCTGACTGTAGAAGCCGGCCAGCACGATTTCGCCGCCGGCTCCGAGCCGGCCGATCAGGGTATCGAGCAGGCCGGCGTCGCCGCTGACATCACAGATGCAGCGATAGTCCCGACGGTCGTCATCATCGGGTGAGAGCACGGAATAGCCGCGCGCACCGCTCTGCCGATCCGGATTCGTTTCCCACACCACCGGAGGTGATGCGCCGGCAGCCACGACCAGGCGCGCGAGCAGGCGGCCGAGCACACCATGGCCGATGATCAACTCCGGCAGCGGACCGTCAGGGGCAACAGGCACGAGGGCGTGACGGGCCGTGGCCGCCAGCGCGATCAGCACGCCCTGCTCACCCAGACCATCCGGCAGCGGCACCACACGGGCGCCAGGGACGATCACCCGTTCGGCCGTACCGCCGAACAGGCCGCGTACGTCGCGATAGCAGGATGCCCCGGGAACGAAGACGGTTTCGCCAACGCTGCGCCCTGATTCCGGACCCGCAGCGCTGATCCGGCCCACCGACTCGTACCCCGGCACCAGCGGATAGCCCATGCCGGGAAAGGCCGGCATGGCGCCGGTATACAGCAGACGCTCGGTGCCGGTGCTGATGCCGCTGAAGTCCATCTCGACCACCACGTCTGCGGCTTCCTGCGGCTTCAGGTCGAGGTCCCGCAGGCACAGGCGCTCGGGTTCTTCGAGAACGACAGCGTGGGCCTTCATGAGTCGATGTCCATCTTCATGTCCATTTACATTGACACTCAACGGCAGAGTGTCAGTCTAACTTGACTCCAAGCCTTGTCAATCGATAGCCGCATGCTTCGTCAACGCTTCCGCAGAAGCTTGCACCTCGATCAGTAAGCGATCAGCGTGCTTTTCGCCGGGTCCGCCTCCGACATTGGGGCTCGCCAGTAGCTTGTCTGAGCGCGTACTGGGGCAGGACATGGATCTGACTCCCCGGACGCCCGATCAAAGCCGAAACGTGACCGCCGATTGATCGCGCCCGGCCTTTGGTTCACTGTCCTGGCCCACCTCCCTGATCTCATCGCTACATTAATTGTCCTGGTACAGAGAGAACGCTCATGACCCAAAGCAGAGAAGTCCGCCTGAAGTCCCGTCCGAATGGCATGCCCACCAATGACAACTTCGAGATCTGCGAGGTCGACGTCGCCGACCCGGGCCCGGGGCAGGTGCTGGTGCGCAACCACTACATGAGCGTCGATCCCTACATGCGCGGGCGCATGTACGACCGCAAGTCCTACGTACCGCCCTTCCAGGTGGGCGCGCCGCTCGATGGCGGAGCGGTCGGCGAAGTCATCGCCTCGAACAGCGACGCGATGCCGGTCGGGACCTTCGTGCAGAACGGCTTCGGCTGGCGGGAGGCATTCGTCGCCGAGCCGCGGCAGCTGCAGCCCGTCGACCCGGAGGTCGCGCCCCTCTCAGCCTACCTCGGCGTACTCGGCATGCCGGGCATGACCGCCTACGTGGGCCTGTTCCGCGCCGCCAGCCTGAAGGACGGCGAGACGGTGTTCGTATCCGGCGCCGCCGGCGCCGTGGGATCCCTGGCCGGGCAGATCGCGAAGATCAAGGGTTGCCGCGTGCTCGGCAGCGCCGGCAGCGACGAGAAGGTCCGGCACCTGACCGATGACCTGGGTTTCGACTACGCGTTCAACTATCGGGAAGGCGACCTGCTCGCACGCCTGCGCGAGGGCGCGCCGGACGGCCTCGACGTCTACTTCGACAACATCGGCGCCGACCATCTGGAAGCAGCTCTGTTCCACATGCGCCAGTTCGGACGCATCGCACTGTGTGGTGCCATCGCGGTTTACAACGACGCTTCCCCCCGGCCAGGCCCGTCGAACCTCACCATGGCCATCGGCATGGGACTGCGTCTGCAGGGCTTCATCGTCAGTCACTACAACGACTCCCGCGACGACTTCATCCGTGACGTGTCCGGCTGGATCGCAGAGGGGAAGGTGAAGTATGACGAGACGATCCTCGACGGGATCGACCAGGCACCCGCCGCGTTCGAGGGACTGTTCACCGGACGCAACGTCGGCAAGATGCTGGTGAAGCTGATCTGACCACCAGCAGACTGGAACGACCCCAGACCCGGGCACCTTCCATGGCGCTCCGGGCTGGTGAAAGCTGTCAGTCGTCGCTGGCGGCCTGGGCCATTTCCAGCTCGCGCAGCTCATGGGCGTCATGGGCACGCTTGATGATGTAGGCGTGCACCGCCGCACTCTGCTCACGCTCGAGCACGTGAGAGAAGCCCGGCATGCCCCGGTCCTGGTAGGCGCCGCCGCGGACGATGCCCTCGAAGATCGCATGGGTCTCCTCGTCCATGTAGCGCAGATCCGCCAGCACGCCGCTGGAGACCGCACCGGCGCCGTGGCAGACGGAGCAGTAGGCGTGGAAGAGCTGCTCGCCCTTGGCGACGGTCTCCGCTGACGCGGTCAGGGGCGGCGGCTCCGGCAGACCCAGGTCCAGCGGCGGCGGCACCGGAAGCTGGGCTTCACCACCGAGCTTGAAGGTGAGAATGCGGCCTTCGCGGATGACATTGCCTTCCTGGGGCGGGATACCGGACGCGAGACCGAAGGCCCCGCCCCAGCCTGCCACCACGGTGACGTACTGAACACCGTCCTTCTCCCAGGTCACGGGAGCCGCGATGATCCCGGTGTAGGCGGGCGTCTCCCACAGCAGCTCGCCGTCATCGGCACGGTAGGCGGCAAACATGCCATCTGCCCGACCCTGGAACAGCAGACCACCGGCCGTGGACAGCAGACCACCGTTCCAGGATCCGGAGTGCTGAACACGCCAGGCTTCACGCTGATTGACCGGATCCCAGGCCGCCAGATGCCCTTTGACCAGGGCCCGGTTCGCCAGCTCTTCGTTGACGTCGCCGGGCGGAGCCGCGAGCAGCATTTCGACGGCGGTGTTCCATTCACCTGGCTGGTAGCGGAAGGCGTTGTCCTGGCCGAACATGAACGGGATATCCAGCGCCGGGATGTAGACCAGCCCGGTATCCGGCGAGTAGGTCATCGGATGCCAGTTGTGGCCGCCGTAGGGCGCCGGCTGCGTCAGCACCGGCTCCTCCATGTAATCCGCGGACGGATTCTCCACCGGACGCCCGGTCTCGAGATCGACGTGGCTGGCCCAGGTCACCGGGACGTAGGCTTCCGCTGACAGCAGTTCGCCATTGCTGCGATCGAGCACGTAGAAGAAGCCGTTCTTGGGCGCCTGCACGATCACCTTGCGGCGTTCGCCGTGCACCTCCAGGTCGGTGAGGATCATGTGCTGAGTGGCGGTGTAGTCCCAGGTGTCGCCGGGGGTGGTCTGGTAGTACCAGACCAGATCGCCGCTGTCGGGGTTCAGCGCGACGATGGAAGACAGGTACAGGTTGTCGCCGCCGCCGGGGCTGCGTTCGTGCCGATTCCAGGGTGAGCCATTGCCGGTGCCCACGTAGAGCAGATCCAGCTCGGGGTCGTAGGCCATGGAATCCCAGGCGGTGCCGCCGCCGCCGACTTCCCACCACTCGCCGCGCCAGGTCTCGGCGGCGCGCTTCATGTAGTCGCCTTCGAAGCCGTCCGCCGGGTTGCCGGGAACCACCCAGAAGCGCCACGCCTTCTCGCCGGTTTCGGCGTCGTAGGCGCTGACGTAGCCGCGTACGCCGTACTCGGCGCCGCCGTTGCCGATGATGACATTGCCCTTCACGATCCGCGGCGCGCCGGTGATGGTGTAGGGCCGGGTCGGATCGATGGTCAGCGTCTCCCAGTCGGGCCGACCGGTGCCCGCATCCAGCGCCACCAGACGACCGTCCAGGGTGCCGACATAGACGCGGCCCTTCCACACGGCGACGCCGCGATTGACCACGTCGCAGCAGGCGTACTTCGCCCACTCCCGGGGCACTTCGGGGTCATAGGTCCACAAATGCTCGCCGGTGACGGCGTCGTGGGCGTAGACCGCGGACCAGGAGCCGGTGGTGAACATGACACCGTCCACCACGATGGGGGTGGCCTGCAGGCCGCGGGTGGTACCCGTGTCCCAGTACCAGGCCAACCCGAGTTCGGCCGCGTTGTCGGTGTTGATCCGATCCAGAGGGCTGTGGCGCTGCTCGTCGTAGGTCCGTCCGTGGGTGAGCCAGTCACCGGGACGGGGATTGCGGATGGCATCGCCATCCACCCTGGCGACGCGGGCCCGAATCTCGTCTGGCGTCAGTCGCGCCGTTGCCGGGGGGGTGCCCTCGGGCGCAGTCGCTGCCGGCGCTGCGGGCTCCTCCGAACTGCAGGCTGCGAGGCCGAGGACGCCCAGAATGAGAAGGACGATGGTGGGGCGACGCCCCGGATGACGCTGCATGGGTACTGCCATGAATGAAGTGCTCCCCTCGAAAACGTTCTAATAGGCATACGGTGGCGCCTGCAGAGTCTATCAAAGCGCAGGCCCGGCCATCGTAGTTGTCGCTGACCGGTCAACGTGATGGTCGCGCTACAGGTGTGCATGCTCAAGGTCGGCAGGAAAAAGACCTGTAGTTTTTCGTATCCGCACCTTACCGAACAGCTTCAGGGAAGGCTCAGCATCCGATCAACCGGCGCTGCAGGACAGCCGGGCAATATCTTTCGACAAGGTCTGAGTGCAGAGCTTGAGCGCTTCCACGTGGACGAGATGGGGAACAGCATCTCGCCGAGCGCATCAACGGCCATGGCCTTATGGATGGCGAGCGCAGCAGTCTGGATCATCTCTCCCGCTTCGGGAGCGAGGACGAACCCGGCACCGGTCTCAGCAGCTACGCGTACGCCCCCAGCAACTCTCAATCCAACCCGAACAGCATCAGGTAGTAGCGGGCGTAGGCGCTGCTCATCGGGTCGCCGATGTCGCCGAGCAGTCCGGCGAAGCGGGCCAGGGCCAAGGGCATCAGCAGCAGCCCCGCCACCGGCAGCAGCCAGAAGACCTTACGGGCGCGCAGTGTCCCCGGCGCCTTCCAGCCCAGCCGCGACAGCGCCGTCAGACTGCCCCACCAGGCGTGGTAGAGCCCAGCCATGGCCAGAAAGAAGTAGTAGGGCAGGAACCAGGTCGGTATCCAGGCGATGGAGAACGCCACCGCATCGAAACCAGAATCCACGTTGCCCGCGAGCGATACGCCACGAGTCGCCAGGGCATGACCGGCGACGAAAAGCAGCAGGTAGATCGCGGCATAGCGATGCAGACGTCGACGCAGGTTGCCGCGCAGGGCGCTGCGGGCGCGCTGCCGCAGTTGCCAGGCGGCCACGAGGTGCGCCACAAAGGCGACGATGAGCCCCAACTCCAGCAACGGGTACTGATAGATCCGGCGCCCGGCATGCTGCACGAAGGTGAAGGCCGCTTCCCCGAAGATGGCGCTGACCGTGGCAGCCAGATGCAGAGCCAGGAAGCCGGCGAAGCAGAGGCCGGAGATGGCCTGGACGCGGGCCCAGTCGATGCTACTGCGGGCGGCAGCGGTGTCGGGGGCGAGTTCCTGTTCGGCCATGATCGTCTCCTCGGTTTTGGGGTGCCACCGGGTAGACGGTTGAGGAGGGGTTGTTGTGACAGCTTGTAGTCGTTCCACGGGGAGGACTTGCCGACCCGACTCCCTGCAGAAAGGCTATGAGCGACCATGCGAAAAGGTTACTTGGCTGGACGCAGCGTGAACGCCGAAGGCAGGTCGAGACCGCTGTTCAGAGGTAGCTGCTGGCGCTTGTCTCTGTCCCATCTTGGTTAGCCATCAGGATCGAGAAACTCGAGGAATGTCTCGAACTTCTCAGCGTGACCCTCCTCCTTCGCCCATGCCCGCAACGCTGCCAGGTCGACATCCTGACGCGCAGCGACACTGACGGCTTGGTCGAGACCCTGGCGGCCATCGCCAATCGTAGCGAGCCGTCCGGGTAAGGCCCTGTGGGCGGGCGAATGGGAACCGTCCTCCCACCGGCAAAGTAGATCAACCTCGAGCCCGACTAGCGCGTCACACGCTCGAGCAGCAGATCTACCAGATCACGGCGGCCGTCCAGCACTGCCAACACCAGCACCCGATCGCCATCGAGGCGGTAGATGATCCGCCACGGTCGCTCCAGCAGTTCCCGGTAGATCGCGATGCCTTCGTCCCGCAGTTCCGGGACGATCCGTCCCCGCGATGCCAGCGTCGTCAGCCGCTGTGTTCGGAGCCGAAGCCTCTCCAGCACCCGCAGGGCTTCGTCAGCGCTGTCGCCGGCGATGAAGTCGATGATGGCTTCGAGATCATCGGCGGCTGCGGCGGACCAGATCACATGGTGTTCAGCCATCACCCTCTCGCACGCGGGTGGCGATGGCCTCGAAGAGCTGCTCCTGCGGAAATGTCCGCCCCGCCGCAGCGTCCGCTTCACCCTGCGCCATGAGCTTGAGCATGAGCAGGGACTCCCGCAGGCGTCTGTGTGCGGCAACGCTCTGCACGACGGCGCTGGCCCTGCCGTTCTGAGTGAGAATGATCTCGTCGTTAGTCTCGCCGAGGGCTTCGAGCATGCGGGCCGCGTTCGCCTTGAACTCTGTGACACTGACGATTGTCATGGCCAAATCCTTATTCGAACTGAATACGGTCATGCTAGCCTGGCTGCGCGTCCGCAACCAGGGCAGCGTCCCAATCTGTGCCAAGCACCGGACTGATCGGGCATGCAGCCACTCTCGTTCATCTTCATGGGTCTACCGCATAGTGGCCTGCGAACTTTGCGGATAGGAAAAACAATGGGTCCTTTTCCTGCCTGCGCCAAGCAGGCCCAGCGGTTCAGCAACGGTCAACGACGTATCCCGCCGATGCATGGCGATCGGAATGGGAAAAATCTCACGTAGCATCGGGTCGGCTTCCTACAGGCCCGTGAGCTGAAGAGGAAGGCAGGTATCCACTGGCCGTTCACGGCGTCAACGGTCAACCACGGGCTGATGAGATCGCTTACTCCTCCAGGGTGCGGCGCCTTACCGGCGGGGCGCGTTGATGGATGTGGTCGAGGATCTTGCGGATGACGGCAGGATCGGTCACGTCCGCTGGCGGCCCCCCGCAATCACCCCCAGCCGGCCGTCAGACCTTCCGCAGAGTCCGCGCCTCGGACGCAGGCAGAGATCACCCAGCTGTTCCTGCGCACCAAGGATCGAGTCCAGATCAAGATCAAAGTCTCAACGGCTCTGCGAGGCAGGGGCTATCCAACTCCGACCGAATGCGCATCGCTCCCTCCAGCGCCTGATACCCCGGCTCGCGGGATGGGCTTCGGAGCGCCTGGGTTCCTGGCGACTCGGCGGATTGCCGCGGGGCTGTCCGAGGCGACATCATCGAAACTGGAAGACAGCGAATCGGGGAAGGCTGAATGAGTGAAGTGACGACGGTCCGCGACGGCGAGAACCTCGACTGGGCTGCGCTCGAACGCTGGCTGCGCGACGAACTCGGTGACGAGCTCGATCTGTCACCACCGATGGAGGCACTGCAGTTCCCGGCCGGTTCCGCGAACCTCACCTATCTCATGCGCTTTGGCGATCTCGAACTGGTCGTGCGCCGCCCCCCATTCGGGCCGGTGG